>JBJMMB010000273.1:0-12924 GCA_045805005.1 Chloroflexia bacterium
CGTCGCCCGGCTTGAGGTCGGTCTGGCCGATGCGGATCGATTGTATTTCGGGTTTGTTTTCGAGGGCTTCCCAGCTATCCATGTGGGGCTCCAATTGCGTATTGCGTGCCTACGAAATTTGGGTGGTAGAACCTCTATCCTTCTTCCTCTACGTAATACGCAATACGCAATATCACTACTCTTTACTCATCATACTCCGGATGGTGCCGTGCAGGTCCATCATTTGGTCGGCGGTGAGGGCTTCGGTGCGGTCGAGGAGGGCGCGGGCGCGGGGGTCCACGGCTCGCATCTCCTTTTTTTCGTCGTCGGTGAGGGTCATGATGCGCAGGGTTAGGATCTCATCGATCTCGGTGCCGTCGAAGAGGTCGCCGGGGCTCTCGGGGGCAACCTGCGGGTAGTCGTAGAGGATGATGGGCGAGGAGAGCATGAGGTCGCGCTCGCCCTCTTTACCTACGAGTACGGGCCAGGTGCCCAGGTTGGCGCATGTGGACGCAGCCTCGCGGCACTCGGCGGGCGGGTCTATCAGGGAAACGAATTCGCCGTTGGCGACGCCCAGGATGGTGTGGGTGGAGGCGAATGCCAGGAGGAGGGCTTCCTCTCGGGCGGCGCGGTCTTCGCCGGGTGCATGGTGGCCAGCCTCCCAGGGGGTGAGATTCTCCACCTGCACGGTGAGCTTGAAGAGCCTGTCCCCAAGGTGTTCGGCCCGGACGGAGACACGGCCGTCTACTGGCCTCTGGTCGCGCACGATATCGCCTACTTGCTCGCCGGTGGGTAGGCGCAGGGGCTCTACCTCTGTGATGGCGGGGAAGGCGAAGGGGATATCGCGGGGGTTAGAGAGGAGGTCGCTCAGGTTTAACTCGGCGCCGCCGGCGTCGCGCTCGGTGGCCTCCTGCCAGGTTTGGTAGAGTTTGTCGCCTACCCAGAGGGCTTCGACGGGTCGCGAGGCTTGGCCGGTACTGGGGGACGAGGTGAGCTCTCTTACCTGGCGGGACAGGATGTGGAGGAAGCGGACGATGACTTCGACGCTGGTGGTTTCGTCGCCCAGCACCAGGCACTGGGTCTGCATGGAGTAGGGTTCGAGGCCGCCCTGGGCCTCGCTGTAGGCGCGGGGGTATAGGCCCCCGAACGTCCAGCGCTGGCGGTTCTTGACTGAGGAGGGCCGGTAGGGATACAGGACATATCCCTCGTACAGGACGGCGTTGACTATGCTGTTGACGGCTGAGAGGTTCATGATGTGACCTCGGCGCGGGGGTCGGGGGTATGAGCGCCAGCGGGGGGCGGTCGGGGGCCGGAGTCTGCTGGGGAGGGGGTTTGTTTGCTCCTAATCTTCGATCCCTGATCCGCGTCAGGCAGCAACTTGTCGATTACCTGCTCCCAGGTGGGGAGGGCGTGGTCGATCTTGTAGCGGTAGAGGCGGTCGAATGCGTCGCGGCGGAGGTAGAGCCATGCGCTGTTGGGGTAGTAATGGTCGATCATTTGCTGCCATATTTGTATAGGAAGGCGGAACGTGGCCTCTTTCTCCCACGGGATTTGCTCCACCTGGAGGCCTTCTTCTTCGGAGCGGTAGAAGACGGTGCCACTGAAGAGGAAGGAGAGGGGGACCTCGCCGTCCTCAAGCGAGTAGAAGTACTTGACGGCGGCCAGGTTGAAATCGTAGGTGCAGGTGACGGGTAGATTGGCGACGATACTGCCGGTGAAGGGGGGCACGTTGGTCGCGGCGAAGGTCCAGAGCATGTTGCGCAGGGTGTCGCCCCAGCGCGCCGGTTCGCCGAAGAGGTCACGCAGACGCTCGCGCTCGTGGTCGGTGTAGCGGCGTTTGGTGACATCGAGCCTGATCTGGCAGGTGAGCACCACGGAGGCTATCTGCTCTTCGGCGTAGGCGTTCGCGACGCGCAGCTTGAAAGCCAGGAGCGGGGAGGCGGCGTAGGTCACGGCCTCGGCCCCCTCGACCGTGAAGGTGAGATCAGGCATGGGGTTGGTCCAGGGGTTGGGGGTCGGGGGAAGATGCCGGTCCCAGGTCTCTGGCTTCCGGTTCCTTGACGCCTGCCTGTGCTTTCAGGCGGGTGAAGAAGTTGTCGATTTCCTTCCAGACCTCGGGGCCGCCGGAGAGGCCGCGCCAGTTGGCGCGAATGAGACCTACTAGCTCGTAGCACTTGTCGATGGGGGCAAGGTAGTAGTCGCGAGCGCCTTTAAGGCGGTTGACGAGGAGGGCTTCAACGTCGGGCTGCATTTCGGCAAGTACAGGGTTGTCGTGGGCCACTTCCTCCCAGGCTTCTAGGGTGAGAAGCGACTCGGTGGGCCCGGCGGGGCTGGGGTAGAAGGCCATCGTGCGGAGTTCGGCGCTGCTGTAGAAGAAGAAGGCCATGTCCACAGGGATGAGCAGGTCGTCCCATTGCGCGTCGGACATGTGGAAGTTGGGCAGGAAGCGGGTGCGCCGGGGCACAAGGCGGTAGGGTGTGTCGGCCTGGGCGCTGAAGAGGGTGCCGCAGGCGTCGCAAGCGCAGAGGATTTGCCTGGTGGACCGCTCCAGGAGGTGCCTGTGCTCGGGGGCGATCTCCTGGGCACACAGGTCGCACACCTCGGCGGCGACACGCGGCCGGGCAAAACGTTTCAGTATAGAGTAGGGGGATGACCCCTGGGTTGAATCCATCTGTTCTCTCGGTTCCTAGGTTTTTGGGGCAGTGCTGGGGACACCCCAGGCCCTATAGTTGGGGAATACCCCTCACCCCCCAGCCCCCTCTCCCCTTGTGGGAGAGGGGGAGCGATTTATTGCTTATGAAACTTTGGGGGACACCCCCAAACCCCCCGGCAGGGAGCCCCCTGCACCCCTTATGTTGGGGAAGGGGAGATATTTTGGGGGACACCCCAAACCCCCGGCAGGGGGAACCCTGCACCCCTCTTTAATGCTGGGAGGCCCTCGCACGCCGTTGTGCTATGGGGCGCTCCCATACCCCTTGCAGCCACGGGTTAGGGCGGTGGCATAGTGGGGCTGCTGGGGTCTATGGGTTCTTCTTTGTCGGCGTTGATGCTGGTGGACATGCGGGCGGATGAGCCGCCGGCGGGGCGGTCGGCGTGGGTGTCGCCGTGGTCGTCGCGGCCTGCTTCGCCTTTGGAGGCTAGCTCCTCGCCTTTGCGGGCTCCGGGTTGGTGGGCCGGGCCGGTGGAACTCTGTTCGTCGCTCATGGTGTTCTCCTTTGTGTAGGGATCAGGGGTCGGGGTCGGAGGTCAGGGGGTGCTTACAACGACTGATCCTTGATCCCTAACCCCTGATCCCTGGGATGGTAGCGCTACTTTGACCCGGCCTTGCTGCTCGAGGAGAGGGATAGGTTCGAGGTGGAGGTTGGGGTGGTCGAGGCAGCGGCCTGCTCGCATGATGTCGTAGGTGTTGCCGCAGTGGGGGCAGGTCAGGGATGTGGCTTTGAGTTGGGCCTGGTCGAGCGAGTGTTGGCAAGATGGGCAGGTGTTGTCGTAGGCGTAGAGGGTGCCAGCCAGGCGGGAGAGGAGCACGGGTTTGCCGGCTACCTCCAGGGTACGGGTATGGCCGTCGCTTAGCGTCGAGAGGTCGCCCAGGGTCTCCCATTTGCCCGGGCTGGAGGGAGGGCGAGACACACCGCCGACCTGGGTCAGCGGGATGAAGGCCGAGGCGGGCATGGGGGGCGGCGGGACTACTCCCTCCACCTCCATCCCCGCTATGTCGGGGGCCAACTCATGGATGGCCTCTTCTATGGCAAGCTTGAGGGTCATGGCGGAGGAGGCGCAGCCGTTGCAACTCCCTTGAAGGCGCAGATGGACCACTCCTTCGTCGACCGCGAGCAATTCGACGTTGCCCCCGTGCGATTTGAGGTAGGGGCGCACCTTGTCGAGCGCCTGGGTGACGCGTGTCTCGATGTCGAGGGGGTGCAGTCCGTGGAGGAGGAGCAGGTTGGCGAGCAACTCGTCGGCGGCGAAGCTATCGATGATTTCGCGGCCCGCGTCCCCCTTCTCCCAGGCGATATCCAGCATACGCTCGATGCCCGCGCTGTGGAGCTCCATTATGGCCTGCACCAACTCCACGGTGGTGTCCCGGACGGCGGGATCGGGGAAGTTCTCGATCGTCGCTATCAACGTTTCGATCCGGCCGACCCGCTCGCGGAAGGCGGCTTCTTCTGGTGAAGTCATGGTTGTGGTTGCGCTCCGAACATGGGCGAGTGGTGGACTTCGAGGGTCTTGCCTTCGCCCAGGTACATGTGGACGCCGCAGGGGAGACAGGGGTCGAAACTGCGGACGGTGCGCATGATGTCGATGCCTTTGAAGTTCTCGGGGCCGTTCTCCTCGAAGATGGGGGTATTTTGCACCGCATCTTCGTAGGGGCCGGGAGTGCCATAGACGTCGCGGGGGTTGGCGTTCCAGGGCGTGGGCGGGTAGGGGTGGTAGTTGGCGATCTTGCCGTCGCGGATGACTACGTGGTGAGAGAGGACGCCGCGAACCGCCTCATGGAAGCCGCAGCCTATGGCCTCGTCGGGCACGGTGAACTCGGTGTGGACCTTGGTACGGCCCGCGTGAAGCTCGGCCAGGGCCTGCTCGGCGAAGTGGAGGGCGCAGGCGGCGGCGTATGCCTGGAAGTATGTGCGGGCGCGGTCGCGCTCGATGGCGTTGCTCCACTGGGGGATGTGCCACTCGAACTCGACCTCGTCCTTGAGGGCCGTCTTGGGCAGGTATATCTTGACACTGTGGCCGGTGGATTTCACGTAGCCGATGTCGACCATGTTGTTGAGTGCGGTGGCCCATAGGCGGGCGATGGGACCGCCGCCGGTGTCGAGGGCCAGGTAGTCGTCGGTGCGCTTGTCGTACCAGCGGGGCGACATGACCCAGGTGTAGTTACCGCTGAAGTCGCGCTTCTGTGGCCTGGGGATGGTCGACTGGTTCCAGGGGTGGCGCTGGTCTACGGGGTTGCCGAGGGGGTCGGTCTTGACGAAAGTCTCAGATTTGTCCCAATCGTCGTAGTAGGAATGGCCGAGGAGGATGCGTATGCCGAGGTTGATATCGACCAGGCTGTTGGTGACTACCTTGCCGTCGACGATGACGCTGGGAGTGACGAACATCGCGCGGCCCCAGTCGGCCATATTCTTGTAGGTATAGTCACAGACGGCGGGGTCATTGAAGGAGCCCCAGCAGCCGAGGAGCACGCGCCGCTGGCCGACTTTTTCGTAGCCGGGCAGGGCCTCGTAGAAGAAGTTGAAGAGGTCGTCGTGCAGGGGCACGACTTTCTTCATGAACTCGACGTAGCGCATGAGGCGGACTATGTAGTCGGTGAAGAGCTGGACGGTGGGCACGGTGCCCACGCCACCGGGGTAGAGGGTGGAGGGGTGGACGTGGCGGCCTTCCATGAGGCAGAACATCTCGCGGGTGTAGCGGCTGACCTGGAGGGTCTCGCGGTAGAACTCGCCGCTGAACGGGTTGAGGGCGGTCATGATCTCCGCGATGGTGCGGTAGCCGTGGTCGGCGGCGTGGGGGGCCTCGGTGTGCTGGGCCTTCTCCCAGACGGAGGGGTTGGTCTCTTTGACCATCTGCTCGCAGAAGTCGACGCCGACGAGGTTATCCTGGAAGATGTTGTGGTCAAACATATACTCGGCGGCCTCGCCGAGGTTGATGATCCACTCGGCGAGGGCGGGAGGGCGGACGCCGAAGGCCATGTTCTGGGCGTAGCAGGCGCAGGTGGCGTGGTTATCCCCACAGATGCCGCAGATGCGGCTGGTGATGAAGTGGGCGTCGCGGGGGTCTTTGCCCTTCATGAAGATGCTGTAGCCGCGGAAGATCGAGGAGGTGCTGTAGCATTCGGCGACCTCGCGGTTGGCAAAGTCGATCTTCGTGTAGATGCCCAGGCTGCCCACGATACGGGTGATCGGGTCCCAGGACATCTCCACCAGGTTGCTCCCCTCACTCGCGGACTGGCGAGTAGGGGTTGGCGCGGTCATATCGGCGTCGGTTTTCGCCATGGTAGTTGCCATATAGATGCTCCTCTCTACCCTTTCTCGTTCCCGTAGGTGGTCGGGCGGTAGCCGGTGGTGAGGGTGGGGCCGGGGTGGCGCCACTTGGGCTCTTTGTTGGCGGTGGTGTTGGTGAAGCTGCGCAGCTTGCGTATCATGGGGCCATAGGCGACGTTGATCCAGCCGGAGGAGACCCTGGCGCCGGGCGGCTCGTCCATGAAGGGCATGAACTTGTCGGGGAAGCCGGGCATGGTGCAGCCAATGCAAATACCGCCCACGTTGGGGCAGCCGCCGATGCCCGCCATCCAGCCGCGCTTGGTGACGTTGCAGTTGACCACGGGCCCCCAGCAGCCGAGCTTAACGATGCATTTGGGGGAGCCGTATTCGTGGGCGAAGTCGGCCTGCTCGTAGTAGCCGGCGCGGTCGCAGCCCTCGTGGACGGTTTTGCCGAAGAGCCACGTGGGGCGAAGGGCCTGGTCGAGGGGGATCATCGGGGCCAATCCCGCTGCCTGGTAGAGGAGGTAGAGCAGGGTCTCCATGAAGTTGTCGGGCTGCACGGGGCAGCCGGGCACGTTGACGATGGGCAGGCCCGCCTTGGACTTCCAATCCCAGCCGAGGTAGTCGGCGAGGCCCATCGCACCCGTGGGGTTGCCGGCCATGGCGTGGATGCCGCCGTAGGTGGCGCAAGTGCCCGCGCAAACGACCGCGAAAGCTTTGGGGGCGAGGCGGTTGATCCACTCGTTGGTGGTGATGGGCTGGCCCGAGACGGGGTCGGTGCCCATAGCGGCCCAGTAGCCCTCGCTCTTGATATCTTCGTTGGGGACCGAGCCCTCGAGGACGAGCACGAAGGGGTCGAGCTTGCCCTCGGCCGCCTGGAACCAATATTTCATGAAGTCGTCGCCAACCTCGTAGGCGAGCACGGGGTTGTGCAGGTGCACCTTGGGGAGGCCGGGGATGGCCCCCAGGACGACGTCCTCCACGCTGGGCTGCATCGCAGCGGTGATGGACACAGTGTCGCCGTCGCAGCTAAGGCCGGTAGTCATCCAAACTATGTGGACCTCGGGGACGGGCGACGGCCTCTGGGTCTTTCTGCCATATGGGATGGTTTCTGTTTCCATAGAGATGCCCTCCTGGTAGGGATCAGGTGTTAGGGTTCAGGAGTCAGTCTGTGAAGTGGTGTGTTGATAGAAGCAACTCCTTTCGCGGTGATTAAAGCAGGGAAGGCCTGGGCGCGAGGGCACCCCGGCCTTTTAGCCGATTGCACCAGCCCGGATTGGGTTTTGGCCTGGCAACGGGGAAGGCAAGGGAGCGTCACTATGAGCCGCGCGTGGGCGCACGCTGCCTTCCTTACAGCCAATGATCTGTGCGATTACCGCGTCGTAAAGTTCGACGATCATTGAGCCTATCCCTTCAAACGGGCGTGAATGGCTCTGGATATCGCTTCGGGTTGAGACCGAACACCCGGAAACGGGGTTGCCCGGAATGCTGCACGAATCGTGCCCTCATGGGGGTCTTTGTGGGGCTTTCGGAAGGGGCAGGGTCTAAATGGGCTCACTGTAGGGGCAGGCCCCAGAGGGGACCCCGTGCTGCCTGCCCGGTTGGCTAACCCCGGCCTGGGTGGTACGCGAACTGGGCAGACAACGGGGGTCGTCCGCTTCGCTTCCGGCCCTACGAGGTTTGGCGGGGGCTAATAGGGCTGGGTTATTCCGCACTCCTACCCTTTAGCGGGTGAGGAACTCGTGGACCAGGGAGTGGAAGTGGTGGACGCCGTTTTCGCGTTTGACGGAGAAGCGGCCCTGGTCGTAGACGCGGGAGGCGAGGCCGCGCTGGACGTTTTCGCAGATGACTATGTCTTCCTGCTGGATCTCGTCGCTGAAGGCGACGGCCTGCTGGACGCCCTCCCAGGCTTCACCACCGCCTTGCTCGTGGAAGTACCACTCGAAGATGGTGAGGGTCTTGTCGTGGCCGACGGGGAGGATGATGTTGGAGGACATGTTGTCGGGGTAGATATTGACCATGAAGTTGGGGAAGACCCAGTAGTAGAGGACCTCGTCGTCGGGACGGACCTCGGCGTAGCGGCGGCTGCCGCTGCTGCCGGCGACGGGGCGCAGGGGGGCGAGCTGCCGCGAATGATAGCGGTGGGTCTCGACCTTGTAGTTCTCGTAATCAAGCTCGCGGTAGAGGCCGGGGTGGGCGATGGGTAGGTGGTAGCCCTCCAGGTAGTTGTCGATGTACACTTTCCAATTGCAGTCGATCAGGTAGTCGCGCCGCTCGACAGGGCGCATCTCGGCCAGGGGGATGCGGGCGGTCTCCTCGAGGATGACGCCGAGGGTGGAGGCGAGGGGGGCCGCGGAGGGGTCGAGGTTGGCGAAGACGAAGGGGCCCCAGGTGTCAACCTGCACGGGGTGGAGGCTGTAGCAGGTCTTGTCGAAGTCTTCCACGCCGTCGAACTCGGGGGTGGTCATGAGGCGGCCGTCGAGGGTGTAGGTCCAGCCGTGGTAGCGGCACTGGAGGGATTTGCGGTTGCCTTTGCCGGCAGCCACGTTGCCCGCGCGGTGGCGGCAGACGTTGTAGAAGGCGCGCAGGGTGCCCGCCGTGTCGCGGGTGACAACCAGTGGCTCGCCCTGTACCTCGCAGGTGAAGAAGTCGCCCACGCGGGCCACCTCGTCGATGCGGCCCACGGCCTGCCAGGTGCGGGCGAAGATCTTCTCTTTTTCGAGGGCCAGAAACCCGGGGGCGATGTACCAGCGGGCGGGTATGGTGGCTGCGCGCGCTAGGTTGGGCTCGAATTGGAAGTCTGAGAGGTCGAGCATGCGGATCTCCTGCTGTAGGATTGTTACCAGGATTATAACGCGCCGTTGCTGGGAGTCAAAGGTGGTATAATTTGGAACCTAGCGTCTCTGACTAGAGGCGGGGTACAATGCTCTAGCTGTAGGGGCAGGCCCCAGCCCCAGAGGGGACCCCGTGCTGCCTGCCCGGGTGGTAAACCCCGGCTTTGGTGGTACACGACCCGGGCAGGCAACGGGGGCCTGCCCCTACGACTGCGTCTGTTTCACCCTTAGTCTTCTTAATGCTCATAGACGGGAGAAGTTTACTATGCCAGCACGAGCTTTAAGCAACTGGAATTCGGCGTTCTTCAGCTATCCGCAAGTAATAGCCAACCCGCGGAACCTTGACGAGTTGGTGGAGGTGGTGAGGAACCGTGAGAAGTATCCTTCGCCACTCAGAGTGGTGGGGCACAGGCATTCGATGAGCGCCTGCTTCGCTACCACGGGCACGCAGGTGTTCTTGCGGCAATTCAATGACATCCGGGTGGACCTGGGGGCCAAGACGGTGACAGTGGGCGCGAACGTGACGATGATGCAGATGCGGGACGCCGTGAACCGCCACGGCATGCAGACCGAGGTTACGCCGGAGATCGGCAACGCCACGGCGGGCTCGGTGGCCTGCTCGGGGACCAAGGACTCGTCGCTGGGCCGGAACGGCCTTGGGCAGATCAGCTCGACCGTGGTGGCGCTGAAGATGGTCAACCCGAGTGGGGAGGTGGAGACGATCAGCGAGGCGGAGGACCCGGAGAAGATGTACTACGTCCGGTCGAGCAACGGACTGTTCGGGGTGGTGTTCGAGGTGACCTTCAGCATCCAGAAGATGGTGCTTTTGCAGTACAAGTATGCCCTGTTCTCGCTCGATCCCCCGCCGAGCCGGGAGGAGATTTTCGGTGGGGCGGATGGGGTACTGGCCTTCATGACGCCTTACTCGAACCGCATCGTGGTGGAGCGCCGGTATATCATCTCGCCGGAAGCGTCGATATCGCCTTTCTCGCGGGCGAAGCGCAAGTTCCGCGACAAAATGTGGGAAGTGACGGCCTCGCTGCTTACTACGCTGTTACCGTTCAACTGGTTCTACTATATGATGGACCAACTGGTGCTATGGTCGCTGCGGGGGATCGGATTGCTGGGCGGGTTCAGGGCGCAACGGGACGATTCGATGATCGACTTCAAGTTCAAGCGCGTGCATTACCTGGATTTTACCTTCTGGTCGATACCTATGAGCCGCTGGCGTGAGTACGTGCCGGCCTACGTGCGGTTCTGCAAAGAGTACCAGGAGCGGACGGGCTTCAGGGCGTCGCTCCCCTCGGAGGTGTACCTCATCAGCAAGGACGACCACTCGCTGCTGTCGTTCTCGGCGGACGAGGAGATATTTACGTGCGACGCGGTGAACACCAGGCCGAACGACCCGTTGTGGATCGAGTTCAACAAACGCTATAACGAGTTCGCGGCGGGGTATGGGGGCAAGCCGCTCTTCACGCAGACGAAGCAATTGAGCCGGGACATAGTTTATCAAACGCTGGGCGAGGACTGGGAGAAACTGCTGGCGATGCGGCAGCAATACGACCCGGATGGGCGCTTCCTCAATGACTTCTTCCGCAACCTGATGCGCATGGACTAGAGGTAGGCGCATTCCAGAAAACGCCAAGAACGCCAAGACACAAAGACGCCAAGATTTATTGCATTGGTGTCACATCTGCTCGTGCTCTCTCGTCTCCTGTACGAGCCTCGGAAAGGCATTTCAAGTTCAGAGAGATAGAGAGGACAATAACATGAGCGGAAGTGATATGCAACTAATCTTGGTGACGGGCGGCACGGGCACGCTCGGGCGCTTGGTTGTCGCGGGGTTGCGGGACGCCGGGTGCAAGGTGCGGGTGCTGAGCAGACACAGCCGGGAGGCTGAGGAGAGAGTTGAGTTCGTGGCCGGTGACCTGAGCACGGGCGAAGGAATTGAAGCCGCGGTGGAGGGGGCGCAGATCATCGTGCATTGCGCGGGCAGCCCCAAGGGCGACGAGACTAAGACCCTGAACCTGGTCCGGGCAGCGTCGCGGGCCGGGGCGCGGCACCTGGTGTACATCTCGGTGGTGGGCGCCGGCCGGATCCCGGTCGTGAGCGGCGTCGACCGCGCCATGTTCGGCTACTTCGCGTCGAAGCTGGCTGCCGAGCGGGTGGTGGCCGATTCCGGCCTGCCGTGGACGACGCTGCGGGCCACGCAGTTCCACGAACTGGTCTTCAAGACGGTGCAACAGATGGCCAGGATGCCGGTGATACCGGTCCCGGCCGGGTTCCGGTTCCAGCCGATTGATGCCGGCGAGGTGGCGGTCCGGCTCGTGGAACTCGCGCTTGATACGCCGGCGGGGCTGGTGCCCGATATGGCCGGGCCGAAAGTATACAGCATGGCCGAGCTGCTTCGTGGATATTTGAGGGCCAGTCACCGGCACCGCCCAATCATTCCGATGTGGGTGCCAGGCAAGGCCGCACGCACGTTACGAGCCGGGGCGAACATGGCCCCCGAGCGAGCCGTAGGCCAGCGGACCTGGGAGGAGTTCCTGGTCGACCGGGACGCGCTCCCTGGCGGCATCCTGCTGAGGGCTTACTAGGAAGAAACCGCCAAGACGCCAAGACGCCAAGGTTTAGTTGAATGGGCAGGCCGGGACGCGCTCTCTGGCCGGGCTTGCTTACAGGCATGGGAGAGACGGAACCACCAAGACACCGAGGATACCAAGTGAGCACTAAGTAAATAAGGGCACGAACCGCAAAGACGCTAAGAGCGCAAAGTTCGCAAGGTATTAAGGGGTTTATGAGTTTGGAACCGCAGAGGCGCAGAGAACCATTGATATGTGCTCCGCGTCTCTACGGTTTGATACGTGCTGGCGAGTATGCTGTTGGTCGCCGGGGGGCTGGCTTTGGTGGGGGCCGGGAACCAGGGTGGAGTATCTTCGTTGCTCGCGCCTGTGGGGACACGGGTGGAGCAGGTGGCCGCTTTCGGGTCGTCCTCGGTTCAGGCGAGTACGTCCGCGGCTCCGAGCGCGGCCCAGCAGGCGGCGCCCGCGCAGCAGAGTGGGGTGGTGGACGCACGAGCTGTGGCGAAGCAGGCAGGGCCGGCGGTGGTCACGATTGTTAGCACGATGCAAGTGCAGTCACGCAGGTTCGGCGGCGGAAGCCGGACGGCCCAGGCCTCGGGCACGGGCATAATCATCGACAGCAAGGGCGACATCGTGACCAACCACCATGTGATCGCCAATGCGCAGAGCCTTGAGGTGATCTACGCTGACGGCGCGCGGGTGGCGGCCACGGTGGTGGGCCAGGATGCGAACGGGGACGTGGCGGTGATCAAGGTGAGCGGCAAGGTGCCCGCAGTGGCCCAGTTCGGTGATAGCAGCAAGCTGGAGATGGGCCAGCCTGTGGTGGCTATCGGCACGGCGCTTGGCGATTACGCCAACACGGTCACCCAGGGGGTCGTGAGCGGCCTGCACCGGAAAATCCCCGACGCTGGACCCTCGGCGAAGGACATGATCCAGACCGATGCGGCGATCAACCACGGCGACTCGGGCGGCCCGCTGCTCGACCTGAACGGCAACGTCATCGGTATAAATACGGCGGTCATTAGCGTGGACACGACCGGCGAAGTGGCTCAAGGCCTGGGCTTCGCGATCCCGAGCAATACTGTGAAGAGCGTCATATCACGGTGGGTGAAGTAATAGGTAGATAATAATTCACCGCAGAGGCACACAGAGCGCAGAGACCTTTATCATTGGTCTCTGCGCTCTGTGTGCCTCTGCGGTGAATTATTAGCCCATGGCGAAGATTTGCTCCAGGATGGTGGGGTCCTGGATTTTTTCGTCCTGGGCCAGGAGGAGGACTTTGGAGAGGACTTCGGCGGTCTTGGGGTCGTCGTCGGCGAAGGGTAGGAAGAGGCGGCCCCGGTGCTGGGAATGGACGGGCACTATGCAGAGGGAGCCGCCGGGCTGGCGGTGGACCACGCCGCTGCCGAGATGGACGGAGTAGCTGCCGAGCTTGCCGTCTATGAGGACGTGGGCCCCCTGGGGGCGGACGTTGGTTACATCCAGCAACTCGCACGTCTCGCGGACGAGAGCGGCGCGCATCTCGATGGTGGAGGCGCTGGCCTC
>JBJMMB010000274.1:0-7577 GCA_045805005.1 Chloroflexia bacterium
ACCCCCACCGCCGTCCCCGCACCCCCACCCACCAGTACCAACACCACCCTCGTCATGTATGTAGTAGGCGGCCTCTTCTTAGTCGGCGGCCTCGCCGGCCTCGGCTACTACTTCATGCGCGGCAAAGGAGCAACCTAGGGATCAGGGCTCGTAGGCAGAGCCCGATCCCCGACGCCCACCCCCTAATCTGTATGCAAACCCGCCCACTCACCAACGATGACCGCCCAACCCTCGAGGCTCTGCTGTGTCAGGAGCCCACCCACACGGTGTTTCACCTCAGCGCCCTCGCAGAGCAAGGGCTGGGGGACGAGAAGGGCTTGCCCTGGGCGGTGGGGGCCTTCAGGGGGTTGGACCTGGAGGGCGCGCTCGTGGTCCTGAGGGGCACCGGGGGTATCTTCCACAGGCCAGGCGATGGCGATACCCTGAACGCCCTTGCCGGAGAGGTGGCCGCGAGCGGCACCAGGGGCACCCTGAGCCTCCTCAGCGGCCACGAATCCCAGATCGGCCCCCTCCTGCCCCTTATCCAGCAAGTGGGGTTGGGCCGCGCCGACGAGTGCTTCTTCCGCACCATCCACGTGGACCCCCTTGCCGGCTTGCCCGTCGTGCCTCCCAACGTCCAGGGCTTCAGCCCACCCAGGCAGGCCACCCTTGACGACATCGAGCGCCTCATCGACTTCTACGAGGTCGGCTTCTACTCCCTGGCGCACCTGCCCACTCGCGCCGCGTGGCGCAACCGCATGACCGAGCAGATCTCCTTGCGTACCCTCTTCCTGGTGCAAGACATGCAGGGGAAGGTGGCGTCTGCTGCCCTCTCCAGCGCCGAGGGTGGCGGAGTGGCCATGCTCGGCGGCGTGGCCACCCTCGACCAATACAGGGGCCGGGGCCTGTCCGCCCTCTGCGTCGCCGCCCTCTGCCAGCACCTCGCCCGCAAAGGCTTCCCCACCATCTGCCTCTTCTACCTCAAAGACAACACCTCCGCCGCCCGCGTATACGATAAGCTCGGCTTCGCAGCCGCGGGCGAGTGGCTCCTGGTCCCCCTCGGCCTGGGCGCCTCCTTCATGCCCCTTCTCCGGACCCAAGCGTTATGAAGGCGTGCAGATCGCTCCCTGCCTGGGGCCTGCGGGCGAACCAAAGAGGGCACAGTTTGCCGCATAGGCAAGCCCCCGTTGCCTGCCTATACGCATCAAGCTAATCGATTGCAGGCACGTTTTAGAAGCAATTACGCCTGTAGGGGCAGGCCCCCGTTGCCTGCCCGGTTCCCCAACCCCGGCCTTGGTGGTATACGCAGAGGGCAGGCAACGGGGGCCGGCCTATACGGAATGGTATCTTTGCGTGTCTCTATCGCCCTCCACTGAAGGCATTATGCCTTAGCTTGTTGTTTATGGTGCAGGCCCCCGTTGCCTGCCCTGTTTGCGCACCTTTGCATTGATGGTACACGAACAGGGCAGGCAACGGGGGCCTGCCCCTACAGATTACAGGGGTGATAGGGCTTTCTCTAGCTCAACTGTGAACACTTGGGGGAAAAGGAACAGGGAAGACGGTGGGGGACGTCTTCCCTGTTCCCTGGGAAGGTCGAGATGGGGGACTCGCACTTCCCTCCTGTGGGGAGGAGAGAATGGAAGAAGGGGCTTCCATCTCATAAATTGTCACTTATAGCCGCTTGATCGCCGCTGCTCCAGCCTGGGGATTCCCCCAGATTTATACCATTTCCCTCATATCACCGCGTGAATATTACTTTAGTCTCCGGTAACCCTATCCTAACGTTCTGTTTGTCGAACTTCATACGTACGATGCCCCATACCATCTGGCCGTCGCGCAGCCTCGGGCACCTCACGGTAGGCGTCATCACGAACTGCAATTGCCGGGAGCCCGGTTGGATCAGGCCCAGCCCATAGTGCGCCTGGTGGAGCATCAGTGTCGCGTGTAAGGGCTCTCCGGTTCTAATCCCGTGCAGCCGTACATACCCCTCCGGCTGGCTCAACCTCGTGTGCCACTCTTCTGTCATCTCGAACGTCACGGTGACGTGCAACGGCACGGAGTCTCTATCGCTGCCCACCGTCAGGTCCTGCCAGACGTGAAAGCGGACTACCTGGATGCCCTTCGGTGCCCGAACTCGGACCGGTTTTGCTCTCGCCCCCAACGGTAACGTGGGTAGGCGTGGCTCAAAAGGTTCTTCTATATCGTGTACGGCCATATCTTCTGCGCCCCCGTTCTCGGATTTATCAGGTTCCGGGTTAGAATCCGTGGTCTTCCCAGGCAATTTCGCGTCTCCTCAAAAATCCGCCTGCCGGCACCCGCAAACGGATACCCTATGGCAGGACCGTTATGGGGCATAACGCCTCCTAAGAAGCTCCCTAACAAGTTGTTTTGTTTACCTCGGCCCTGATCTGCCTCTATCCTACAGGCAAATCTCGACCCGCGCATCGACAGAAATACTTAATTTTGGATTCGAAAATACCTAATTTTGGGAAAACTACTGATACCCTGAATAGGGGTGCAGGGGTGCAGGGGTGCAGGGTCCTCCCTGCCGGGGACTTGGGGGCTTGGGGGTGCAGGGTCCTCCCTGCCGGGGGTTTGGGGGTGCCCCCCAACTCTTCCCCTGCTCCCTAATTCAAAACCCCAACTTCAAACAAGGTGGTTTTCTATAGCAAACCGGGTCGCGGCGGCCCTGGAGGCCACGCCTATCTTGCCATATATCGAGTGCAGATGGGCGTTCACCGTGCGGCTTTCGATGTTCAGGTTGGCCGCTATCTGGGCGGCCCTCATGCCGTTCGCCGCCAGGCGGAGCACCTCGACCTCGCGGCGCGTCAGCCCTGACGAGTTGCCGCCGGCAGGCTCGCGGGTACGGGTGCCAGTGGTGACCCCGCCACCCTTGCCGGTCGACCCGGCGCGACCCCCACCCTGTGTTGCCAACTCTACGGCAGCCTCCAATTCCCGTGCCCGCCCCCTGGCTCGAGCCGTGCGGAAAGCTCTCTCACCTATCGAGGTCTCCAGCTTAGCCTTCCTGGCCTCGTAGAATTCGCGTTCGGCCGGCGGCCATTGGGTGCTTATCGATTCTCTCAGCACCTCCGCGGCACCGAACAACTCGGCCGCTGCCTCCGGGTCGTCCCTCATTTGCGCCGTGGCCAGCCCCTCCAGGCACTCCGCGATGCCCTGCTTATGCACCAGCTTCACGCACTTGAACAGGCTCTCCAGGTATAGCTCCGCAGCTCGCTTGTAGTCGCCAAGCCGGTTGGCAACGGCCCCCAGGTTGTTCAGCAGGGCCACGATGCTCAAGGGGTCGCCCAAGCTCCTGGCCAGCCCCATCGCCTCGTAATAAAGATCGGTCGCTCGCTCGTAACTCTCCTGTATCCTGGCCAGGTCGCCCAGGTTGTTCAGCGCGATTATCACGCCCAGGGTATCCCCTGTCTCCCGGAATAGCTCTAATGACTCCTCACACAATTCCTGAGCCCGGCTATAATTACCTCTGCACTCCTCCACGTACCCCAGGTTTCCGAGCACGCTGGCGATGCCGTTCCGGAACCCCAAATCTCGGAATATCGCCAGGCTCTCCTCGTCCAACTCCGCTGCTCGGTCGTAATCCCCGGTCCGGCGAGCCACTACTGCGAGGTTGGTGAGGGAGTTGGCGGCGCCATGTCTGTCGTCTGCCTCGCGCCTCAAGACCAGGGCTGCGCTGTGCAGCGCCTGCGCCTCGTCGTACTCGCCCTGCTCCAGTGCGAGGTTACCCGCCGCGCTCATGGCCTTTGCCCGCACCAGGTGCGGCGCCTCGCCGTCCATCTCCAGGCTTTCACGGAGCCACCTGCGCCCCTCGCTGATGTACCCCCGCACATCCCAGAACCGCCACAGAGCCGCGCTCAGCCGCAAAGCCGCCTCTGCGTCACGGTCCCCTCTAATGCTCCAGTCGATGGCCGCCCGCAGGTTGTCGTGCTCTACCTCCAGCCGGTCCAGCCAGACCTCCTGCTCCTCGCCCACCAGCTCCGGCTGAGCCGCCTCGGCGAGTTGGAGGTAGCAGTCGCGGTGCTCCCCTAGCCACGCTCCCCGCCCATCCTCCTCCACCCTTTTCTCCCAGGAGTACTGCCTGATGGTATCCAGCATTCGGTAGCGCACCTCATGCCCGGCAGGCACCTGGTACTCTTCCGCTATCACCAGCGACTTCCTGACGAGATGCGAGAGCAAATCGAGCACCTCGTACTCGTCACGCGGCTCGGGCCCCGCGCAGCACACCGCCCGCGCCGCCTCTAATGTGAAGCCCCCGGCGAATACCGACAGGGCCCGCAGCAGGCGGCGCTCCTCAGCATCGAGCAGGTCGTAGCTCCAATCGAGCAGAGCCCGCAAAGTCTGCTGCCTGGGCAGGGTTGAGCGACTGCCCGATGTGAGCAGACGCAAGCGCTCGTCCAGGCGGTCCGCTATCTGCTCTACGCTCAGCACGTTCAGCCGCGCCGCCGCCAGCTCGATGGCCAGCGGCAGGCCGTCCAGGCTATTGCAGAGGCGGGCTATCGATGCCGCGTTCTCGGCGGTTATAGAGAAGCTGGGGTGACTGGAGCGGGCGCGATCTGTAAAGAGCCGCACTGATTCATAGTTCTCCAGGCTCTCCAGCGGTGGTAAGCGCTCGGGGTCGGGTCGGGAGAGGGTAGCTACGCTCCAGAGGACCTCACCGCCCACATCCAGTTCCTCGCGGCTCGTGGCCAGCACAACGAGGTCCGGGCACACCCTCAGCAACTCGAGCGCGAAGGCGGCGCAAGCCCGCACCAGGTGCTCGCAGTTGTCGAGCACCAGCAGCAATTTGAGGGGCCGGAGGTAATCGAGGAGCACGCTCATCAAAGACCGGCCCGGCTCCTCCCGGATACCCAGCGTGGCCGCCACCGCCTGCGGCACTAGCTCCGGGTCGGAAAGGGAGGCCAACTCTACGAACCACACGCCGTCCGGGAAGCCGTCCATCACCCGGCCAGCCACCTCCAGCGCGAGCCGCGTCTTGCCACACCCGCCCGTGCCCACCAGCGACACCAGGCGCGCGCCATCTAGTAGGCGCTCGATATCCTGTATCTCGCGCTCCCGCCCCACAAAGCTGGTCAGTTGCTGAGGAAGATTGCCTGGCAAGAGAAACCCCCACCCCCTAATGATGTCTCCTGTTAGACTATGGTACCACGTAAGTCAATTATTGCCAAACAAGCATCAAGCCGCCACAGGCGGCTTGATGCTTGTTTGGCTAACGATGAGGCCCTATGGAGAGTTCTTTATTTCCGCGTATGTCGGGTGGGGCAAGAAGTTTATGTATTTCTCAGGGTGCACCGGCCCCCAGTAGGAAACGAAAGCCGTGCCTATGATACGGGTCACGTCCAGGGCCCCCCACACGTGGGAGTCGCTGGAGTTGCGCCGGTTGTCTCCCAGCACGAATATATAGCCTGGGGGTATCACAGTCGGCTCCAGAGGGTAATCGGGCGTCTGCCTGACGTATGCCTCCTGCAGCCGTACCCCATTCACATAAACACCGCATCCGCCACAGTCGCTCCCCGGTGTGCCGTCCGGACTGGAGTCGGGCCTGATCTCGACCGTCTCCCCCTCCAGGCCTATCACCCGCTTGATGAAGTCCTTGGGCTCCCGTGGGGCCTCGAAGACGATGATGTCCCCGCGCTGCGGCCCGTGGAACAGGTAGTGCATATCGGGCGGCGCGTCCTTCTGCGTGAGGCGCGTCAGGAAGTTGGCGTCGTAGCGGAAGTAGAGGGCCTTGTTGACCAGCAAATATTGCTCTGTGTGGAGCGAAGGGAGCATGCTGTCTCCCTCCACCTTGAAATTCTGGACTACTGCGCGCACCGCGAAGAAGATGATGAGGGTGAGCACGATGGTTTCCCCCACCTCGCGCAACACGCTCTTGCCGCCCGTGTAGTTCTCATTGACGGAGAGTACGTCGTTATCCTCGGGGCGGGGCAACCGCTCCATGTTCTGGTGCCAGTAACCGTCGTCTTCGATTTGCACTAATATGCTCCCTTGGAACCGCCTTGCCGTAGCATCCATTATAACGTCCGGCTCCGTGGAATAGCAACCATCCCAGGTCGGTGGCAGGGTCCATTCATTCTCGGCGGGCGGCGGACGCTTGTAGGGGCTGGCCCCAACCCCAGAGGGGTCCCCGTGCTGCCTGCCCGGTTTGCCCACCCTGGCATTAGCGGCTTACGACCTGGGCAGGCAACGGGGGCCTGCCCCTACAGGTTGTTTACCCGAGAATGTATAGACCCTAGGTCGCCGGTAGGGCTCGTAAGTGCAAAGGTCCCGGCCAGGAGGAGGTGTCCCCACCCTACGCGGCTGCCCGGTTCGTCCTGGTTTCTGTGCTAGAATAGAGCGCATCATTCGCCTTTCGTGCGTCTGGGCTATTCGGATAGAGTGAAAGGATCACCAAACCATGGGCCAGGTACAGTTCGGGCTCTTAGTGCCGGAGTATCCTTTTGACACGTCGAGACGCCGTCTCTACATGGAGGATGTAAACCGTCTGCTCAATTATGTGAAGGGTCACTACGACTCGGCCTGGTTTATCGATCACCTCGACGGCCTCATGCTGGAGGGCTGGACTGCCCTCACCTATCTGTCGGCGCTGCACCCGGAGTTGCTGTGGGGCCACTCGGTGCTCTGCCAGTCGTTCCGCAACCCTGCGCTCCTGGCCAAGATGAGCGCGACCCTGCACTACATGTCGGGTGGCCGCTTCGTCCTTGGCATTGGCGCGGGCGGGCAGGAGACGGACTACCTGTCGTACGGCTACCCCTTCCCGCGCGGGAGCATCCGGGTCGCGGAGCTGGATGAGGCGCTGCAAGTCATCAAAGCCATGTGGACTGAGGAGCGCGCTACCTTCGAAGGGCGGCACTACAGCGTCAAGGAAGCCCGCTGCGAGCCGAAGCCCGACCGGATGCCTACCCTTATGGTCGGGGCGTTCAAGCCGCACATGCTGCGCCTGGCGGCCAGGCACGCCGACTGGTGGAACGTCTCCTCGACCGGCATAGCTGGCTATCGCCGCTACCTGGAAGAGTTCCGGCGAGCGTGCGACGAAGTTGGCCGCGACCCGGCGACTGCGCGGCTTACGTGGGGAGGAGGCTGCGTCTGCGCTCCTACGGAGGCGGAAGTAGCCGACCTCGCGGCTGAGCGGCTGCAACTGCTGGGTGAGGAGTGTGCGTACCAACCAGGCGAGGACTTTGTGGGCACTCCCGCGCAGATTATCGAGCAGATGCAGCCGTTCATTGAGCTGGGCGTTGACTACTTCATGCTCGACTGCGGCGGCTTCCCAAGACTGACAACACACGAGATGCTGGTGAATGAGGTGCTGCCCGTGCTCAATCGATAAATCCCGTAAGTCAGGATCAGGTCCATATTCATAACGTGGTCTGATAAGTTGCAGTTAGAGGCCATTTCAAAACCACCTATTAGGATGTATTGAGCGCCGCAAGCACAAAAACCAGAAAGTAGTATGTAGAAAGGTAATGTATAATGGACAGCCTGCCCGTGGGCCGGCGGCTGCGCATGACGACTGAGAGCACAATCCAGGCCCTGAAAGAGGGGGATCGCGATGAATACAACCGGAGATAAGGGTAACACGC
>JBJMMB010000275.1:0-19431 GCA_045805005.1 Chloroflexia bacterium
GCTGGAGCCGCTGCAACAGCCCCAGAGGAAGGGGAAGTTGCGATTGAGATCGGTGCCGAACGAGCCGAACGCGGCGCAACCGTCGTCCCAGTCGGCATTCTTCCGCTGGGCGTAGGGATTGTCACCTCCCGCCTCAACCATATGGTGCCCATCGGGGTTGACCACCGGCAGCACCCAGATGTCGTGGTAGTCGACCAGCCAACGCGCATCGGGGTTACTGTCATACCCATCTAGCAACCAGTTGATGAAGCGCAGCGCCACCTCGGGCGTGGCTATCTCGTTGGGGTGGATACCGGCGTCATACCAGAAAACCGGCTTGGGCCCCGGAATGTCGCGGTTCGTGATGCGCAGGGCCGAGAGGTCGAAGCCGTTCCAGGTGTTGGGTTGGGTGCATTGCCCCACGTGCGTTTTGCACCACGAGTCCCCGATATCGACCTTTTGGGCCAGGGAGGGATATGTAGTCACCTTCTGGTCAAGGAAAGCTTCGATCTCCTCCATCGTCTTGTAACCGCCGTAGAACGGGTTTGGCACAGCGCTTTGAGCGTTGGCCTGCTCCGTCTGCGCGGGGTCGATTTCCACCCGGATCCCGCGCCTCAGTAGTTTGTCGCGGGTAGCCGAATCAGCGTAGACGGTGAGGAAGCCCCCCAGGGTGGGTACCTCCGCGGCCCCAAGTTCGTTGGCGAGGCGGTCGCGCTCCACCCGGTCCCTGAAATAGACGCGCAGCGCCAGCACTTCGGGGCGCACATCGGCACCCACGGAGGGAACACTAACGGGCGCGGCGGCCATCGCGCTATGGGGACCCGGCCCCGCCCCCGCCACCAGCGTAAGTCCAAGAGATACCAGGAGCAGAGCCCCAACTATGCGGTTCGACACGCGCGCACGATACACAGTGATAGCCCCCCTCCCACTCCGAGCTAAGCGCGCAGCTTCCTCTCTGGACATACTTGCTCATCTTGCACTTGCTATTTTGGTGGAGAGTTCGTCCCGCAATTGTGCCATACTTGCGTGCTATTTGTCTAGGCGGGCCTTCCGGTCACGGAAAGTTTCCTTGTCAATGTCGCCACTTTCCACAAGGTCGAGTGTGGGCTTAGCCTGATATCAATGACTCGGTGACGTTTCGCCGGTGAGCCCGCTCGAATACTTCGGGGCTCGCATGGCCGGTGGCGGAATGGCGTCGCCGGCGACAGGTGACACCACTACTGCCAAAGTACACCTTGACTTCGTAAGCGTCTCATGTTACTATATGACTGAGTTGGGGATATAGTCATATAGTAAGGTCCGAGGATCAAGTTATGCCCAGAGGCTTCACGGAACTGGAAAAGAACACTATTCAGGAGCGCCTCCTCAAGGCAGGCCGGGAGCGATTCGCCCGCTACGGTCTGCGAAAGACCAATGTCGAGGAGTTGACCCGGGCTGCGGGTATCTCCAAGGGCGCCTTTTACCTTTTCTACGACTCCAAGGAGGCGCTCTACTTCCACGTTATGGCTCATGTAGAGGCCGAGATACAGGCGAATATGCTGGAGGCGGTCAGGCGTAGCGGCGAGCTGTCTGCGGAGAGCTTCAAACAGTTCCTGCATACCGCCCTCGACATACTGCAAACGCACCCCTTCTTCGCCAACGCGAGTGGTGAGGATTACCAGTCGCTCCTTGGCAAGATTCCTCAGGAGCAAGTACAAGAGGGCATCCGGGCCGACGAGGCATATGTGGCCTTGCTGATCGACGCCTGGCGCGAAAAGGGGTTGGAGATCGACTACCCACCTCGGATTGTATCGGCTCTACTTCGCTCCCTCGTTTTCATCAGCCTGCATCGCGATGACTATGAGCCCAGCGTTTACGAAGAAACAATGGACTTGCTGGTTGATATGGTGGCCGAGCGGCTGGCCGGGCGCACAGCCCCGACAATCGGTACAGCCGAGACAAAGGACGAAAGCACATGGCAGCGATAGCAGCATTACTGAAAGAGACCGCCGAAGTGGCCGGGGACGAGGCAGCAATTAGCGTGCGCGATCTGACGTATACATACGCCGGGGCGGCACATTCCGCGGTGAACGACGTGAGCTTCAGGGTCGAGCCGGGCGAGATCTTCGGCTTCCTGGGACCGAGCGGGGCGGGCAAGTCGACCACGCAGCGTGTACTGATCAGGCTCCTCAAAGGCTACGGAGGCGGTATCTCGGTTATGGGCCGCGACCTTGCAAGCTGGGGCCAGGATTACTACGAGCATATCGGGGTCGCCTTCGAGTTCCCTAACCATTTCCTAAAGCTGACTGCGCAGGAGAACCTGGCATATTTTGCGGGCCTTTATAGCTGCCCCACGCAGGATCCAAAGACTTTGCTCGATACGGTTGGCCTGGGTGACAGCGCCAACATGCCGGTGGGGCAGTTCTCCAAGGGTATGAAAACTCGCCTCAGTGTGGCGAGAGCCATTCTGCACAACCCGGAGTTACTCTTTCTTGACGAGCCGACCACGGGGCTCGACCCTGTGAACTCCATGCGGGTGCGCGACCTGATACGGGAACAGAAAGGCCGGGACAGGACGGTGTTCCTTACCACTCACGACATGGCGATCGCAGACGAGTTGTGCGATCGTGTAGCCTTCATCATGGACGGCCACATCCGCCTCATCGACGCGCCCCGCGAATTGAAGCTGCGATACGGTGCGCCAGCTGTGCGTGTCGAATACAGCGACCGGGGAATCATGGCCCACAAGGACTTCAGCCTGGAAGGGTTGGGCGAAGACGAGGCTTTCCTCAAGCTGCTGCGTGGCAAGCAGGTGCAGACTATACACACCCAGGAAGCCAGCCTGGAGGACATCTTTATCCGCGTCACGGGGAGGAACGTGGCATGAGTGCGGCATTCGGTGTCCGGTCGCGCAGGTCGTCGGGCGCAGGAGCACGGCGAGGCAGGCTCTTCGCGACCCTGCGCTGCGATATGCGCCTCCAGTTCCGCAACGGTTTCTACTACGCTACTGCATTTGTTACGGCGATATATGCGCTGGCGCTGAGCCAGGTAAGCGGCGGACAGATCGGGTTGAATATCGCCGCGCTCTTCCCGGTCTTCGTGCTCGACAGCATGCTTGTGGGCACATTCTACTTCGTTGCGGGGCAGGTATTGCTGGAGAAAGGCGAGGAGACACTGCAGGCGCAGGTGGTATCGCCATTACGACCCTGGGAATATCTCGCGTCCAAGGTCGTCACGCTCACGTTGCTGACGGTCGTACAATATCTGGTGCTCCTGGGGGTTTTCCAGGGGTTTAGCCTGGCACCCGGCACTCTCTTCTTCATTGCCGGGCTAGCCCTTGCGTCAACTATGTACGTGCTGGTGGGGTTTATCTCGGTTGCGCGCTACACGTCAGTCACTGACTACCTTATCCCTTCGATCTTGTACACGGGCTTTATGTTGCTGCCCCTGGGGCTGTATGTGCTCAGCGGACTGAACGGTTGGGGCTTCCTGGCATACGTCGCGTACTTGCACCCCATGGAGGCGCCACTGCAGTTGCTCCGCGCAGGCTTCGAGGAGATAGCCGCCTGGCAAGTGGTATATGGATTGGCCTATTCGGTGGTGTGGATCTGCCTGCTCTATCGCTTGAGCCTGCGGGCCTTCGACAAGCATATAGTTGGCGCAGCGGGCAGTGGGAAAGAGAAGGACGCGAGTTAATAGGCAGGGGACCCCAAAACTATGGACGTAACAGCCATAATCAGAGTGTTTGGCTCCGGTGATATCCGGAACCTGAGGCGCGACTCGATGCTGCGCTGGATGCCAGTCCTACCTTTCGTACTGGCCGTGGCGCTGAGGCTGGTGTTCCCGCTAGTGCTGGAGCAGTTGGGGCAGATGCTTGGTCTGGACCTGGTGCAATACTTTCCCACCATCGCAAGCGCAGTACTCCTCCTGATCACGCCCATCCTTTACGGCATGATAGTAGGCTTCCTTTTCCTCGACCAGCGCGATGACGGCACTCTTACTGCCTTGCGCGTCACTCCAGTCTCCCTGAATAGCTATGTGGCATATCGTCTCTCGGTACCCATGCTGCTTAGTGTGGTCATGACGCTGGTTGCCTTTGCTATCGCAGGTGTGGCAACTCTTGGTCCCCTGCCCCTTGTTATCAGCACGTTGTCGGCAATGCTACTGGCGGCGCTCGTTGCCCTTGCGCTTGCGGCTTTCGCGGAGAACAAGGTGCAGGGTTTCGCGCTCCAAAAGGCAGGGAGCATATTCATGCTGCCTCCTCTCTTCGCCTACTTCCTGCCGGCCGCCTGGCAGCCGCTATTCTGGCCCCTGCCCACTTACTGGCCTCTGAAGCTATACTGGACCCTGGAGGCGCACGATAGTCTCTGGTGGGCCTACGCTCTGGCCGGGGTTCTGTACTCGACGTTGCTAGTGTGGCTCCTGCTGAGGCGCTTTCACAAGATGATCAGCAAATAGAAGTGGTCAGGTCTATATTGAGCAGCGCGTCGGACAGCGCTAGATACAAATGGGTGCTAGCGCCTTCGACGGGCTGGGTCAGGTTGGCCTTCAATTGTGCCACAGACGCGACCTCTGCATCCAGTTTGGCTTGCGCTCTAAACGAAACGGTGTGCCCCCCAGTAAGCAAGTCATTTCGCGGGCCACTGGTCGTGTGGTTCAATGCGTCGGACCGCTCCTTGTACTAAGTGGTAGTTTGCCCACAAGCTCTTATTGTACCAGGGAGTCACAATTTGTGCCAAATGACTCGGCTTTGACATTATTTACAATTGCACGCTTCCAATTCCCCCCAACCTGTGCTACAATACGGGCGTCTTGCTAACGCGCCTGGTGCGCGCCTCCCAGTGCCCTTCTCATAGAGCGGGGCCTTAGCTTGACTATCTTCATATTCCTTCCGTCTACAACCTGATAGTTCAGTGGGGAAGTGCCGGACATCGCTAAGCCTGTAGCTTAGTGAGTTCTTAACTCTTTTCACGGGTGCTTTGCTTTAGCCGGAAGGAGTAATCGGCCTTGACTTCACGAACTCTCAGAACGCACGCGCGGCGCTACCTCTTCGGACTGCTATTAGCCATACTGGTCATACCGGGCGCAGACGCGAGCGCCACCAACGCCCTCGCGGGATTGCCCTCCGGCCTGCCATCGGGCCTGCCGCCCGCCAGCGTGCCGCCCACCGACCGCTCTCCCTCCGCCCCAAACATTGCTTGTGGCCCCGTGAGCTTTGCGCCTGCGGTCCTTTACTCCGCCGGGACCAACCCCTGGACAGTGGCAGTGGGGGATTTCAACAGCGACGGCAAGCAAGACCTTGCCGTGTCCAACTATTCCTCTAACAACGTATCTATCCTGTTAGGTAGCGGCACCGGCATCTTCGGGCCGCCTACTAACTACGCCACCGGGGCTAGCCCCATATCCGTGGCAATAGGGGATTTCAACGGCGACGGTAAGCAAGACCTGGCTACGTCGAACCAGAGCGCCAACAACGTATCAATACTGCTGGGCACTGGCACCGGTACCTTCGGGGCGACCACCAACTTCGCGGTGCCGGCCGGACCCCGCTATATGGCAGTTGGTGATTTCAACCAGGACGGCAAGCAAGACCTGGCCGTAGCGAATGGCACCGCCAACAGTATATCCATCCTCCTGGGCACCGGCACCGGTTCCTTTGGCGCGCCCACCAACTATGCGACGGGGCCTAACCCTTATGCGGTGGTTGTAGCGGATTTCAACCAGGACGGTAAGCAAGACCTGGCCGTGCCCATCGCCAACACCAACAACGTGTCCATCTTCCTGGGCACCGGCACAGGCACTTTTGGAGCGGCTACCAACTTCGCGGTTGGGACTACCCCCACGTTCGTGGCGGTGGGGGATTTCAACGGCGACGGCAAGTTCGACCTCGCCACCGCCAACTTCGGCTCCATCGACTTGTCCATCCTGCTCGGCACGGGCGCGGGCACCTTCGGGGCGGCCACCACCATAAGCGGGTTCCCTTCTAACCCCTTCACTGTGGCAGTCGGGGATCTCAACCAGGACGGCAAGCAAGACCTGGTTGCGACGAACTTCTATAGCGGCAACATATCGGTCCTGCTCGGCACGGGCGCCGGCACCTTCGGAGCGAGCACCCTCTTTGGAGCGTCGGGCGGCCCCAACTCCATAGGACTAGGCGATTTCAACTCCGACGGCAGACAAGACATCGCCGTGACCAACCACGTCTCCAGCAACGTTGCGGTATTGCTCAGCAACTGCGTAGCCCTTTGCACCACCTTTACCTTTGCTCCGGCAACGACCTACTCGTCGGGGAGTGACAATGAAGTAACGGTGGGCGATTTCAACCGGGACGGCAAGCAAGACCTCGCCACAGCCAACTCCGGCACCAACAACATATCCATCCTGCTGGGAACAGGCACCGGCACATTCGGTGCGCCCACCAACTACGCGGTGGGAGTTAACCCCGGATGTATAGCTGTTGGCGATTTCAACAGGGACGGTAGGCCAGACCTGGCTGTGTCGAACTGGAACAGCGCCAACGTATCCGTCCTCCTGGGCACAGGCACCGGCACCTTTGGCGCGGCCACTAACTTCGGCGTGGGAGCCCAGCCCGGATATATAGCCGTTGGGGATTACAATAGGGACGGCAAGCAAGACCTTGCCGTGACGAACCGCACCCCCAACAACGTATCCATCCTCCTGGGCACCGGCACCGGCACATTCGGCGCGGCCACCAACTTCGCGGTGGGCGCTCAGCCCTCATCCGTGGCGGCGGGAGATTTCAACGGTGACGGCAAGCTCGACCTGGCCGTGTCCAACGGCGGCTCCAACAACATCTCCGTCCTCATAGGCACCGGCACCGGCACCTTCGGCGCGCCTACCAACTACCCAGTAGGGACCAACCCACAAACCGTGGTAGTGGGGGATTTCAACATCAATGGTAGGCAAGACCTGGCTGTGTCGAACTACAACAGCGGCAACGTATCGGTCCTCCTGGGCACAGGCGTGGGGACATTTGGGGCTGCTACCAACTACACGGCGGGAGCCTCCTATCCCAGCGCCCTGGCGATGGGCGATTTCGATGCCGACGGCAAGCAAGACCTGGTTACGTCGAACACCACCTCCGGCTCTGTATCCATCTTGCAAGGCAGCGGTACCGGCTCCTTTGCGGTCCCTGTCACCTTCGGGGCAGCCACCGCCAACGCCCCGGCGGTCGGCGATTTCAATGGTGATGGTAGGCAAGACCTGGCCGTGGCGCATTACGTTCCCACCAACAACGTCACCATCCTGCTGAACAATTGCATACCCCCAACCCCCACCGCCACAAACACCGCCACCCGCACTCCCACGCGCACTCCCACCCGCACGCCGACCAAGACGGTAACAGGCACCCCTCCAACGGCCACTGCCACCCCCACCAGGCCCTGCATCACTATCGGCTACACTGCCACCGCCACCGTCGTACCCGTCAATCCCAACCGCATCGCCGGCACCACCGACACCGGTAACCACTGCAACAACTGCCTCACCAACGTCAACTTCCCCTTCCCGGTCAGCTTCTACGGGGTCAGCTACGACCACGCCCTCGCCAGTTCCAATGGCAACCTCCAGTTCAACTCCGCGTCTCTTACCGAGTACCCCGCCTGCCCGGAGCCTGACCCGAGCCTCGGCCCGACCATCTTCCTCTACCAGGCCGACCTTGATACCAGCCGGGACGGCGACGGCATTTTCACCGCCGTATACGGCTCGGCCCCCACCCGCGCCTTCGTCATCGAGTGGCGCACCCACTACACCCAGCGCGACGGCACCTCCAACGAAGAGCTTATCTTCTACGAGAACTCCGACAAGTTCTCCATGGTCTACGGTGAGAACGCTGACAACGGAGCCTACGAAACCAGCGGCGTCATGCAAGGTCCAGGAGGCGACTTCACCATCTTCTCCTGCGGCGACGACCAACTCAGGCAGGGTATCCAGATCAACTGGATCCCCATCTTCTTCCCCATCTGCACCTCCACGCCCACGCGCACCAGGACCTTCACCGCCACCCCGACCTACACCCGCACCAGCACATCTACCTCCACCGTCACCCCAACCGGCACCTCCACCCTCACGAACACGCCCACCAAGACTCCAACCAACACGCCCACTATTACTCCCACCAATTCTTCCACGAACACAATTACCAACACTTCCACCAATACCTCCACGAAGACCCCAACTTTCACTTACACTCCCCTGACCGCACCCACCGACACGCCCACAAACACACCTACTAATACCGCCACCCCATGTGTCGATTCGACCGGCCTACCCTGCACACCCACGCCCACCCCAACGTGCCACCCCGGCACCCCAGGCTGCCCGCCCACGGACACTCCCACCGATACACCCACTGACACCGCGACCCCATGCGTGGACTCGACCGGCCTCCCCTGCACAGCCACCCCCACCAAGACCGCCACGCCCTGCAACACCGCCCCCTGCACCAGCTACCAGGTAACGCAGACCTTAGCAAACGTGGTGCCCGGCACGACCGACACCGGCAATCATTGCGACGACTGCACCACCACCATCCCGTTGCCCTTCCCGGTCACCCTCTACTGCAACACGTTCCAATCGGCCATACTCGGCTCCAACGGCACCATCGGCTATGTCGCCAACCCCAACGGCTTCTTCAACACTGCATTGCCCAATACTACCTACAACTACGCCATGTTCCCCCACTGGGATGATCTCCGCACCGACTGCGCGGGCTGCGGCATCTACACCACCGTGAGCGGCACCACGCCCAATCGCACCTTCTGCATCGAATGGCGCGTGGCTCTCGTCACCGGCTCCCCGGTATTCAACTTCGGGGTCTGCCTCTACGAAAACAGCCCCGTTTTCGACTACACCTACAGCGACAATATGTCCGATCCCTTGGTCGGGCAGGGCGGCACCGCCACCGTCGGTTTCCAGAAAGCCACCGGCGTCAACTTCCTGCAGTACTCGCTCAACTCGCCCGTCATCACCAACCACCTCAAACTGATCTTCTCCCCCGCCGCCGCCGGCACCTGCACGCCCACGCCTACCCCCACCTGCCACCCCGGCGACCCCACCAACCCCTGCCCCACCGACACTCCCACCCCCTGCTCGGTCACCCCGTGCCTCCCCACCGACACCCCCACGCCCACTCCCACCTGCGACCCCAATGGCCCTGTGCCCTGCGCGCCCACCGACACCCCCACCCCCACGCCTTGCTCGCCCGCGCCCTGCGCACCCACATACACGCCAACCGGCACACCTACACCTTGCGTAAGTTCTACCGGCCAACCCTGCACCGCCACACCCACCCCCACCTGCCGACCCGGCCTTCCAGGCTGCCAGCTCACAGCCACAGACACACCAACCGATACGCCCACCGACACCGCCACCCCATGCGTCGACTCTACCGGCCTCCCCTGCACAGCCACTCCCACTCCCACAAAGACGGCCACACCATGCGTCGATGCGACCGGCCTCCCTTGCACGCCCACGCCTACCCCCACCTGCCACCCCGGCGACCCCACCAACCCCTGCCCCACCGACACTCCCACGGATACGCCTACACCCTGTGTTGACATCCTGGGCCTCCCTTGCACCCCCACGCCCACTGCCACCTGCCAGCCGGGCACTCCTGGCTGCGTGCCTCCGAACACCAAGACTCCCACCGATACGCCAACCAACACCCCCACTAATACGCCCTGCGTGCCCGCCCCTTGCGCGCCCACGGCAACCCCCACCGCCTGCGTGGACATAAACGGACGGGCCTGCACCTCCACGCCCTCCCCCACCGATACCCCCACCTCCACCGTAACCGGCACGCCGCCCACCTTCACGCCCACCGTCACCGACACGCCAACCCTGCAACCCATGGCCTGCGGGCCCATGGACGTGGCCTTCGTCATCGATGACACCGGCAGCATGGGCAGCGCCATGGGCAAGATCCAGGCCGGTCTGACCTCCATCATGAACGACATCCAGTTGGCCTCCGGCAACAACTACCGCATCGCGGTAGTCAGCTTCAAGGACAACGTCACCATCCACGTGAACTTCGCCCCGAACAACGCCGCGGCCGCCACCGCTGCCATTAGCAGCCTGGTCGCGGGCGGAGGCAACAGTCCTCCCGAAGCCTCAGACGAAGCGCTCAACACAGCGGTCAACGCCCTCCCGACGCCGGGCAGGCCGCAGAATATTGACTTCACTCCCGGCTGGAACCCGTCGGCCTCGAAGATAGCAATCCTCGTAACCGACGCCTTGCCCGCGGGCTTCGATGACTGGTATGCGGTAGGGGTGGACGACGTGAACGCCAACAACGTGGCCCTGGCGGCTGCCTCCCAGGGGATAAGGATAGGGGCCGTGTTCGTGCCCACGTCCTTCCTCACCCCCGTGCCCATCATGCAGAACTACGCTGCGGTTACAGGCGGCATCTACTGGCAGACCGCGCAGGACGGCACCGGCATCGTGAACGGCATCCGCACCATCATCGCCAACTGCGGCAACGGCACCGCCCCCACGCCCACGCCCACGCCCACCGTAACGGCCACACCTACACCCATCGGGCAGCTCCACGGCCACGTCACCTGGCAAGGCTCCAGCCAGCCCAACGCCAAACAGGTACAGAGCGCCACCCTCGCCATCTGCGCCAGCAGCCTGCTCACATACACCGTCACCACCGACGATAACGGCAACTTCACCCAGTCCATCGGCCTGCCCGACGGCACCTACAACTGGCGCATCAAGAACGTCCGTACCCTCGCCAACTCCGGCTCGCTGACCGTCTCGGGGGGCCAATCCAACCAGGAGATGGGCACAATGCGCGCAGGCGACGCCAGCAACAACAACGTCGTCGACGCCACCGACTTCAGCATCCTCAAGAGCGCCTTCGGCAGCACCACCGACCCACGCGCCGACTTCAACAACGACGGCGTCGTCAACGCGGGCGACTTTGGCCTGCTAAAAACGAACTTCGGCACGGGAGGGGCAGGGGCGCTCCCTTGCCCCTGAGTGGCCCAGCGCCCAGGGAACGGCACACATAGCACCTACGACTTAGCCGGCGAAGCGCCCCATAAGCATTGCCCAGCGGATCTATCCGCCGGGCAGGGGAGATACCAATGAAAGCTAACAAGCAAACGGGTCTCTCCCGACGCTATTGGCTCGCCACGCTGACTCTGTCCTGCGTATGCCTCCTGGCCGTCACTGCCATCGCGAACGCCTCGCCTGGCAACCCACGCGCCGCGTTGCTCTCTCCCAGCGCGCCACGCACCGCCACGCCTACGGTAACGGCCACCAGCACTCAAACACCTACAAGGACGCACACCCCAACTAACACGCACACACCTACGGCTACGGCAACTAACACGCACACGCATACCCTCACCCCCACGGCAACCACCACGGACACCCCTACCCTCACCCCCACGCCGACCGATACGCACACTAGCACCGCAACAAGCACGCCTACCGGCACGGCCACCAATTCGGCGACCCCCACTCACCGGTTCACCTGCACCCTCACCCCAACCTTTACACCCACTCCTACCTTCACAAAAACGAAAACGCCCACAATCACCCCAACTTTCACAAACACCCCTACTCCCACTATCACACCTACCTTTACGAAGTCTCCCACCCATACTCACACCCCGACGATAACCGATACGCCCACCGGGACTCCTCCCACCTCCACCAACACACCGACCGCTACCAACACCCCCACCCCCCCCGAGACACCGTCCAACACAGGTACCAACACCCCCACCAACACTCCAACCGCTACACCTACCCCCACCTCCACGCCCACTACCGGCCCCTGCGTTCAGCCCGTGCAGGAAGGCTTCGAGAGCGGCACCCTCGGCATCTTTACCTCAGGCGGCTCGCCCGGCTGGACCTCATCAACCACCGACAGCCATAGCGGTAGCTACTCGGCCTTCGCTCCCGATGTGCCATCCTTGTCGGACCAGACCCTCACCAGCGTTGCCATAGGCGTGCCACCCAACGCCACATCGGCCACCTTCATCTTCTGGCACCGGTACAGCTTCGATGCCGCAGGCTCCACGGCCTGGGACGTCGGCGTGCTCGAATGGTCAATCGACGGGGGGTCCTGGGCGGATGCCTTCATCACCTCCGGCGGATATAACTCTACCCTCGTCAACTGCCCTACCCTGAACCCCCTGGCGGGCAGGGCGGCCTGGAGTGGCAACAGTGGAGGTTGGGTGCAGGTATCCGGCAGCATGCTGGCGTACAAAGGCCACAGCGTGCGCCTCCGCTTCAGACTTGGCACCGGAGAGGCGGTCGCGGGCACCGGCTGGTGGATCGACGATTTCACCGTCAGCTTCTCCCAACAGGCATGCTATTCCCCCACCGCCACCCGAACCTTCACAGTGACAGGCACCCCACCCACCAATACGCCCACCGGCACCGCAACAAATACTCCTGTGCCGGTGTATTGCGGCTCAAGCATCAACTTTGCCCCCGCGGCCAACTACTCGACCGATTCCGGTCCCCACGCGGTGGTGGTAGCCGACCTGGACCACGATGGATACCTCGACCTGGCTGCCGCCAACGACCACGCGGGCACGGTGTCGATTCTTGCCGGTACGGACGCAGGTACTTTCGGCCCGCATGTCGATTACACGGCGGGCCCCAATTCCAGGGCCATAGCCGTTGGCGATTTCAATCATGATAACAATGTGGATCTCGTAACCGCGAACAACAGTACAAGCAGCGGTGGCAACAGTATTTCGGTGCTGTTGGGTACGGGCACCGGCGCCTTCGGCCCGCCCTCCGTCTTCTCCGCCGGAAACCAGCCCCGTGCGGTAGCGGTGGGAGACTTCAACCGCGATGGCAAGCTCGATTTGGTTGTAGCCAACGGCCTCGTCACAACTGTGTCGGTGCTCATGGGCGATGGAACCGGAGGCTTCGGAGAAACCACGGCTTACACGGTGGGCCAAAACCCCTTCTCGGTGGGAGTGGGAGACTTTAACGGCGACGGCAATCTTGACTTGGCAGTCGCCAACTTCGACTCCAATAACGTCTCCGTTCTCATGGGCACTCCCTCAGGAGTATTCGGGGCCGCTACATATATACCTGTAGGTAACAATCCAATCTCCGTGGCCGTGGGCGATGTGAACCACGACAATAACTTGGACCTGGCGGTGGCGGACTTCACTTCGCCCGCCATCTCAGTACTGCTGGGCACAGGCACGGGGAGCTTCGGGCCCGCCACCAACTTCGCGGCAGCTTATAGCCCCCACTCGATTGCAATCGCGGACCTCAATTCCGACGGCAATGCGGATTTGGCCGTGGCGAACGAGTCGCCCGGCACGGTGTCTGTACTCCTGGGTACGGGCACCGGCAACTTTGGGCCTCATCTCGACTACGGGGCCGGCGCGCTGCCTCGATCCGTGGCGGTTGCCGACTTCAACCGAGACGGCCGCCCGGACCTCGTCACGGCAAATATCGGCTCCAACAACCTTTCGGTGCTTCTGAACACCTGCATCCCCCCCACGAGCACACCAACACCCACCTACACGTTCACTGGCACCCCGCCCACCTTTACTGCCACCCCCACGTTGACCCGCACCAACTCCCCTACCGGCACCGTTACCCGCACCTTCAGCCCCACCCCGACCATTACCCACACCAACACCCCCACTCTCACCGGCACACCCACGGTCACGCTCACACCAACCGACACTTCCACATCTACGGACACCCCCACCCCATCGGACACTCCCACCCCATCGGACACTCCCACCTTCACCCATACTCCAACCCCCACCGCCACTCCCACCAACGTGGACGCCTATGTCTACTTTGCTCCTCCTGGCCCGCTCACTGTGCAGGTTGGCCGGCAGTTCACCCTCGACCTTCGAATCAACGCCGGCTCCAACTCCGTCGGTGCTGCCCAGAGCTACCTGACCTTTGATAACACAATCCTTCAGAACGTTCAGGTCGGGTCGAGCGGCTGCGGCACTTTCACCAACACCCTGACGCCCGACAACTCGATCTTCGATGTAACCCTGCAAGACCAGGTATGCAACGGGCCTGGACCGTGCGCCTTCGGCTCGCCTCCTCAGGCCGATCCCGGCACCATTGCGTTCGCCAGCGGCGCGCTCAATAACCCCCCGGCCAGCGGCGACTTCCGCGTGGCCCGCCTGGCCTTCTGCGCTATGGCCCCCGGAGACACGGTGCTCCACTGGCAGTTCTACCCGCCCGACCCGGTGATCCGCAACTCCGACATAGTCGACTCGGATAGCATGAGTGTAGCCAACAGGACGTTCTATACCGACTACCCGATATATGTGGATGGACCCTCGCCTACGATCACGACAACGCCCACTCCATCGGGCGTCATCGCGGGCCACCTGACATGGCACGGCATCGGCCAGCCTGATAGCCACAATTCCGGCATCACCGGCACGCTCACCCTTTGTGTCGATGGGGTTCCTCAGGACTACAACGTAGCCACGGATGCTTCGGGCGTCTTCACCGTCACGACGGGCCTGCCGGCCGGCACGTACGCATGGGACTTCAAGGGTCGTAAGTGGCTCGCCAGCAACGGCACGGTGGCCCTCTCTGCCGGGGTAACCAACCAGGAGCTAGGCACCCAACAAGCGGGCGATTGCAACAACTCAAACCTGGTCGACACCGTTGACTTCACTATCCTGAAGGCCACCTTCGGCAAGGGTCAGGGGGACGTGGGGTATGATGAGCGCGGGGACTTCAACAACAACAACGGAGTCAGCAGCACCGACTTTGCCCTGCTGAAGAGCAACTTCGGCCACGCGGGAGCGCTCTTGAACTGCCCCTAGATGACGCACCGTGCCAGGTCTAGCAAAACCTCCCCGGAAACCCCGCTACGGAGGTCCATCCAGCACGACTACCCGGTTGTCTGCGCTCGACAAGACGTACAGCCTCCCATCCGGTCCCGTGGCGATGCCCACAGGCGTAACCAGGCTCATATTGGCCGCGTCGCCAGCGTCCAGGGCGATGATGCCCGTGCCAGGCGCTAGAAACTGCAAGGTGTTCGAGTCGGGGTTCGTCATGGCGATGCGCCCATGCCAGACCGTGAGGTGGTTGCCGCCCCGCTGTATGCCGATGGGTGTCTGCCACTCGGCGTCCATCCGCCCGGTCCGGTCGAAGCGCACGACTCGCCCTCCCAGGTCCGTCACGTACACGCTCCCATCCGGCAGGGCCGCTACATCTAGCGGCTGGTTGAGAGGGGCCAGATTTCCGCTGCCCTCCGCCAGCCGGCCCAGGAGCGCACCGTCCCGCCCCAGATGCACCACACTGCCTCCGCTGGTGCTAGCCACGTAGAGGCTACGGCCGTCGGGGGCCCAGGCCAGCCCGCTAGCGACCAGCACACCTGTGTTCTCGCCCAGCCACCGACCGACAGCCTGCCCATCCGCGTTGAATAGCTGGATGTCTCCGTTGGCGGCGTCGAGTACGGCTATGGTGCCGTCCGGGCTCACGGCCAGGTCAGCGATCAGGTCGAAGTGGTTCGCTCCCGTGCCCGGCGCCCCCCAACTGTGGCGCAGCCTCCCGTCAGGCTCGTACACCATCACCCTGTGGTGCCCGCTGTCGCCCACGACGACCGCCCCATCAGGGAGCACCCCCAGCCCCCGCGCTTCCAGCCACGGGGGCGTTCCCCCGAAGTGCCGTACCATACTGAGATGCAGCGGCAGGTATGAGGCCATAATCGCCTGGACTTCGGCGGCCGTGCGCGAGGGCACAGCCGCCACCTGCCGGGACGAAAGCCGGTACGTGTTGAACAGATGATACCCGCTCGGCGCGCGGACTTCCCCTTCCTGGCCGTCCGGGTAGAGCCGCTCGATCATCGGCCGGTAGTGGTCGTTGTCGGAGTAGAACACGAAGGCCAGCCCCTTGCCCGGGACTTCGGGCAGAGGCAACTGCTTGTCGAGATAGAGCAGCGCGGCCCCCTCCTGGCCGTGGACCAGGAACGAATTGGTTAGAGGTTCGTAGAGTTGCGCGCCCTCCCCCACCGTGTACACGCGGTAGTCGCTCCCCAGCGCTGCCTCCCACCGGCTCTGGGCCGTGCGCGGCTCGATGATCGCCGCCTGCATGGTCTGGTAGCGGCCGAAGTAGAGGGCCACGTTGGCCGCCGCGTCCACCAGTAGCGCGCCGGCCAGGAGGGCCGCCCCCAGTTGCCGCCACCTGAATCGCAGCCCCGCCCAGCTGCCCACCCAGGCCCCGATCGCCACACCTACAGCTCCGTAGAACGCCAGAAAAGCCGGTGTCCAGTGTGCTATGAAAGGTACCCCGTGAACCAGCGTGGCCCCGACGATCATCACACCTACCCCGCTCAGCAGGAGCAAGAACGCCGCCGGGTGCCGCCACTGTCTCACCAGCAGCGCCACCCCCAGCACCAGGGCCGCCGCCTCGGGCACGAGCAGCAGCGGAGCCGCGTACACCGTGTCCTGCGAGGGTCGGGTGCTGACCCCCAACAGGTTCTCGGCCATCAGCGGCCACAATGTAACCCACATCCGCTGTGCGTCCGCCGCGTCCGTGGGTAGGTGGTCCCACATCATCGCGCCCTGCGAAGCTGCCCTCCCGAAATAGATGTCCGGCCGGAAGCGCATGAAGTAGGCGAGCAAAGGCCCGAAGGCCGCCAGGTAACCCAGGGCCGTTAGCCCGAAATACCCCAGGTATGAGCGCGCCTCCCGCCAATGAGCCACCAGCAGGTAGGCCGCGAACGCCAGCAGCACGAACGGCAGCAGGTGCGTGCCGTAGTAACCGTACTCGCTCAGCCCGGCGGCCAGACCCGCGAGGGCCCAGTCCACGGGACGCCGCCTCCGCAGACCACGCAGCAGGAAGAAGAAGCAGACTGCCCAGAAGAAGGGTGTGGCGATGTTAGGTAGGGTCACCCGGCTGTAGTGCACGTCCGCCGCGCTGAAAACGAGCACCGCGCTCCCGCCCAGCGCCGCCGCCCGCCCCCAAGCCCCCCGCAGCATCCCATAAAAGGGCAGCACGGTCGCCGCCCCGAACAGGGCTGCGGGAAGCCGCACCATCGCCAGCCACTGGCCACCCACCTTCTGCGCCGCGGCCAACCCGACGAACCACAAAGCCGGCAGGTCTATGCCGTCCCACACTGTCCTGAAAATAGACACGGAATGCGGAGTATCGAGGAAGCTGCCGCGAGCCACCGAGCCCGAGAAGATTTCGTCCGGGTGGATCACGAACGGAATCTCCTGCAGGTTCCACACTCGCAACACAAGCGCCGCCACCAGGAGGCCCCCCAGCGCCCCCACTTCCAATCGTGTCCACGGCACGGCCCGGTAGGCTCTATCCGCCACCCTCTCTGCAGGCCAGCCAATGGTCGCCGCCAGCAGCATCCCCATGCCGGCCAGCCACAGCCACCCGGCCGCCCCGAACGCCTCGTTCGGCCGCTCGATAAACTGCCAATCGGCCAGCGCGACCAGCCCGGCCGCCCCCGCGATGCCCGCCACACGAAACACCCGACCTCGACCCCAACGCGCCCGCTGACTCGCGTTCCCTACAAACAGCCCAGGAGCCAGGGGCATACGCGACCAGGCAATCAGCGCGCACACCCCGGCAAGCGCCAGCACCAGCATCGCCAATGTACGCCCAGGCTCGTCCGTCGTCAGGCTCAAGCCCACCAGCGCAAGCCCCCACGCCAGCGTCCCCAGGGCCAAGCCGCGTCCCCTCCCCAGAGCGCGCGACACCCCCGGCCCGGATACGGGACGGGTGGGCAAGGACGTGGGATGAACTTCCAAGACCGGGGGACTCGCGCTCACACCTGGCCTCTCACATGTAACGGCCTCTGCGCAGCGAACCTTCGCGCCCGCGGTGACTCCCAGACCACCGGCCAACTGTAGGTCACTGCTGTGCGCTTATTATTATACTACATGCTACGCCCTCTTGTTCACCGGGATTGACGTATAATTGCCGCAAGCTCCCAGACCAAAGAAGAGGCGTCGTAGCAGAGCCCATGGAGGATTTCACATGGAAGCAACCGCACAATTGGCAGGCTTTTTCGCCGCCCACGCCATCTGGTGCGTGGAAGATGGCAGCACCCTGGTCACGATGCTGGCCTTTGAAATGCCGGACGGCACCCGCCCCATGAACCGTCTGGTCACGGAGGAGCTTCCTGAGTCTGTGGAGCGGGGCCGCAAGTGGCTTGTTGAGAACCCGGACGGGGCCGTTTGTGGAGTGCTCATCTACGACGGTTATGTAACTCTTGATTCAGGTAAGATAGACGCCCTTTTAGTGAATGCTCGCTCTTACGGCAACGAGCCGGCTGGGTTCCTGATGGCAATCCCCTACCGCCATGCCGAGAAACCCGAGGGATTCGCCGTCCACCGCCCCAAGTTCCTTTCGTTCGAGGGACCGGAACCCGACATTAAAGCCCTGGCGGAAGCCTTCTTTCGCGGCGTCTACCAGCACGAAAAAGCCGCCGAAGTCTGGGACGCGCACATGGACGAGAGCGTGTGAGATAACTTCAACGGGCTATTCTTCCCCCACACGAGCCAGGGCCCCACATCGAGAGCCCGCGCAGGCGGGAATGATTGATGTCACCCGTCGATTCGTCGTCTAGGCTCACTTTTCCGCACCTAAGTGCTTGCCCTGCCAGCATTCGCGCCTGTATGCTACGGGGAATCGATGCTGAAATCTAGTAAAGCCGGGGGCACTCAGGTGTATTTGGTAAAACCGGGCCCGCGAAGGACGGTAGCCGTCTTCATTATCTGCGTTGTGCCATGCCTGGTAACGCTTTATTGGTGCTCTATGATGGCTATGAAAGCCCTGAGAGAGAGTTACCCCGGCTGGATGGTCCTGTTCTCTATCTGCCTGCTTATCGCGAACTGCTCTTCTCTCCTCGCTGTCGTACTTCTCACCCGCAAAGCCTTAAGCGGCGAGACTAATAATGAAAAATTCGAGGGCATCGCTTCATTGATCCTCGTAGTTATGATGCTCGGATCTTGGCTCCCTATTATTTATGTCTGGAGCATTGCAGATTTTAGCATCTACCTCCACCGAGCCAGATACTAGTGGTACTACCGCCCTTACCTGAGCTCATACGGCGCATCCCACCCTTCCGCACGGCGGCTGTCCTGGCGGCAATTGCGGGCGTTGTGTGGGCGCTGAGCAGCCCTGAGCCCCCGCCTTATGTGAACATAACGCAACCCGAGTACAATTCCGCTCTCGCAAAGTGGCAGGCCCTTCACGTCAGGGAATACAAAGCGATCATTGCGAAGGAGGGCTATTGCAACCACGGGTGCGTCCTGCATGTTCGCACGGATGGGCGCAAGACTGAACTGGCAGACGACACTGGACCATTGGACTTTTTCCTTATATCCACTTTCATCCCCAACACCTACCTCGAAGGCATGACCATCGAGGAGATGTTTGACGCCACCGGCAAGCTATTGCCCACCGCGCCGGTCGCGAACCCGGCCGCTAGCAGGCAAGTACAGCCAAGGGGCATGTATTACA
>JBJMMB010000276.1:0-5774 GCA_045805005.1 Chloroflexia bacterium
CGGTGGACTTCCTGCTGAGGGGCCTCAACCCCTATACGCAGCAGTACACCTGGGTCTACGAGCACCAGCCGGGCATCAGCAATTATCCCTCGTATACGTACTTCCCCGGCGGCATGTTCGCGGAGGTGCCCTTCTATATATTGGGTAGCGGCAACGTGCGGCTGGGCCTGGCGGTGGCCGACATCGGCACGGCGGTGCTGATCTACCTGTTGGCGCGGCCCCGCCTGGGCGCCTGGCCTGCGCGGACCGTGGCGGCCTTCTGGCTCCTGTTTCTGCCTGGTTTCCAGGTAGCGCTGCTGCTCGGGGTGCTCGACTTCTTCCTGCTCTTCTGGATCGCGCTCGCGGTGTGGCTGTACACAAAGGGCTGGCTGTTGGGGTCGGCGCTGGCCGCGGCCATGGCGTTCAGCACCAAGCAGTATGGGTTTCTCTTCGCCGTCCCGTGGGGGGTGTTGCTCCTGCGCCCGGCGGTGGTGTCGCTGGCGGATAAGTGGCGGGCCGGGGAGAGAGGTTTCCACATTTTTTCCACAATTCCCCGAAAAATGTGGATTCCGCCCGCCGCCGAGGCCGGGTTCGCGGCGCTGGTGGTGCTCCCCCTGGCAGTCCTGTCGCCCAGGGCATTCACGGACGCCACCATCGGCCACTTCGAGTCGAAGCTGCCGCTGGCCATGCTGGGTACGCCCCAGTGGAACGAGAGCCTGGCGGCGCAGATGGTGGCCCTGGGGTGGGTGCGGGTGGAGGATGCCGCGCGCATCTTCTCTATAGTCTTCCCGCTGCTGCTTGTGGTGCTGCTGGGCCTGGCCATTGTCAAGACCCGCGACGCAGCCTCAGCCCTGATGTGGTCGGCCCTGCTGGCGGGCGGGGTGTTCTTCTTCAATAATTTGCAGGTGCAGTTCTTCTACTGGCGCCTGGTGCTGCTGCTGTTTGGGCTGTACTACCTCATGGGCACTAGCGCGGTGACATCTCCAGAAAACGCCAAGACGCCAAGACGCCAAGACGCCAAGATTTCATAGGGTTTTGGCACCGTAGAGTAACTATGAGCGGGGCACACCCCCCGTAGATGAAAGTAAGGAGGTTATTTGGGGACACCCCAAACCCCCAGCAGGGAGAGCCCTGCACCCCCTTTTGTTGGGTGAGAGCTGGAGGACACCCCCAAACCCCCGGCAGGGTGGGCCCTGCACCCCTTGTTGTCAGGAGAAACGGGAAGTATTGTGGGACACCCCCAACCCCCGGCAGGGGGAACCCTGCACCCCTTTTTATTGGTCGCGGGAGCCGATCTGCGCTACCGTGTCTCTGATGATGGCGCTGACGATGCGGTCGTTGAGGCCGAACTCGGCGCCGGCGGCCTTGAAGAGGTCGGGGAGGGGGCGGCTGCCGCCGAGGGCTAGGGCTCGCTTGTAGGCGCGCAGGGCCTCTTTTTCGTCTTTGAGGGAGTTGAGCCAGACCTTGAAGGCGGCGAGTTGGGCGATGCCGTACTCCACATAGTAGAAGGGCACGCTGAATACGTGGGGGTACTGCCAACCGGCGTCGCGGTAGGGCTCCAGGCCGGTCCAGTCGACGCCGGGGCGGAAGCGCTGCTCCAGCTCGGCCCACCTGGCGCGGCGGACCTGGGGGCCATGGTCGGGGGTGGTGTAGGCCCAGTGCTGGAAGGCGTCGATCATCGCCATGAAGGGGAAAAAACGCAGGGCCTCGCGCAACTGCTCGTCCATCAGCCGGGGCAATTGCTCTTCGGCGTAGAACTCGCTCATGTAGGGGCGCGAGAGAAGCTCCATGGTCATCGAGGCGACCTCGGAGAATTCCAGGCTGGCATGGTGGTAGCTGTTCAGGGGCAGCTCGCGGGCGAGGAAGTAGTGGAAGGCATGTCCCCCTTCGTGCAGCACCACGTCTACATCGCGCTTGGTGCCGACGGCGTTCATGAAGATGAAGGGTACCCGCTTATCGGGGAAGGACATCATGTAGCCGCCAGGGGACTTGCCGGGGCGGCTCTCCAGGTCGAGTAGATGCTGGTCCATCATGGTGCGGAAGAAGAGGCCAAGCTCGGGGTCGATGCTGAGGACGATGCGCTCGCAGCCCGCTTTCAGGCGGTCTACGCTGTCGAAGGGGCGGAGAGGCTCTTTACCGTCGGGGTCGACGTTGAGGTCCCAGGGCCGCAGGGTGTCGAGACCCAGGAGGGTCTTGCGCCGCTCCTGGTCCTCGACTATGACAGGGACGATGTGCTTCTCTATAGCGTCGTGGAAGGCGAGGCAGTCTTCAGGCGTGTAGTCGAAGCGCTTCATGGCCTTGAACTGGTAGTCCCTGTAGTTTGCGAAGCCTGCGTTGGCGGCTATCTGCTGTCTGACCTCGTACATGCGGTCGTAGAGGGCATCGAGGGCGCCGGCGTCAGTGTAGCGCGCCTCGGCGCGCACGCGCCATGCCTCCTCGCGGGTGGCCCTATCGGTCTCCTCGAGGAAGCGAGCCAACTGGGGAAGAGGGTAGACCTGCCCGCGGAACTCGGCCTGCTGGGCGCCGCTGATCTCCTCGAACTCCTGGTCGAGCTTGCGCTCCTCGGTGAAGAGGGGCACGTTCTCCTCGCGGAAAATCTCCACCTCGGCGCGCATGTTGCGCAGGAAGACCTCGTACTCGTCGCCCAGTTGGTCGAGAGCCGGGGAGGTGAGGAGCTTCTGCTTGAGGTCGAAGCCTTTCTGCTCGGCCACGGGCACTACCTCCTGCACCACCTTGAGGTAGAGATCTTTGTAATCGGGGTTGGTGGTATCGGAGGTCATATCGACGTAGGAGCGAGCGTAGCACTCGGTGATGACGGCGTCAAGCTCTTCCCAATCGAGGATGAAGTCCTCGAGGGCCTGGCACGTGGAGATGTCGCGCTCTTCGAGGCGGCCATAGAGGTGGGTGACGGCGGCGGCGTGAGTGGGGTCGAACTCGTCGGGCACGAACCTGTGGGGCTGCGTGCGGGCGGTGGCAATCGCGGGCATGGTCTACCTTTCGGGTATTAGTGATAATTTGAACATAGTTCAGCGAATTATAACGGATTATTGTGAAAAGCAGTGAACACGCGGCCCGCGTGTTCACTGCTTTTGGAGGGGGAGTTAGCGGGGAAGCCCCGCGGTCTTTTACGCCTGGGGTTGCTCCTGAGTGAGGCCCTGGTCCTGGGCTGCTTGCTGGGCGGTGTCCTGCGCCGTGTTGACCGTTTCCTCGGCTACACGCTGGACCTTCTGCACGGTGTCCTGGACGGTGGACTGGGCCTTGTCCATCAGGTTGTCGCGGGCCTGGCCCATGATCTGGTGCTCCTGGCGGGTTTCGGGCAGGAGGAGGCCGATGGCCGCGCCGGCCACCGCGGCGACCGCGCCCACCGCGAGGGGGTTCTCATAGAGGGTCCTCTGGAACCAGTCGCCCGCCTGCTCGGCCTTGTACTGAGCCTGGTCGCCAAACTGGCCGACCTTGTCGCCTACCTGCCCGACAGTGTCGCCCACCTGGTCGCCAAGCTGGCCGACTTTGTCGCCCGCCTGGCTTGCCACGCGGCCCACGGTCTCCTGGGCCTGGCCGGCCATCTCTCCGACTTTGTTCTGGTTGCCGCCGCTGAAGTTGGCCCTGTCGTAGCCGTAGCGGTCAGCGTTGGGGCCGCCGCTGTAGCCGTAGTTGTTGTAATTATAGTTACCGGAGCGGTAATACTGGGCGGGGCGGCGGGAGCCGTTGTTCTGGTTGCTCATGAAGAGCCAGCCCAGGCCGATCGCTGCCAGCGCTGCCGGCATGGGGTTTTGCTTGATCGTCTCCAGCATATCGTAACCAAATCCTTTCGCGGTCTGGCCCGCATTGCTCACAAATTCTTCGGCTCTGCCCACCGTGGCTTCCCGGACGGCCTCCTTGGCCTGTTCCTTCAACCTGTCGGGGCTGATCTTGTCCTGAATGGCGTCGATGGTGCCGCTCATTTCGGCGCGTGTTTCCTCTATCCGCGCGCGGATCTCCTCGGTCTCCTGGGTCTCGTCCACGTCGCCCATATCGCTATCCGCGACCGCGCCATTGACGTAGTTGTCGTCCCTCATCTCATTTGCTGCTTGGCCCATTCCGTATCCTCCTTGACCGTTTCGATTGTTTGTTTAGGCGCCATGTCCTGGCGCTTGAGGTCGTTGAGGCCCTTCTGGACAAGGAAGTAGCCGATGACGGCAACGACCAGGCCAACGATGAGGGCCGACAGCCACCAGGGGATGAACGACGCTAGGATGATAATCACGGCGGCGAGGATCGCGAGGAACCCCGCGTAGGCGATAGCGCCCCCGACTGCCAGGGTGCCAACGTCCTTGCCGACCTTCGAGGCTTTCTGGGTGATCTCAGTCCTGGCGAGATCCACCTCGTGGCGCACCAGCGTGCTGGTCTCGCGTGAGAGGTCGCTGAAAAGCTCGCCAAGCGACCTCTCTTCCCTGATCTTATCCATGGTTAGCCCTCCGTATCCGGGCCGTTATAGGGTATAGCCTGGGTGTCATAGGTGCTGCCCTGGCCGCCCGTCGCACCCGAGGCCCCGGTTGCGCCGTAATCGCTCTGCACGCCGTAGCCGCTGCTGGAATCGCTGCCGTCGCCACTGTAGTTGCTGCCGGCATAACTGCCGCTTGCATAGTTGCTTCCCGAGGGATTGCTGCCGGCATAATTCCCACCGTAGCTGCTGCGGTAGGACTGGGAGGAGTAATAGTCCATCCGCCCCGTGTTGTTGGCGTCATAGCCCTGCATCTGCATGGCGCGCTCCCCGGAACTCCTGAGGAAGCGAGCGCCCAGGAGCCCGAGGGCGAGGGCCCCGCCTATGAAAAGGGCGGGCTGGCGGCGGGCGAATCTCTCGACCTCGACCACCATATCGTTGACGTCCCTCTCGCGGAGGAAGGTGGAGATCTTTTCGATCTGATTGGCCGCGGTGTCGGTAAACTGGGCCACCTGGGCGTTGTCCTGGTCTCGCATCTGCTGGCCCGTTTGGCGCAGCGCCTGAGCCACGCCGCCGAGGCTCTCGGCCGCCCTGCCCTTCTGCGTCTCGACCTGGGACTTAGCCTGCTCTTGCACCTGGCCTATAACCTGGCCCGTTTTCTCCTTGGCCTGGTCGATAACCTCGCCGGTCTTCGCCTGTGCCTGGTCCTTCATCTCCTGCGGGGAGCGGTATGTGCCGCCCGAGGATTGACCGGCTCCGCCAGTGGATGCCTCGTAGGCACCCCCGTCGTAACTGTTGGAATACGAGTCGCTTGTAGTCATGGTTGCGCTTCTCCTTGTCTCACAAAAATGTGCACAGCCGCCCGGTGGCGACGCGCGCTAGGTCCTGGGGGTTGGTTGAGCCTTGAGCCTAATGGCGGCGATTTGTTTTGCGGGGCCTATCTTTGGCCCTACATGCAAGGCATGCAATATTTATGCCAGGTGGAGGGGAGAAGGCGACGGGCGGGGCCTTCGGCAGACGATAGACGATGGACGATGGACGACGGTGGTTAGAGGATGGGGGTTAGCGGAGGGGAGAAGCGAATGAATGGCGGGAGTGCATGGGAGTCGAACCCACCTGCGCCACTCTGCGTGACGCACAGCAGTTTTGAAGACTGTGAAGCCCACCGGGACCTATCCACTCCCCCGCTGCCGTTTTTAGGATAACGAATTGCGCCGGCAAGCGTCAAGGGAGTACCAAGGTTGTAGGGGCAGGCCCCCGTTGCCTGCCCCTACGGAGCTGAAACCCGGGTTGAGGTCATTCAGTCCTCAGTCCTGACGTGGCTCCCCGGGCTTCTCTGGCGTTGAGGACGCTTTCGAGGAAGACCAGGGGCTCC
>JBJMMB010000277.1:0-4552 GCA_045805005.1 Chloroflexia bacterium
CCGACCTGGCGCGCCGAAAGTCATGTACGAGTTGGGAAGGCAGCGTGTATAGACCAAGCGTTACATCGTCGTCCAACAGGCCGAACGGCGGCTGTGGCTAGATCTGGGAGCCGCCTGGGTCCTGATGCAGTTTGGTTGCGAGGGTATTAGCGCGACTCGACTTAGCTGTGGCTGGCCTCACTCAAGGCCCCGTTGTCGCCAGGTCTCCCCTACCTGGACCGCAGACTGCTTTTACAAAGCCAGCACGTGCAGGCTTGATTGCCGGGCCGTTGCCGCCTTGCCCAATTGGGCGGGTGGTTGCGGCTGGAGGGTGTGGGAGGCTTCGACGTTGCCGTTTACGTCGACTGCTCGGTATGTGAGGGTCGAGCCGGGGTTGAGGGGGATGCCGCGGTCGTAGCGGGTGTAGGGGCCGCCATCGAGTTTGTATTCGATGCCGGAGACGCCCACATTGTCGCTGGCGGATAGCGCTACCATGACGGCCTGGGGAACAGCGGGCAAGGGCGGGAATGGCGCCGAGAGGGTGGCCCAGGAGGTGGGCGGTATGGAGTCGGTGAAGTCGAAGCCCGCCGCGTAGGTGGCCGTCGAGAGCTTGGCCTGGCCGGCGACGGTCGGGTGGAAGTAGTCGCGGGTGGTGACGTCGCTGGGGACAAAGGCGGTGTTGAAGACCACGTTATTGTCGAAGCGGCAATGGACGTTGGCGGCGCAGACCTGGGCGAGTTGCGTGTTGTAATCTACCACCCGTTGGAGGACCCTGTTGCGGCGGTCGACGTCGGCCTGGGCGGTGGACTGGGGGTTGGCGAGCATGGACTGGCAGATGCTGAGGAGGCCCCACGTTGAGCGAGCGCTCGAGTTGTCGTGGAGGATGCTCCAGAGGTTGTAGATGTTGGGAACGCTGAGGACGTAGACGCGGGCGTCGGGCGAGCCGGCGGCGAGGGTGTTGAGGGCCGCCTGGAACTGTGCGCGGTACGTGGCGACGGGGATCATGTCTGCTTCGGTGGGAGTGCAGGCATCATTGGCCCCGAGGAGGATGGTCACGTAGTCAACGTGCTGGGTGTTGACCGTGGCGATCTGGCCGTTGAGGTCGGTCATTTTAGCGCCGGTGACGGCATCGTTGAAGTTGTGGCCGGATATGCCGGGGAAGGCGGCAAGGATACGGGAGTAGTGGGAGTTGACCGTGGCGTTGGTGCCGGTAGACCACGAGTTGGCGGGGGCGTCGGAGAAGGGGAAGGAGCCGGTGTTGTAGGCGCGGGTGATTGAGTCGCCGGTGGAGGCCATGGAGGAGGGCCAGCCGCTTACCGCGGGGGAGCCCTTGGGGTCGGAGCCTGCCGAGGCGTGAAGCGGTGGGCCGGCAAAGGCAAGCCCAACAGAGAGCCACAGAGCGACGAGCAGTAATGACCTCAGCCGTTTCATAATCCCCAAACCCCCTTCTGTGTATAGCGTATAGCGTATCGTGTATTGCGTGCGTACCGGGTGGGCGCTAGCCCTCTTAATACGCTGTCCGCAATAGACGCACACCGTTCCTGACTGGAGGAGCCGGTTCTGATAGCATTGGCTCTCGGAGAGCATGCGTTTACCCACCCTGACAGTAGGCAAGCGGAGCGAGCAGGTTGGATACAAGGTCGATACTGCCGCCGGAGATAGTATACCACTAATTCGGAAGGGAATTGTGGGGCCAGGCTCGGCCGTGACCGGCTAGGTGAATTGTGATCCCCGCTTGACTTTTATCACTCCCTGCCCTATTCTGCTGGTATGTGTGCCTTACAAAATGATGCTCCCGAAGTGGACGTGCACAGGACGCCATCCGGGGAGTTGAAGGAGCGCGCCCGGCGGTTGCGGGCCGTGATGCGCGAGCATGGGCTGGATGGCCTGTTCGCCACCCAGAACGCGGATGTCTTCTATTTGTCCGGCGTGGTGCAGCAGGCCCAGGTGTACGCGCCCGTGGAGGGGGAGCCGCTATTGATGGTGCGCAAGCACCCCGGGCGGGCGCTGGCCGACTCGGAACTCGAGGAGGCGCAGGTTGTGCCGGTGCGCTCGTTGAGGGAGCTGCCGGGGCTGGTGGAGCGGGCGGGAGGCGCGACCCCGAAGCGGATCGGCTTCGAGCTGGACACCCTGCCGGTGGCCATCTTCAACGCTTACGCCAAGTCGCTCGCCGGGTTGGGGGCCGAGTTGGTGGACGGCTCGATGGCGTTCAAGCAGGTGAGGGCTTTGAAGAGCCCCTACGAGCTTGAGCAAATCGGCCGGGCCGCGCAGGTCGCCGACGCGGGCTTCAAAGCCGCGGCTGCCGGGCTGCGAGAGGGCATCACCGAGCTCGAGTTGGCCGCCCAGGTGGAGGCGGCCTTGCGGGTGGCGGGGCACAGCGGGCAGATACGCTTCCGGGTTTACGGCCAGGAGATGCCCATGGGCCATCTGCTGGGCGGGGAGGCGGGAGCCTCACCGTCGTTCATGAACTCTCCTACCGGAGGCCGCGGCATCGGGCCGTGGGCCCCCTACGGCGCGAGCGCCCGGCCCCTGCGCACGGGCGAGCCGGTATTCCTCGACTACGTGGGCGAGTGGGGCGGCTACATAGCCGACCAGACCCGCATGCTCTCCATAGGCCCTCTCTCCTCATTCTGGCAGGACGCCTACGCCGCCATGCTGGACGTAGAAGCCTACCTGCAGCAGACGGTGCGCCCTGGCATGACCAGCGGCCAACTGTACGAAATGGCCGCGCAACGGGCCACCGAGCTTGGCTATGGAGACAACTTCATGGGCCCGCCCGAGGAGGAGTCGCCCGGCCAGCGGGTGCCCTTCGTAGGCCACGGCGTGGGCCTGGAGCTGGACGAGTGGCCCCCCTTGCAGAAAGGGACCGGCGGGGTACTGCAAGCCGGCATGGTTCTCGCCATCGAGCCCAAGGTCATATTCTCCGGTCGTGGTGCCATCGGCATCGAGGACACCTACCTCCTAACCCCCGACGGCCTCACCCCCCTCACCTTCTCCTCAAGAGAGATCGCCGTGACATGAACCGATTTTGGTGGCCCAGGGGGCACCCCGATTCTGGATTTGGGATTCTGCGCTCAGCAACAATCCAGCAACCAACGTCCACGCCCCGCACAGGTTTAGGGATATTTCGAAACCTGCGGGCGAAGATTCAAAACTCAAAACTCAAAACTCAAAACTCAAAATCCCTGGATCCCAGGCCCTGGGTGGCGCTTGCCCTGGTGGCTGCCATTGTTTGGGCTGTGATCGTGCTGGCGGCGGGAGTGGAGTTCCGGGGGTTTGAGCAGCGCCGCTCAGACGGTGACACCACCCGGACGACCGTTTCGTCGGTGGCACAGAGTTTTCGCAGCACCAGGGCCAACCTGTCGGCGGTGGATGTGGAGCTGAGCAGCTACCTGAGCATGCCGGAATGGGGCCGGGTGCGCTTGGTCGAGGGGGACGGTCCCGGCGGGCAGACCCTGTATGTGCTCCCCTTCAGTTCTACCAATTTCACCGCCACCAATCCCTACCTCCGTTTGAGCTTCCCTCCCATAGCAAGCTCGGAGGGCGTCACCTACACGTTGGTGGTCGAAAGCCCCGGCAGGCGACTGAGCACAGCTTTGGGGGTGAAGTTCAACACCTTCGATACTCTCTCCTCGGGCAACATGTACCTCGATGGAAAGCCCCAACCGGGTGATCTGTCCATGGCTGCTTACTACCACTACGACCTGGGCTTGCTTTGGGGCGACGTGCTGGACGCGCTCTCCAGCCGCATCCTCCTAGCGCTGGGGTGGATCTGCCTGCTGTGGCTGCCGGGCCTGGCGCTCCTCCTCTACGTGCCCAACGGCCTGAGCGGCCAGCAGCGCGCGCTCGCCGCCCCCGGCCTCTCGGTCCTCGCGCTGCCCGTCTTCTTGCTGCTCACCCGCGCCGTCGGCCTGCGACTTAATTCCACGCTTATGTGGCTCCTCCTGCTCCTCTGCGCCGCCGCCATACTCCTCAAGCCCGTCCTCCCTCGTCTAAGGTCAAAGACCCAGCCCGCGGCATCTCAAATTCAAAATTCAAAATTCAAAATCCAAAGTTCCGACGTAGCTTTCTGGGGCCTGCTGGCGGGGGTGATGGCCCTATCTGTCACCTTCCGGCTGCTGTCGCTGCGGGAAGCGGCGGCGGGCATGGGCCTCGACGCCTACCACCATACCCTGATAGCCGAGATGTTCGCGCAGAACGGGGGCATACCCTCAAGCTACGAGCCGTACGCTCCCCTGGCCTCGTTCACCTACCACTACGGCTTTCACGCCCTGACCGCGGCCATCGCCTGGCTGACGGCCCAGACCGCGCCCACCGATATCATGACCCTGATGCCTCAGGCCGGCCAGATCGCCGACGCTCTGCCCGTGCTTACCCTCACCCTCTTCGCCTGGCGCACGCTTGGCGACCGGTGGGCGGGCCTCGCCGCCGGAGCCCTCGCCGGTCTCGCTTGCATCTTCCCCGCCTTCTATGTCAACTGGAGCCGCTACACCCAGGGCCTCGGCCTGGCCCTCCTGCCCATAGCCTGGGTGTTCCTGGTCGACGCCGTGCGGGGGTCGGGGGTCGGGGGTCG
>JBJMMB010000278.1:0-14727 GCA_045805005.1 Chloroflexia bacterium
CAATATAGATAAGCTGCAGGAGGCGGCGCGGGAGGAGGGGCGGGCGGTTACGGAAAGGCAGGACGAGATCATGGCCCGCTTCCGGCCCCTCGTCGATGGGGAGATAAGCGCGGTGCGCACCCGCTGCCACGGCGACTACCACCTCGGACAGGTGCTTTACACCGGGGACGACTTCGTGATCATCGATTTCGAAGGCGAGCCGGTGCGCTCGCTGGAGGAGCGGCGGCGCAAGCACTCGCCCCTCAAGGACGTGGGGGGCATGCTCAGGTCGTTCCACTACGCGTCGGCCTCGGCGCTCCAGGACCAGATGTCCAACTACCTGGGCAGTTGGGGCAACGTCCAGGACCTGGAGAAGTGCGCCGACGCCTGGCACCACTGGGTCAGCGCGGCGTACCTGAAGGAGTACCTGGCGGTAGCTTCCTCAGGCTCATTCCTCCCCCAGTCGCCGGAGGAACTCAAAGTGCTGCTCGACGCCTACATGCTGGAGAAGGCGGTGTACGAGTTGATCTATGAGTTGAACAACCGCCCTGCCTGGGTTCGCATCCCGCTGCAAGGCATCAAAGAGATTATGGGGTTTTGAAGTCGAGATACATCTCCGGTCCCATGACTTTCCATAGCCGGTCTGATATACTTACCATACATTACCCTCAGCTTTACCTACCAAATAAGGGAACATGAACAACACCGTGATTCGCATTCGCACAAACTAGCGGCAAAGCCTCCGCCGCCCAATAGCGTACCCCCACTCGCCGGTTAGCCGGCCTTCGGGGCGGTACCGCGCTTTGCCGCATCTGACCATAACTTTCCGGCTCCCTTCGTGGCCGGGGGTTGTGGTTTTTTATTTGCTGTGTATTCAGATAGCAGGCGCGGGAGGGAACCGAAGTGAGCGAAAACCGGAAACATAGCAGCAATAGACGCGAGAAACCCATGGCCCCCACCAGTTGGGACGCCGTGGCGAGATGGTACGACGGCTGGGTGGGCCAGGAGGGGAGCAATCACCACCGCGAGGTGGCCGTGCCCGTGCTCCTGGAACTGCTGGAGCCCCGGCCCGGCGAGAGCATCCTCGATATCGGCGCGGGGCAGGGAGTGCTTGCGCCGTATATAACGAGGGCCGGGGTGCGATACACGGGCGTCGATGCGAGCCCGAAGATGGTGGACCTCGCCCGCAGGCGGCACGGCGCCACCGGTGGGCAGAGCGCGCCCTGCTTCCTGACGGGCGACGCCCGCGACCTGCACGCCGTGCCGGGGCTGCGCAGAGGCGAGTTCGACGCAGCGGTGTTCCTGCTGAGCATCCAGGACATGGACCGGATCGACCGCGTGCTGGAGGAAGCTGCCTGGGCCCTCAAACCGGGGGGCAGAGTGGTTATGGTGCTCACCCACCCCGCCTTCCGAGTGCCACGCCAGAGCGGCTGGGGTTGGGACGAGGGCCGCAGGCTCCATTACCGCAGGGTAGACCACTATCTGACGCCCTTGCGAGTGCCGATGAAGACCCTAGCGGGCGACAAGAAGGGCAGAGTAGCCACCCGGAGCTTCCACAGGCCGGTGGGTGCGTATATCAACGCCCTCGCGGCCAACGGCCTGCTGGTCGACCGCATGCTGGAGGTGCCGGGGCACAAGTCCAACGCTCCGCCCGAGCACGAGCGGGCCGCCGAGCAAGCCCGCCGCGAGATCCCCCTCTTCCTGGGCTTGCGCGCTCGCAAGGTGGAATAGTTAGGGCAGGTTTTCCTGCCCTAACTACCTCACTCGCTGCGGCTCTACCGCCTGCTGCTACTGCCCCTTGGAGAGGACGTAGAAGTAGGTGCCGGGGTAGCCTGAGCCGGGGTAGGTGGGATTGTAATACCAGCCTTTCACCCAGGGCTGCTCGTACCGGCGCAGTTGGGGTTGCTCCGCGAAGATATCCAGCGCGTTCTCGTATGCCGCGTTCTGCAGCTCTTTGTATATCTTCTCGCGCTCTTGCGGGGCAGTGGTCTCGATCCCCTTTGTTATGAGGCTATCCAGGCGGTCTTGCAAGTCTTTTGCGAAGTGCTGGGTCCCGGAGAATGCTCCCCCACTGGACAGGTAGGCAAATACCCAGTCGTGAGGATCGTGGAAGTCCTCTATCCAGTTGATCATGTAGATGGGCAGCCGCCCGTCGGTCAGCTCTTTGAGCACCGAGGGCCAGGGCTCTTCCGCTATCGTCAGTTTGAACCTGGGATTGACCTTGGCCAGGTTGCCCTGCAATATCTGCGCGGCCACCTTCCGGTTGTCGGTGCCCGTATCGTACACGTATTGCAGCGTGAAGCCTGTATCCCAGAGGGACTTGCCTTCCGGCGACTTGAGGCTTGCTGCTTTGAACTCGGCGGCACACTTGTCCAGATCCAGAGAGTAATGCGCCTGGCTCGGGTCGAAGCCCAACTCGCCGTTTATGATCGGCCCAAGCGCTTGCTCGGCCTCTCCATGCCACACCTGCTTGATGTAGATGTCCCAGTCGAAGCAGTAGTTGAACGCCTTGCGCACATGGATGTCGGAGAAGAAATCCGCCGGGATGCCACTACCGTCGAGCTTGCCTGACCCTATCCTGTCGTTGCCCCCGACCGTGTTAATGGCCTGGGTGAAGAAGATCCCGTCGGCCGAGACCGATGGCAGGTTCTTGTGCAGCCTCAACAGGCCGCTGGGGTTTGTTTCCGCACACCCACCGTTGTTATCGCAGGTCTCTTTGACCAGCGGGTCTGCCTGCGAGATGTACTGCGGGTCTACCACAGCGAAGTCGGCGTCCCCGTTCTTGAGGGTAGTGAAGCGCGTGCCCCACTCCGGAATGATCTTGATGAGCACATTCTTAACCTGAGCCGGTCCCGAAGGGCCGCCCTGCCACAGGGGTTCCTTCAGCCAGTAGTTGTCGTTGCGGGTGAGCGCGATCTCCTCGCTGTGTTTCCAGCGATCGAACTTATACGGCCCTGTTCCGTTCATGACCTTGAAAAGCTCGTCTGCTTCGGCTTTGGGGTCGTTATACTTTTCCGCGGTCGCGCAGTCGCCGTTCCACCCTCCCAACCCCGACACCCAGCTCTTGCTCACGATGGACGCCCAGGGGCCGGTCAGGATTTGCAGCATCGGGCCGTAAGGCTGCTTGAGATGGAGCGTAACGGTGCCAGCGCTGTTGTCGAAGGTGACCGCCTTCTTCACAGCCTCGCAGGCGGATACCCAGTTGTTGTTATGCTGCTTGGCAACCACCCCGTCCTTGAACGAAAGCACATCCAGGCCGAACAGTGGCTGAAGCATGATCCACTGAGGGCCGCCCGAGCGGTCCTGCATGGTCCCGCGCCATATACTGTAAGCTACGTCCTCGGGCGTAAGGTCCTGGCCCTGGTGGAACTTGACACCCTTGCGGATGTCAAATGTATAGGTCTTGCCGTCGCTGCTGGCATCCCACTTGGTGGCCAGCAAAGGTACGAACTGGCTCGTGCTTTCGCGCCTGGTCATCAGCAGGCTCTCGTAAACCTGAAAGACCACTTCATAACTAGAAGTGTCGTACAGCCAGGAGGGGTCGAGCGTCTGAACGTCGGCGGTGGTCGCCTCGACCAGCGTATCCGGGTTCTTTATGGCAAGCGGGGCGGTCGTCGGCGCTACTGCGGCCGGGGCCGTATCGGTGGCCGCGACGGTTTCCTGGGCAGCCTGGGTGGGAGCGGGCGAACTGGCAGGAGTGGATTGGGAAGGCGCGGGCGCGACCACCGGGGTGGGGGTTGGTTCCTGCCCGAGCGTGCAGGCCGAGAGCAGAAACGTGATGATGAGTAAGAGCGAGAGGGCCGTGTAACGGCTCGATTTTGCGAGCATCTGGAGTTCCTCCTTATGGTCTTGTAAAGGGCAATATCTGCAGGGGCGAGCCTTGTGTTCGCCCTTGCTCGTAGGCGACCGGCGCAGGGCGAACACGAGGTTCGCCTCTACCCGTCCGGGTTGGACCACTATCGAACGGCTGGGCGGCGTCCTGACTACATGCTACGCCGGAATAGGCTATAATGGGCGGCACTAAAATGGGACAAAAAGCGGTACAAGGTTGGCCATGTGCCGTGCGTCTGTCACACAGTCCTGGGTTGCCGGGAAGTTCTATTTAGGGGCCGTTCTATGTCACGCATAACGGCGTGAACGCGTAAACGAACGGCCGCACGGGGTGTCAAACGGACCCAACTCTGGTATAATGGGTTGGCGCTCGATGATAGGGGTTTTGAAAAACCCTATCCCGAAATATATGCCTTCCGAGCGCTACACAACATTCAGTCTCGATGGAGAGAACGAATGGTAGATCCACGCATAAACTCCACCCCGCAGGGCTTTGACCCCGCGTCAGACCTCCCTGCCGGGTTTCTCGACTTTCTCCTCCCGCTGCACCGCGAGTTCACCCCGCGCCAGCAGGCCCTCGCTGCCAGACGCCTTCAGGTGCTCGAACGCGCCCACCAGGGCATGCTCCCCGACCACCTTCCGCCCTCCGAGGCCACCGAGGGCGATTGGGGCATAGACCTCCCCTTCTGGTGCCAGGACCAGCGCAACCAGATGACCGGCCCCGCCGACGATGCCGAGCTCGTGGTCAAGATGCTCAACTCGGGGGCACCCGGCGTAATGCTCGACCTCGAAGATTCCACCGCCAACTACTGGCAGAACATCACTCAGGGCGTCGACAACATCCTCGCGGCCATCCGAGGCGAGCTCACCTACTTCGACCAGAAGCGCAACCAAACGGTGGGCATCAGGCAGAGCAGCACCGTCGTCTGGACGCGGCCCCGCGGCCTCCACCTCAACCAGGCGGGCCTCCTTCCCGACAGGGACGAGCTGGTATCCGCCTCGCTGTTCGACACGGCTATCGTCGCTTACCAGATCGACCCCGTCGCGCTGATGCACCCCCTGTCGTTCTACGTGCCCAAGTCGGAGTCGGCGGAGGAGGCGTTATGGTGGCGCGATCTCTTCCAGGCCCTCGCCGCGGCCAGGGGCCTCGATCCGCACTATATCAAGTGCATGGCCCTGGTCGAATCGCACCCGCTGGCCTTCCAGATGGAGGAGTTCGTCTACAACCTGCGCGACCACATCCTGGGCCTCAACCTGGGGCGGTGGGACTACATGGCGAGCCTGATCCACTTTAACCTGCACAACCCCAACTGGGTGCTGCCCGACCGCAACACGATCCCGCACAACGTGCCGTTCTTCCAGAACCTGCGCGGGCTCATACCCGAGATCTGCCACAAGCGCGGCATCCTGGCCATCGGGGGCATGACCGCCCTTTATCCCAGCCGCAGCGATCCCGAGTTGAACGAGCGGGCTCTCAAGGTGCTGGCCGCCGACAAGAAGAACGAGGCCAACTCCCTCATGGACGGAGCCTGGACCGGCCACCCGGACCAGAACGAGATTGCGGTCAACCAGTTCCCCTACCCGAACCAGCTTCATGCCAGGAATCCGAACGCCGTCCGGTATCCGGATTTGCGCCCTACACCGCAGGGCGTGGGCAAGCGCACCCTGACAGGCACCCGAGCCGCAGTGCGGACGGTGATCCGCTACCGCAACGGGCTGCTCAACGGCAAGGGCGCTAGCCTGCTCGACGGCTACATGGAGGATCTCGCCACCGACCGCATCTACCGCCTGATGATCGCCCAGCGCATGCTGCACCGCGACGCGGTGGAGATCATCAACGAAGAGACGAGCGAGCCGGTTAAGCATGATCCCGCGCTGGTCTCGCGGCTATTCGATGAGGAGCTGGATCGGCTGCTGCGGGAACTGCCCGCCGATGCGCCCGCTGAGGTGGCCGACAAGTTTCGCGAGGCGCGGCGTATTAGCGAGAGCATGATTACGAAAGGGGAATTCACACTGGTATAGAGTGAGTAAGCCCGGCCCGAAAGACTTTCGGTGTTTGAAGAACAGGGCAGTTATGGGGACCTGCCCAAAGGGATTGTGATAGTTAACAAGGAGGTTAACAACATGGTCAACCGGCATGAAATGAAAGCAAACAAGAACGGGGCCAGTGACGCGAAAGAGGGAAAGATGGAGTTGGCGGAGACGCCTCTGCTGCCACCAGGCTATTATGTCCCCAGGTCGAGGTGGACCCACCCCAGCACCCGCATGCGCGAGCTGCTTAAGAGCGAGCCTTACCTGTTCGGGCCGGGCATCTACGACCCCTTTGGGGCCCAACTGGTGATGTACCACGGCTTCAAGGCCATCTACTTCAGCGGCTACTCGTTCGCTATAGGCCACCTGGGCACGACCGACATGGACCTGTACAACAGCGTGGAGATCGCCGACGGGGCGCGGCGCACCGTCAGCGCCCTGCGTAAGTTCCAGCTTACGATGGCGGTGGGCGAGCCGGAGAAGGGGGTGGCTCCGAAATACCTGGAGATACCCCCGGTGATCGTGGATATGGACGGGGGCTACGGCAACATCTTCAACGTGCAGCGCACTACCGAGCTGTACGTCAACGCGGGCGTGGCCGCGGCCCATATCGAAGACCAGGTGCTGCCCAAACGCTGCGGCCACATTGGGGGGAAAGCCCTCATCTCGGTCGCTGAGATGGTCGGCAAGCTGCGGATGGCCCGCAACGTGGCCGACGACCTGGGCAACCGCGATTTCGTGCTCATTGCCCGCACCGATGGCCTCAGCGCGGTGGACGCTCCCGAATCCGCGCGGGGCATGGAGCTTGCCATCGAACGCGGCCTGCGCTACATGGACACGGGCATCCCGGACCTCCTCTGGTGCGAGTTCCCCACCTCCGACCGCGAGCCGGTGGAGACTTTCGCCCAGGAGATACGCAAGCGCTTCCCCGAAGCCCGCTTCGCCTTCAACTGGTCGTCCTCGTTCAAGTGGTTCAAAGACCCCAACCCTACCACTTTCGCCGAACTGGGCGACATGGGCTTCAAGTTCCTCTTTATCACCCTGGGCGGGCAGCACGCGATGGGCTACGGTCTCAGCAACCTCCTGCGCGACATGGCCGAGGGGCAGGAGCAGGGTTATATCACCCTCCAGCACAAGGAGTGGGACGAGGGTGAGGATTATCCCACGAAGAGCCACCACTTCTTCTCGGGCGTCCCCTACCACCACGTAGTAGGCAAGCTCTACGACGCCGCACGCCTCGGGAAAGAGTTCCAGGAAGACCTCCCGGAGGATAAGGTAGTCTAGGACGCGAACAAGGCTCAACCCAAAACCAAAGGTGGCCCAACGGCCACCTTTGGTTTTGGGTTGGAACAAAGGGGTGCAGGGGTCTCCCCGACTTTTGGTGGGACCGTATCAAGCCGGAACCTTGACAAACTGTCGAGTCTGCCCGATAATTAGGCCAGAAGTATAGCCAGAATCAGCAAGCCAAAGGACTAGCTAATGAAAGTGAAACGAATGGCCCTGAGCGAGGTGAAAGATAACTTGAGCAGGATAGTCCAGGAAGTGGGAGCCCGCGAAGCGGTGATTATCATCACCCGGCATGGCCGCGACGCCGCCCGAATGACCGCTGTGGATGCGGACAGTAGCACGGAACCAGGCACGCACCGGCAGCGGCTAAAGGCATACCCATACCGCAAGCTATCGCGGCAGAGCGACACCGCGGATACCGCAATGCATGGCGGAACGCACTCCTCAAGGGCTACCACGTGGCAAACCTTGAGCGATTTGGCCGAGCGCATCCGCGAAGACTTGCCGGAAGGGATTACCGCCGGGGACATAACGAATGACATCCGGAGCTAGCAGATTGAGCGCCGAAAGACCACCTGTCGTAGTCGATACCAGTGTCTGGATCAGCTGGCTCATACCCACTGACGTGAATAACGCCACAGCGACAAACTGGCTTGTGGGGCATAGTAAGGCGGGAGGCCAGATATATGCTCCTTCCTTTCTCCTTGCCGAACTGGCCGGAGCAATTCGGCGGGCTACGGGAATCGAAAGTCATGCCCTGGACCTCGCGAACCTCCTGGAGAATTTCCCTCCACTCACGATCGTTCCCATGGATGCCGCTATGATAGATGAGACGGTGCGAGTAGCCGCGCGCTTCGCGCTCACCGGGGCGAGCGCTATTTATGTGGCTATGGCGCGCTTGTTGAGTGTCCCGCTCGTGACTTTCGACCGCGAGCAGCTTACCCGACCCGTCGGCTACATCATAACGGTGCGCCCTTGACCCGTGGCAAACACCGCCAGGCAACCTGGTGCTCGGGACCGATGGGCAAACACCCCCAAATGCCCTATAATTACCTGAAGCTACCCAACACGCTGTACCCCGTAATATTGGACGAAGTAAGCAGGCTGGCTCAAGATACGCTCATCCTAACTTCCCATATTTTTCACAGAGAGGTGACCAGTTAATGGCGAATAAGACCGTGCAATCACGGGCCGAGGTGCCCGTGCAGTATACCTGGGACATGCGAGCCATCTACCCCAGCGATGCCGAGTGGGAGGCCGATTTCGTGGCTGTCCCCCCCATGCTCGATGAGCTCGAAAAATACCAGGGCCGCCTTGCCGCCGATGCACCTACCTTGCTCGCGGCCATGAACCTGAGCAACGAAATCCGCCGCAAGCTGAGCAAGCTGGCCGTGTACGCTTTCTTGCGCCGCGACGAGGATACCACCCACGCCACCTACCAGGCCCTGGCCGACCGCGCCCAGCAGCTCGGCGTGCGGGCGGGCGCCGCGGGCTCATTCATGCGGCCCGAACTGCTATCGCTGCCCGACGGCACGATCGAGCGCTTCATGTCCGAGGAGCCCGGCCTGCGCGTGTACGAGCACGTCTTCGATGACATGCTGCGCGAGAAGCCCCACGTGCTATCCGAGACCGAGGAGAACCTGCTCGCCCAGGCCGGCGAGCTGGCCTCCGCGCCCGGCACCATTTTCACCATGCTGGAAGACGCCGACCTCAAGTTCAGCACCATCGTGGACGAAGAGGGCGAAGAGGTCGAGCTGACCAACGGCCGCTACCTGCGCTACATCTACTCCCCGGTGCGCCGGGTGCGTGCCGATGCCTTCAACAAGCTGCACGGCGCGTACGAGGGGATGCGCAACACCTGCGCCGCCACCTTCTCCTCCAATGTCAAGGCCGACCTCTTCTACGCCCGCACTCGCAAGTACCCATCGGCCCTCGAGGCCGCCCTCCACCCCGACAATATCCCCGTGGCCGTCTACAACAACCTGATCGAGGGCGTCCACGAGAAGCTGCCCTTGCTCCACCGCTACTTCAAGCTGCGGCAGCGCGCCCTGGGCCTGGACGAACTCCACATGTACGACCTCCACGTGCCCCTCGTTCTGGAGACCGGCGAGGGTATGCCCTACGACCAGGCTGCCGACACAGTGCTCTCCGCATTCGAGCCGCTCGGCCCCGAGTATGTCGCCGGGGTGAAAGAGGGCTATGGTGACCGCTGGATCGATGTTTACGAGACCCCCAACAAGCGCTCCGGGGCCTATAGCTGGGGTGCCTATGACACCAAACCCTACATTCTGATGAACTACCAGGACACCCTGCGTGACATGTTCACACTGGCCCACGAACTGGGCCACACCATGCACTCCTACTTCACGCGGCGCACCCAGCCCTTCATCTACGGCGACTACACCATCTTCGTGGCCGAGGTGGCTTCCACCCTAAACGAGGCCCTGCTCACCGACTACCTCCTGAAGAACACCGACCATCCCGACACCCGCCTGGCAATCGTCAACAACAACCTCGATAACTTCCGGGGCACCCTGTACCGCCAGGCGATGTTCGCTGAGTTCGAGAAGATCACTCACGAAGCCGCCGAAGCGGGCGAGGCCCTCACCGCCGATAGCCTCTCGGCGATGTACTACGACCTGAACAAGCTCTACCACGGCCCCGGCGTAGTAGCTGACGAAATCATCAAGATCGAGTGGGCGCGCATCCCCCACTTCTACAGCAGCTTCTACGTCTTCCAATACGCCACCGGCATATCCGCGGCCACGGCCCTCTCGCAGCAGATAATCAATGAGGGCAAGCCCGCCGTCGACCGCTACCTCCGCTTCCTATCCAGCGGCAGCAGCCACTACTCAATAGACCTCCTCCGCGACGCGGGCGTGGACATGACCTCACCCACCCCCGTAGAGCAAGCGCTACAGGTCTTCAGCGATCTCCTCGATGAGATGGAGCGCCTGCTCATCCAGACGGGGAGGCTCACGCCGGAGGGTGCGGGAGCGTAACCTTATCACTAGCAAATAACACTAAGGGGCGCTTACTTCAGCGCACCTTAGTGTTATTTGCTTTCCTGTAACTTGCTGTTATCCAACCAGCGGCTGCCCAGGACGCCCATCCGAGGACGACCGGCGAAGAACCAGAGCCTCCGTAATGATACTTTGGAGTTTACGTGCGTAGCGGTAGCTAGTTGATGTAATCGCATCGGTTGTGCCGAACGGTCCTTTAAGTTGCAGCGAAAACGCGTATCCGCCCTTCCCACTGCGCATCAAGATAACGGCGGCCAGCATACATGCGGCAGAGACCAATATCGTTATATTCATGCCGAGCAACCCAGGTAGCTTAATTTCCAAGAGGTCGAACAAAAGGAATGCAAATACAGCAACAGCACCTGCTGCTATGAAACGCCCAGCTAGGGTCTTGTTACCCGCTATTAGCAATATGAGGGCCAACAACACACCTGCCATCGCGCAGACAGCGGCGATGCGGTGTGGAATATCCACATCTTGGTTCCCGAGGGGCAATCCGTTCAAGAAGTCGTCAAAATGGCGCACAAACTGAAAAATACTAACTGCGCCGGCCATGAGAGCTATAGCGAAAGCTGCCAGGACGAAATAGAACAGTGTCTGCAATTGCTGTGGCGCAAAAGAAATCCTGCCGATGTGCGGGTGCTCCACGCGTTTTAGGGGATGCTCACTCACCGTTACCGACTCTAGCTCGGCTAGCAGGTAGGACTTGTCTCCCACTCTCACGCGTTCGCTCGTGACCTTGATATTGTCATCCGAATAGAGTACTTCTTCGTTCATCGCCATACACCTTTCCACGGGTATGCATAGGTTTCCATCCTCGCCTCCGGAACTCTATATTCCAAGTATACAGGAGGCCGGAGCTTTGTACCACGCGGGCCATAACCTAAGAGGGCCCAATCATTTTCGCTGCCCTACTATCCGTACTCCCTAATCTTGGAATCTTATCCCCATCCCGGTCTGGCACCCGAAGCGTACAATTAACACGAGCCCATATTGTAGTCCGGTTTCAGGAGAACCATGACCAAAACCCATCACTCAGTCCTCAATCCTCAGTCCTCAGTGCCGGGAACCCTGCGCTTCCTCGGCCTGGGGGCATTCACGGCTGTATCCGCGGCCGGTACCTCCGTGGCGCTGAGGGCATCGGACACGCTGGATGAAGTGGCTGCCGTGGACGGGTTGCGCGAAGCGGCTCCGGGCGGAGGAGAGTGGCCTTTCGTATCGATTGTGGTGCCTGCACGCAACGAGGAGCGCAACCTGCCACGGTTGCTGCCCTCGCTCCTGGGCCAGCGCTACCCCCGCTACGAAGTAATCGTGGTCGACGACCAGTCGGAGGATGCTACCCCCGCCATCCTCGCCGAGTGGGCTGGGCGCGACCCGAAGCTGAGGGTGATACGAGGCGGCGAGCTTCCGGAGGGTTGGAAAGGCAAGCCCTTCGCCATGCACCAGGGGGCGTTGGCGGCGACCGGGGAGTGGCTGCTATTCACAGACGCCGATACCGACCATGCCCCCCTGGCCCTTTCATCCACTATAGCTTATGCCATTGCTCACCACATCGACATGCTGACTATACTGCCCCAGATGGAGCTGGGCACCCCCAGCGAGCGCCTGGTGATGCCCATAGCCGTCATGGGCATCACGGCACTGCACCCCGCCTCTCGCGTGAACGACCCGGGAAGCAAGGTAGCCATCGCCAACGGGCAGTACATACTGGTCCGGCGCGAAGTCTACGAGGCGGTGGGCGGCGCGGGTCGCGTGAAGGATAAGATCGCGGAAGACTTGGAATTCGCCAAGGCGGTCAAGAGCGACGGCTACAGGCTCCGGGTGGCCGATGGACGCCCCCTATTGCGCGTGCGCATGTACACCAATTTTGGCGAGCTTTGGGAGGGCTGGGGCAAAAACGTCGTGCTCTCCTCGAAAGACAACCCGGCAGTCGGCTTTGCCCTGGCTCCCGGTCTATTCTCGCTCACGGCGATGCCTTTCGTCCTGCTCCTATGGGCGGCCCGCTCATGGCGCCGGGCCAGGAAAAGCGGGGGCACTGCCAACCTCGTAGCAGCCGGCTGGCTGGCAGCCCTCTGCATCTGGAACGCCGCCTTGCCCTTCCTCTACCGCCGCCAGGTGGACAAGGCCCTGGGCCTCCCGCCGGCCTGGACCCTCACACTCCCCATCGGCGCGTTCATCTTCGCCCTGCTGGTCCTCAACTCGCTGATACGCCTCCTAACCGGCAAAGGCGTAGTCTGGAAAGGCCGCACCTACGGCTCATAACTCAGAGTTAACAAACTCCCACACGGCATTAGACACCTGGTCGCGCTCGGTGTCGAAGACCACCCCATGCCCGCTGTTGCGCCACCAGACAATTCGCTTACTGCCCGAGGCTATGTTGTTGAAGATGTAGCGGGCGCTCTTGGGGTGGATGATCTGGTCGCGCAGGCCGTGCATAATGAGCGCCGGAGTGCGCACGGACGGCAGCACTTTGCGCGTGACGCGCATCAGGTCGAGCAGGTGGTCGACGGCGATCAGCGGATAGTGGCGGTATGAGAAGTAGCGAGTCCGGGCCTCGGGGTCGACGTTGGTGTCGGACTGTCTGACCCTGTGCCAGCGGACCACGTGCCGCACCAGCGGAATGAGGTGTATGCGGCGGTCGCGGAAGTATATGGGCGAAGAAATAACCACCAGCCCGGCCACCTGCTCGGGCTGCGCGGCACATAAGTGCATCCCAAGCAGCCCGCCCATGGAGAAGCCCACCACTACCACCTTGCGCCCGTTCCGCTTCAGCCGGTCCAGTCCTTCCGAGGCGGAGCGCAGCCAGTCCCTCCAGGTAAGGTAGGTCAGTTCCTCCGGCTGGGTGCCGTGTCCGGCCAGCCGGACCCCGTTCACCAGTACGCCTCTCTCGGCGAGATACCCGCCCAGGCTGCGCATCTCGGGTGGGCTGCCCGTGAACCCATGTATCAGCAGGCACCCAACGGACGCGTCGGGAGGCCCAAGCGTGAAGGACTCGAGGTCCAGGTCGGGTGGGGGCAGGGTGGCCTGCCGGTTGGCGGGTCGGAGCGATGGCATTTTCGGCATAGTATAGATGTTACCCTCGGAGTGGTAAGCTTGTCAACGTTCACCGGCTTGGCCGGTCTGTTGGGCCAATCGATACAAAGCAAGTATCGTACCCATCGCCGGGTTGCCCGCCGGTGCGGGTTCTGGTATAAAGGGTAAGCTTTCTTCCTGGTCGCGCTCCTGTTGATCTCTCCCGATGGAGGTATAGAGCACGCAAATGCCCCTGTGGCACCCATACAGGTATCCAGGCGACCACGCCTCCGGTAAGGTGGGCAGCGGGCACCTCGATATTCCCGACCTGCGGCTTCTCCCCGCCCAATTGCTGGTGCTGCACGAGCACGCCGACGAGAAGCGAGTAGCCCGCCTGGAGGCCCGCCTCCGCACCGACGGCTTCCTGAAGAACCCTCCCATCGTCGCACCCATACCCGGCACGACCCGCTACGTGGTGCTTGACGGGGCCAACAGGACCAGCGCCATCGCACGCATCGGCTGCCCCCACGTCCTGGTGCAATTGGTGGACTATAAGTCCGACGAGGTGCAGCTCCAAACCTGGCACCACCTCATCAGCGGGCGCGAGCCCGCTACCTTCCTGCAGGAGATAACCAGAGTAGATGGTCTGACGCTCCAGCCCGCGCCGCGCAAGGCAGCCCGCCAGGCCCTCGCCCAGCGCGCAATCCTGGCCTATATTGTGCTGCCGGCCTCCCCGCCAGGCGGCGCTCCTTCTGTGTATATGGTCGATGGCATCCCCGGCACGGATCACCACGGCACCGAGACCTCTACCGCGCTGCTAAACTCTATGGTGGATACCTACAAGAGCGACCCTGAGGTGGCCATCCACAGGGTGAGCACGGACGAGCTCGAAGACTTAATGTCCTACTACGACAATGTGAGTGGCCTGATAGTATTCCCCCAGTACAGCCCCGACGACATACTCAAGCTCGCGCAGGCGGGCACGACCGTGCCCACGGGCATCACCCGCCACGTCATCAGCCACCGCGCCCTCCGCGTCAACGTGCCCATGTCCCTCCTGTGCGGTGGCGAATCGTTAGAGGAGAAAAACGCCTGGTGGCACGAGCAGGTCAAGCGTAAGCTAGAATCAAACGAATTGAGGCTCTACCAGGAGTCAACCTACCTCTTTGACGAGTAGTCGAGGGTGGGGCGCGTCCTATGCTGTATAATAATAGAGGGGTACAGTAAGAAAGGGGTGCAGGGGTCTCCCTGCCGGGGGCTTGGGGGATTGGAGCCCAAATACCTCCTTCCTCCCCATTTTCAGCCACGGGTGGTCTGCCCCTCTGATAATGCCTCCACTGAAAGGACCAATGCAATGGCCGACACAACAGATACTAAAGCGATGACAACGACAGAAGATGTGGTGCGAGAGACCATCCGCGGCGAGGTCTTCGACCCCGAGCTGGGGCTGAACATTATCGACCTCGGGCTGGTATACGATATAACAGTGGCCGATAACAAAGCCGACCTCACTATGACCCTCACGAGCCCCGGCTGTCCGATAGGCCCGGAGTTGATCACCGAC
>JBJMMB010000279.1:0-12554 GCA_045805005.1 Chloroflexia bacterium
CCTGACACAGGAGGCTGCCCCGGCTCAACCGGCAGCGCAAACCAAGCCGGCAGCGCAGCCGAAGATTGAGGTCAAGCCCGCGGCCCAACCCGCAACGCCCAAGGCCCAGCCTGCCACCCAGCAGGCATCCGATCCTCGTAGCGGCACTTCGCGGGGCGCCAGCCCACCGGTGGCCGTGCGGTCTTCGAGCCTCGCGAACACCATCGTGGGCACGGCGATGCGGTACGTGGGCTACCGGTACAGGTTCGGCGGGGCCTCACCCAGTGGTTTCGATTGCAGCGGGTTCGTGAAATACGTAGTGAACAAGTCGGGCTTTGGCCTTTCGCGGGATATGGGCTCCATGATCGCCAGCGGCACCCGCGTAAGCAGCAATAGCCTGCAGCCAGGCGACCTACTCTTCTTCTCGAACACCTACAAGCGAGGCCTGTCGCACGTGGGAATCTACCTCGGCAACGGCAAGTTCGTGCATGCCGAGAACGAGAGCACCGGGGTGACGGTCAGCGCGCTGTGGAGCGCATACTGGGTGTCGCACTATACGACCGCTGTGCGCCTCCGGTAGGGGTTTCCCTCCGAGGTAAGAAGTAAGCAAAGGTCTGGGGAGTGTCCCCAAGCCAGTTGGGTGGGGTAGACCCCTCACCCCCAGCCCCCTCTCCCATTCTGGGAGAGGGGGAGTTTCATTAGGGATAGTTGGGGGACACCCCCCGAACCCCCGGCAGGGAGCCCCCTGCACCCCGTTGTACCACATGGGGCTATCCCCATGCCCCGACAGGGTAGGCCCATACGCATCCCACTAGGCTGCGATGTGAATACTGGAGGACCATACAGACGCGAAAAAGGCACGTCCGTAGGGGCAGGCCCCCGTTGCCTGCCCCTACGGACGTAATTGTACATAGAAAGGTTCTGCAATCCCTTAGCTTGACGCGTATACAGGCCCCGGCGGGGTAGGCCCGAAACCCCTTGGGTATCGGTGGCCTGTAACTTGCACGAGCGACACTTGCCGCCGCCAGTCGGGTGCGGCGAGTTGTGAGGAGGTACATTGCTATGTGCATGAGTTGCGGTTGTGGGGAGCCTAATGAGAGGCATGGGAACCCTGACAATATTACGCTTGAGGACTTGCGGAGGGCGGCTAAGGCGGCCAGTATTGAGCCGGAGCAGGCCGCGGATAACATCCATGAACTGGCGAGTAAGCTGAAGAAGGAGGGGAAGATCGAATAGGCCCGGCAGGGCTTGTTTGACCGGCGATCAGTCGTACGCGTACTGGTCCGACACTATGCAGCCGTCCTGCACTTTGATGATGCGCTGGGCGGAGGTGGCCAGGACCGGGTCGTGGGTTACGAAGATGACGGACTTGCCCTGTTGGCTCAGTTCCCTGAGCAGGGCGATGACGCGCTCGCCCGTGGCGGTGTCGAGGTTGCCGGTAGGCTCGTCGGCGATAATGATAGGCGGGTCGTTGGCGAGGGCGCGGGCCACGGCCACGCGCTGCTGCTCGCCGCCGGAGAGTTCGCTCGGTAGGTGGTTAGCGTGCGTGTCCAGCCCCACGCGGGCGAGAAGCTCGAGGGCCCTTTCGCGGCGGCGACCTCGGAACGTGTCGAGGAAGTCCATCGGCAGCATGACATTCTCCAGGGCGGTGAGGGTCGGAAGGAGCTGGAAGAATTGGAAGATGATGCCCACGTTCGCCCCGCGCCACTGGGCCAGGTCGTTCTCGCTCATCAGGTGCACGGGGGCACCCGACATGAGCACTTGCCCGCTGGTGGGCTTATCTATGCCGGTGACCATGTTGAGGATGGTCGATTTGCCTGAGCCCGACGGTCCAACAATGGCTGTGAACTCGCCCGCGTAGAGGGTGAGGTCGACGCCGCGCAGGGCAAGGTACTGCCGGTGGCCCATCGGATAAGCCTTAACAACGGCGACCAGCCTGCCAACGGGGGTCTTGCCGGGCGCGTCGCCTGGGGCGGGAGGTATGGACGGCGCGGGCGCGGAGCCATTACGCCTCAGAGATATACTCATGGTATGATTGTACCCTAAAATCACCTGGGTCACGAAGGAGGGCCGGCCATTGCCAACGATACCGCCATTCATGCTCAATCAGTTATACGTAAAAGGCTCGCTACGAGATGCAGAAGGGTGCGCGCAGTTTACATTGCGGAACAACCTGGCATCGGCCACTATCACGGGGCTGCGGATCAGCCTCGACGGGGTGGACGTGGACCCCGCACGCGTGGTGGTGCGGTACGCGGGCCAGGAGTTGCATTCGTCGGAACTGAGCGAGCAGCAGCCGATACGCTTCAACGTGAACAGCGACGTGGAGGTGCGGGTGGAGGGTATGGCCCTGGCGCCCGGCCGCCACGAGATCGCCATAAGCCCCACGACCAGGGAGCTTGGTGTTGTCACCCTGAATGCGTCGGACGACCTGGGGTAGCTTGACAGCACGCGTGCCGGTGCCCTATAATAGCCAGGTTGACCCTGGTTTTGGCTACAAAAAGAAGAGTGGATTTCGGGGTCTGTAAAACGATGGATACGCCTAACACCGACCTTAGTTTGAACGTGGCCCAGCTCCTCAAGGAGCATTTAGGATCCACGAGAAAGCTCGATATAAGTACACCTGAGTTGCAGCTTGGCACCGAGCCCGACGGCCATACCCTGGTGGCGCGCGACGTGCGCGGCAACGCGAAGATCACGCGCCTGTCGAAAGACCTCCTCGTTCAGGGTACGGTCACAGGCGAAGTGACCGTGGAGTGCAGTCGCTGCCTGGACGAGTTCGCCATACCGGTAGAAGGCAAGCTTGAGGAGAAGTACCAGCCGAGCGTGGACGTCGAAACGGGGCGCCCGGTGCACCGCGAGGCTTTCGAGGAGGACGATTCGGCTTTCAGCGTAAGTGCAAACCACGAGATGGACCTTACCGAGCCTGTGCGCCAGGCCCTCCTGGTGGCCCTCCCTCTGAAGCCGCTGTGCCGCGAGGACTGCGCCGGCCTCTGCCCGCAATGCGGGGCCAACCTCAATGAGGGCCCGTGCGATTGCGAGCCTGATACGACTGACAACCGGTGGGCGGCCCTCCGAAAACTCGAACTGGAAGACTTGCCGGCGGGCGATAACAACCTCAACTAGCGGTACAGAAGACCTACTTAAGGAGCAAACGATACTATGGGTGCTACGCCCAAACAGAGAATCTCTCGCAAGCGCCGTGGCGACCGCCGCAGCCAGCAGCACATCAAGCCACTGCAGCTTGTTGAATGCCCCCAGTGCCATAACCCCAGACAGCCTCACCACGTTTGCCCAACATGCGGCACCTACCGTGGCCGAGAGGTAATCCAGGTCAAGGTCCCCGACCAGACCAGCTAGCTCTTTCCAGGCCGCCGGGACCACTACCGGTGGACAGGCTTGACCCATTTTGCTAACTGTTGTAGAGTAGGGCCTACCTGGAAATGACTTGCGGACTGAGCGCTTCACCGGGGAAGCCACGGCTCTCAAGGTTGCAGAGTGAGGCTTGCGTGGAGATGATCTGTAGTGACTAAGTATGCGGCAATCACCGGCTGGGGGAGCTTTGTCCCAGAGCGCGTCTTAACCAACTTTGATCTTGAGAAGATCGTAGATACCAGCGACGAGTGGATAACCAGCCGCACGGGCATCCGAGAGCGCCACATAGTGAGCGACAACGAGAGCACCTCGACCCTCGCAGTCGCTGCGGCCCAGAAAGCCCTGGCCCGTGCGGAGCTTTCGCCCTCGCAGGTCGACCTCATTATCTGCTGCACTGCTACTCCTGACTACCTATTCCCCGCCACTGCGTGCCTGGTGCAGCAGGAGATCGGGGCCGACAACGCGGGGGCATTCGACCTCCAGGCCGCCTGCTCCGGCTTTATTTATGGGCTCAGCGTGGGCACGCAGTTCGTACAGACGGGCGCTTACAAGACCGTGCTGGTGGTCGCCGCCGAGGCCCTCTCCCGCTTCCTCGATTGGAAGGACCGCTCCACCTGCGTGGTTTTCGGTGACGGCGCGGGCGCGGTGGTGCTCCAGCCATCCGACAAGCCGAGCGGCGTCCTCTCTTTCGTGCTTGGCTCATATGGCGCGGGCGAGGACTTGATCAAGCTCCCCGCGGGTGGGGCCCGCTTCCCGGCCAGCGAGGCCACACTGGAAAACCGCAAGCACTACCTCAAGATGAACGGCTCGGAGACATACCGGTTCGCAGTACGCATATTGGGCGACTCGGCCATCGAGGCCCTCGAAAAAGCTGGCGTGGGGTACAAAGACATATCCCTCTTCATTCCCCACCAGGCCAACACCCGCATCATAGACTCGGTTGCCAAGCGCCTGGAACTCGACCCGACGAAGGTCTACATAGACATAGACAAGTACGGCAACACTTCCGCTGCTTCTATTCCAATAGCCCTTGAAGAGGCCATTGACGAGGGGCGCCTGAAGCCCGGCGACAACCTCCTCCTCGCGGCATTCGGCTCGGGCCTCACCAGCGGGGCCGCCGTCGTGAAATGGGGCTGGTAGGGTAGAGTGCCCACCGACTCGGGAAGCACGGCCCCCGGCACAGCTCTCATATTCCCCGGCCAGGGCTCGCAAATTGTGGGCATGGGGCGCTCGCTGTACGAAGCGTACCCCGGAATCCGCGAGCTATACGACAGCGCCGACAGAGTGCTTGGCTACCGGATCTCGGAAATCTGTTTCAACGGCGCCGCCGAAACGCTCCAGCAGACCAACCATGCCCAGCCCGCCCTCCTGGTCACCGAGCTGGCGCATCTCCGAGCCCTGGAGCAACGCACACTCTCGATAGACGGCCACCGGGTGCTCTTCATGGCGGGGCACAGCCTGGGCGAATACACGGCCCTGGTGGCCGCGGGCGCTCTCACGTTCACGGACGCCCTCAAGCTGGTGGCCGAGCGCGGCCGCCTGATGTACGAAGCCGCGTCAGCCGGTGGGGGCTCCGGGATGGCTGCGGTGATCGGCATGGAGGATGGCGCGCTGGAAGAGGTATGCCGAGAGGCGGGGGTGGACATCGCTAACCTCAACGCCCCCGGCCAGGTGGTGATCAGTGGCCCACTCGAGGCGCTGGAAGCCGCCACGGCACTCGCCAAAGAGCGCGGGGCGCGCAGGGTGATCCCTTTGCAGGTGAGCGCGGCCTTCCACTCGCGCTGGATGCGGCCCATGTCCGAGCAGTTCGCACGGTCTATCGCCGCCACCCCGTTCACGGCCCCCTCCACTCCCGTGGTGGCCAACGTCTCCGCACACCCGGTCACCTCGCCCTCAGCGATCCGCGACCTCCTCGCCGCCCAGACCTACTCCCCGGTCCGCTGGGTGGAGAGCGTTCAATACATGGCCTCCGAGGGCGTGACCACCTTTATCGAGGTAGGGCCAGGGAAAGTGCTCTCTGGCCTGGTCAAGCGCATTGCCCCTGACGCTCAGGCACTCGCCTCCGAAGACCTGCTGGGTTAACCCACGCCTTTCCGCCTGCCTGGCACTCCCCATCCGACCGCAGAGTAACTATGAGCGGGGCACACCGCCCGTGGATGTAAATAAGGAGAGTGTTGGGGGACACCCCCGTCACCCGCAAGCGGGTAGCCGCCGGCAGGGAGGGCCCCGCACCACTGGCGAGCCGTCAGGGGATGAGTAGGACCTTCCCTTTCGCCTGGCGGCTCTCGAGGAATCGTTGGGCCTCGGCTGCCTGGGCCAGCGGGTAGGTGGCAGCAATGCGCACCTTAAGTTGGCCCGACGCGATCCATTGGAATAGGTCTCCGGCTCGCTGCAGAAGTTCGGCGCGGTCGGCCGTGTAGTGGCCCAGAGTGGGGCGGGTCAGGAAGAGGGAGCCTTTGGCGTTGAGCACCTGGGGGTCTACCGGCTCAACGGCCCCGCTCGACTGGCCGTACAGGACCATGTAGCCGCGCCTCCGCAGGCTGTCAAGGCTGCTCCAGAAGGTGGTCTTGCCCACCGAGTCGTAGACAACTTCGACTCCCTGGCCGCCGGTGAGCCTCTTTGTTTCGGACGCAAAGTCGGCCTCGGTGTAGAGTATCACGTCATCGGCTCCCGCGTCCCAGGCTTCGTGGGCCTTCTCCTCGTTGGACACCGTGGCTATGACCCGCGCGCCTCGGAGCTTCGCTAACTGCACGAGCAGCCCGCCCACACCGCCCGCTCCCGCGTGCACCAGCGCCGTGTCGCCTCTTTTGATGGGGTAGGTGCTGTGGCTGAGGTAGTGCGCGGTCATGCCCTGGAGCATGGCGGCAGCGGCTACTTTCAGGTCCACCTCGGAGGGTACCGGCACCAGCCGCCACGCAGGGACGACCGCGTACTCAGCGTAAGCCCCTTGCTCGGGGGCGTAGGCCACCCGGTCGCCCACCTTGACTTCCTGCACGCCAGGCCCGATAGCGTCCACGACCCCCGCGGCTTCCTGGCCGAGGATAACGGGCGGGTTGCTCTTGTAGTGACCGGCACGGTAGTAAATGTCTATGAAGTTCACCCCGGCCGCCTCAATCTTGACCCTCGCCTGCCCCTCACCGGGCTCCGGCGCGGGTACATCCTCGTAGTGTAGGACCTCCGGCCCTCCGAACTCATGCACTCGAATCGCTTTCATTCGTAGTCTCCCCTCTGGTGTTAATACCATTTTAGCGCATCACCCTAAGTGCCCGAAGGGGGCTTGCCGGCCGAGTTGCGGGTGCGCATGTAAGTATCGAGCGCGCTCCTCCACCAGGATAATGGCAGGCGGGTAGCCGGCCTTCAGCAACATCCAATTCATCAGCAGGCGGCCGGTGCGCCCGTTGCCGTCGAGGAACGGGTGGGTTGGTTCGAAATCCGCGTGGGCCATGGCCGCGTGTTCGATGGGATCGCCTTCTTCCCGGTTCGCGTAGCGCACCCACTGTTGCATGTACTGCGGGACCTCCCATGCCCGGGGTGGCACGTGGAACGCGCCCCGGATATACACCTGTTGCTTGCGCCAGCCGCCCCGCTGCGGGTGATAAGGCTTTACCAGGTCGTGCAACTCTACGATCAATTCCTCCCGCATGGGGTTACCCGCGGCCACGTCTTCCACGACGCGCTGCCACGCTTGAGCATGGCCCACCGTTTCCGCAATCTCCTCCGCAGTGTGGTCACCGGGTGTTCCGTAGCCGGCCAGGGCCAGGTCCACATCCGCAAGCCGCATGGTGGATCCCTCAATGGCGTTCGAGTGGTAGATCATCGACACCGTGACGAGTTGGTCTAACCGGCGGACCAACTCGGTCGGGAAGGGCCGGAAGGCCTCAAGCTGAGCTAGCTTAGATGCTATCCGCCTGCGCAGGACTCGTTCGATCAGCGCCTTAAGGTAATTGTTCCGATTTCCGCAAAATGGAGAGGACTAAAGCGGTTTCCGGAACAATTATAGAGGGCCACCCTTGTTCGGTCAATAGTAGCCGGGGTCTGCACCTGCATTGGAGCAACGTAAACACGGAAGGGGAGAGAGTTGCGGAGACCGTGAAGTCTCCGGCAGGGACGACCCTGCACAGCGAGATGCTTTCTCAAAGGCATCTCCTACCACCCTCAGACGACCCGAAATGTTGTATATTACACTGTGCCTCGATGTGGAGTCCACAGCGCCTCATCGGGGCATGGCACTTACGCGGCCACCGGGCCACTTTGAGGCGGAGTATAGAAGGCATAAGCGCTGGTGGAGGAATGGATTGGCAGACATAACCGAGTTGATACGCCGCGTGCCCAAGAGCGAGTTGCATGTGCATCTCCGGGGGGCTATGCCGGCGCCCGTGTTCAGGGGCCTGCTGGATAAGTATGCGGGAGAGCCGGTCGCTCTGAGGGCTTCCGAGGGGAACATGGACTGGTTCCGGCAGTACGACAACATCAGGCCGTTCCTCGGCTCGGAGCACTGGAGCGAGGGCGACGTTGTGCGGCTGTTCCAATCAGATACCTTCGACCAATTCCTGGCTACCTTCTGTTTTGTTGGCTACTTTGTGAGGGACGACGCGGATCTGGATAGTCTGGTGGATGGTGTGCTGGCGAGCCTGCGGGCGCAAAACGTAGTGTATGCGGAAATCACCATTTCGGTGAAGGAGTACGTCCGACAGGGGATAGGGCTTGCCAGCTTGGTCAGGTGCCTGGACAGGGCGGCCAGCTCCCCTGGAATTCGAGTGCAGTGGATAGTTGACCTGGTGCGCGATTTCGGTGTGGAGTCGGGTTTGCGCTTGCTGGACGAGATCTCTGAGTTCAAGAGCCCAAGCATCGTGGGCATCACCATTGGGGGCAGCGAGCACCTGTTCCCGCCCGAGCAGTTCGCGGAGGTATACAGGTCGGCCCGCGACAAAGGGTTGCGCCTGACTGTACATGCCGGCGAGGGCCTCGGCCCGGAGAGCGTGTGGGAAGCCCTGAAGCTGGGGGTCGAGCGAATCGGCCACGGGGTGAGGGCCGTAGAGGACCCGGCCCTGGTGCGTCACCTGGCCGAGCTAGGCATCCCGCTGGAAGTTTGCCCTACCAGCAACCTGCGCACCGGCATGTACGGGTCGTACTCAGAGCACCCGGTGCGACTTCTGTTCGAGGCGGGAGTGCCCATCACCATCAACAGCGATGACCCTACGTTCTTCGGGACCAGCCTGGTCGATGAGTACATGCACTTGCAGTCGGCGGGCGTGGACGAGCGAGGGCTGGCACAAATGCTCAAGAACGGCTTCCTATATGCCTTCCTGCCCCAGAACGACATCCGCGCTTACCTGGACGACCTGGAGACGGCCCTGGGCGGGAGCGCATAGCGGTGTTCACGAAGTCGGCCCGTTTCTACGACGCCCTATACGCCTGGAAGGACTACCAGACCGAGGCGCAGCGCCTGCGCGAGATATTGCAGGCCCATGGGGTGGAGGACGAGGCAAGGGTGCTTGACGTGGCCTGCGGCACCGGGGTGCACATCGCCGACCTGAAGGAACACTATGTGGTGGAGGGCCTGGACCTCGACCCGGCTCTGCTGGCGATCGCTCGGGAGCGCAATCCCGAGATCGCGTTCCACCAGGGCGATATGGTCGACTTCAGGCTGGGGAAGCAGTTCGATGCCGTGTTGTGCCTGTTCAGCGCGATTGGCTATGCCCGGACCATATCCGGCCTCAACCAGGCGCTTGTGAGCATGGCCCACCACGCCCGGCAGGGCGGGTTGGTCGTGGTCGAGCCGTGGCTGATGCCGGACGTGTATAAGGTGGGTGGGGTGCACTCGCTGTTCGTGGACCAACCCGAGTTAAAGATCGCGCGTATGAACTTGAGCGGCCTGGAAGATGGCATTTCCATACTCCACTTCCACTACCTGGTGGGCACGCCCGCGGGGATTGAGTACTTCACCGAGCGGCACGAGCTGGGGCTCTTCGCGCACGACGACTACCTGGCAGCCTTCCACACGGCGGGGCTGGAAGTAGAGTATAATCCTGAAGGCCTTATGGGACGGGGACTCTATGTAGGGACTCTGAAACGCGAAGCGTAAAACGTAAAACGTAATGGTGGTAGGCGTGGTGGGTTCGTCATCGGATCACCTGACCGGCTCTCGGGCCTTACGTTTTACGGGGAGAGGTGTAATGTGGGTAAAGTCATAGCCGAAGTGTCCTTCTCGCCTATCGGCACGGCCACGCCTAGCTTGAGCAAGTATGTCACTGCGGCTCTCGCGGTGCTGAAGGAGCACCCGGAGGTTGAGTACAGGCTAAATCCGATGGGCACTGTTCTTGAAGGGGAGCGAAGTGCGGTGTTGAACCTGGTGGAGGCTATGAACGAGGCAGTGTTCGCGGCGGGAGCATTGCGGGTTGGCACCACGCTGAAGATTGACGAGCGACGGGACAAGGCTACCTCGATGGACCACAAGGTGGACGTGGTAATGGAGGGTTTGGGAGGCGGGGATGTTTAAGCGTATTCTAGTTGCGAACCGGGGCGAGATCGCCCTGCGGATTATCAGGGCATGTCACGAGCTTGGGGTGGAGGCTGTGGTGGCATATTCGGAGGCCGACCGGGATACCCTGCCGGTGCGGCTGGCCGACGAGGCGATATGCATAGGACCGGCGGCCCCGGCGCGCTCTTACCTCCATATCCCGTCCATCATCAGCGCGGCCGAGATGGCGGGCTGCGATGCCATCCACCCCGGTTACGGCTTCCTCTCGGAGAACCCTTATATCGCGGAGATTTGCGAGAAGGTAGGCATCGCCTTCGTCGGCCCCAGCTCGGAGGCCATAAGCGCGATGGCCAACAAGGTGGAGGCTCGAAAGCTGATGCGCTCGGCGGGTCTGCCGATTATACCTGGCACGGAAGATGCATTGCTGAATGCTGACCAGGCGCGGGTGCTGGCAGACGAAATCGGCTATCCACTGCTGATGAAAGCGGCCAGCGGGGGCGGCGGGCGTGGGATGCGAGTGGTGCAGTCGAGCGAGGAGTTGGCGGAGGCTTTCAGCGTGGCCCGTGGTGAGGCATCGATGGCGTTCGGCAGCCCTGACGTATACCTGGAGCGCTACCTGAGCCGCCCGAGACACATCGAGGTGCAGGTGCTGGGGGACCGGCATGGTAACCTCATTCACCTGGGCACGCGGGATTGCTCGCTGCAGCGCCGTCACCAGAAGATACTCGAAGAGGCCCCCGCCCCAAGCATACCCGACAACATCGCCGAGCGCATGGGGGCCGCCGCCGTCAAGGGGGCGCAGGCGATCAACTACAGCACGGTGGGCACGTTCGAGTTCCTGATGGACGACGCGGGGAAGTTCTACTTTATCGAGATGAACACACGCATCCAGGTAGAGCACGGGGTGACGGAGATGGTTACGGGCATCGACCTCGTCAAGTGGCAGATCAGGACGGCCGCGGGCGAGCACCTGACACTTAAGCAGAAGGATATTGTAACGAACGGCCACGCGATCGAGTGCCGCGTGAACGCCGAGGACGTAACCCGCGGTTTTGCCCCTGGAGGCGGGACGATTGAGCTCTACCTACAGCCCGGCGGGCCGGGCGTGAGGGTGGACTCGCACATCTACTCCGGCTACACCCCGCCATCATATTACGACTCGCTGCTCGGCAAGATACTGGCCTGGGGGCTGACACGGACGGAAGCCATCGCTCGGATGCGTCGGGCCCTGGCCGAAACGATTATCATCGGCCCGCCCACAACCATCCCGTTCCACCAGGAAATCCTCGAAGACCCGCGCTTTACTGCGGCGGAGATGCACACGGGGTTGGTTACCGAGTGGCTGCAGGAGCAGGATGTAGAGGGTGAGGGGCCGCTGACCAGGCCCTCGGCGGCGTATACCAATGGCACAGGGCCCAGGTAGGCCCGGAGACAAGCAGGATGGATGACACAAAGCTGGGAACGGTCAGGATAGCCCCAAGCGTGCTGGCCATGATAGTTAGCTTGACGGCCCGGACGGTCAAGGGGGTGGCAGATATGAGCGCGGTATCGCGGCCACCTGGCCGGGTGCTACAGCGCACCAACGTGGGCTACGCGCCGGGGGTCACTCTCCAGGTCCGTAACGGCACGGTCTCGACGGACGTTTATATCGTAGCGGCCCCGGAGACCAACCTCCGGAGGCTGGGCCAGACCCTCCAACGCCGCGTCCACGAGGCCCTGGATCAGATGGTTGGCATGCATGCAGAGCAGGTGAATGTTTACATTGAGGATGTAGGGGAATAATGCCCTCGATCTCACGACGACAAGCTCGAATAATCGCTTTGCAGACGCTGTACGAGGTGGACACCGCGCAGCACCTGTGGAGCGAGGTGCTGCGCCGGAACCTGGACGAGCCGGTGAGCGAGAACACGAATCCGGTGTCGCCTCCTGACGAATCGACTAGGGAGTACGCGCAGGCGCTGGTGGACGGAGTGCTGTCCAGGCAAGAGCAGTTGGACCAAATAATCGCTGATTCGGCGCCGAACTGGCCGTTGGAGCAGATGTCGAGGATAGACACTACGATTCTGAGGCTTGCAATTTTCGAGATTCTATTTGATAATAGGGTGCCTCTCAAAGCAGCCATAAACGAGGCGGTAGAGCTTGGCAAGCGGTTCGGGAGCGATAGCTCGAGCCGGTTTATAAACGGCGTGCTTGGCACCGTGGCCGCGAACCAGCCAGCTCAGGGATCGAAGACTAGGAAATAGCGACCTGGGGACAAGTTCTCCCAGGAGGTTTGAGAGGGGCGCAATCATGGTTCCGCTACGCGACGATATATACAAGCGGCTCACGCCGCTCCTGGCCGAAACCCTCGGCGCGGACGAAGAGGAGATCAACTGGGAGACCAACGTTTATGATGACCTCAACGCCGATGCGATGGAGTTTCACGACGAGGTCATTCCGCTGATCGAGGAGACCTTCGGGGTCACCATTGACGACGAGTACGTGCCGGAGTTGACCACTGTAAAGGAGTTGGTCGACTACGTAGCAGAGAACACATAGCTTACTTTAGGAGGACCGGAAGATGGCACAAGCTGTTGAGCACCTTAGAGAGGTTGCCGTTCAACAATACGGGGCGGACGCCTCGGAAGTTCAGGGTATGGACGCACGGTCGCTGACCAACTGGATCATGGGCAAGATCGCCCAGGATAAATACAAGGCCAGCCCGGCGGATATCTCGGGC
>JBJMMB010000280.1:0-16566 GCA_045805005.1 Chloroflexia bacterium
AGAGCTTGCCCGCCTCGATTGCCTGTGCCGCCGCGTGGACGAATTTGAGCCCCGCCATCGTCTCGTGGGCGAACTCGGGGTTGACGCCCACCATTTCAGGGTGGTCGAGGGTGGAGATGAAGTGGAGAGCATGCCCGACCGTTGGGAAGTATATGTCACCACGCGGCTCGTTGGGCTTGGGCTCCAGGGCGAAGCGTAAGCCGTAGCCCCGGTCGCGCACGTATTCGCAGAGGTAGTTGATCGCGTCGCGAAAATGCTTGATAGCGTCCCGTGGGTCGCGGTAGGCGTCCGTCTCCGAGCCTTCGCGACCTCCCCAGAAGACGTAGGTTTGGGCGCCAAGCTCCGCGCCCAGGTCGATGGCCCTCATCGTCTTTTGCAGGGCAAAAGCCCGCACGGCGGTATCGGAGGCTGTGAACGCGCCGTCGCGGAATACGGGGTGGGTGAACAGGTTGGTGGTAGCCATGGGCACCACCATGCCGGTTTCCTCGAGAGCCTGCTTGAAGTCGCGCACGATACGGTCGCGCTCGGCGGGGGTGGCGTCGAAGGGCACCAGGTCGTTGTCGTGAAGATTGACGCCATATGCTCCCAATTCCGCCAACTTGTGCACGATGTATGTGGCGGCCATGGGCTGGCGCACCGGCTCTCCGAAGGGGTCGCGGCCCATGTTGCCTACGGTCCACAGGCCGAAGGTAAACCTGTCGCTTTTCTGGGGGCTGAAGGGATCGGCCAAGGCATTTTCTCCTGTGGAATTACTTCCCCTTCGGGAATTATGAATTACAAATTACGAATTACAAATTATACGCCCCCGCCGTGCCGGCTTGCAATCCGCAACCCGCAACCCGCAACCCGCAATTCGTGATTCGGAAAGGCCCGCGCCTTGCTATAAGTGGATGTGAAATACCCCGCGGCAACCTTTTTCCGGAGTCCTTTTTAGATGGCAGTTACAACCGGCAATCCCCGAGCCCGAGCAGCGTCCGCGTGGGAGCCTCTTTACATGCCGGTTTTCCGGGCGCTGTGGATAGCCTCGGTGGCCTCGAATGTGGGCACGTGGATGCAGAATGTGGGGGCGGCCTGGCTGATGACCTCGCTGACCACTTCGGCGGTCCTGGTGGCCCTGCTGCAAACCGCAAGCAGCTTGCCGGTGTTCCTCCTGGGCCTGCCCGCGGGGGCGCTTGCCGATGTGGTAGACCGCCGCCGTTTGCTCCTGTTCACTCAAGGCTGGATGTTGCTGACCGCGGCCCTGCTGAGCGTGCTGACCTTCCTGGGTTTGATGTCGGCTTGGACCCTCCTCGCGCTGACGTTCCTCCTCGGCTTGGGCGGGGCCCTGAACGCTCCGGCCTGGCAGGCTATCGTGCCGGAATTGGTGCCCCGCGAGCAGCTACCCCAGGCCGTGGCCCTGAACAGCGCGGGCTTCAACCTCGCGCGAGCGGTCGGCCCGGCCCTCGGGGGCCTGCTGGTGGCAGCGCTGGGGACGGCCTGGGTTTTCCTGCTCAACGCGATCTCTTATCTCGCGGTATTGGTAGTCATATACCGGTGGCGGCGCCAGGAGAGGGAGAGCGCTGCCCCGCCGGAGACGGTGATGGGGGCTATGGCGGCCGGCGTGCGTTACGCCCGCCACGCCCCGGCCTTGCAGGTGGTGCTGCTACGGGTGGGGGTGTTTGTCATAGCCGCCAGCGCGCTCTGGGCGTTGCTACCCGTGGTGACCCGGCATGACATAGGGCTTGACGCGACGGGCTACGGCATCCTCCTCGGCAGCCTTGGGTTGGGGGCCGTGATCGGGGCCGTCCTGCTGCCGCGGTTCCGGGAGACGCTGTCCGTGGATCGCATGCTCGTCCTGGCCGCGCTGGTCTTCGCCGTGGCGACATTGGCTCTTGGCTACATGCGTAATATAATACTACTGGACGTTTTCATGCTGGCAGCCGGAATTGCCTGGATGGCCTCTATGTCAAGCTTTAACGTGGCCGTGCAAACAGCCTCACCCCAGTGGGTGCGGGCCAGAGCCCTTGGCGCCTACCTGCTCGTGTTCCAGGGCGGGTTGGCCCTGGGTAGCTTCGGGTGGGGAGCGCTGGCCGACCGCCTGGGTACATCAGCGACCCTCCTGGTGGCGGCCCTGGGGCTGGTAGCCGGGCTGCCCACGGTGCTGCGCTGGCCCCTGCGGCCAATCGAGGATCTCGACCTTACCCCTGCGCTCTACTGGCCGGAGCCGGAGGTAGTGATAAGCCCCGAGCTCAACGACGGCCCCGTGATGGTAACAGTCGAATATCATGTCGGCCCCGCCGAAGCCAAGCCCTTCGTCGAGGCGATGGAAGGGGTGCGTAAGCTGCGCCGCCGCGATGGCGCTGTGCGCTGGCGGCTGTATCGTGACTCGGCCGATCCCGACCGCTACGTGGAGGCCTTCCTGGTGCCCTCCTGGGCCGAGCACCTCCGGCAGCACACCCGCACCACGGTCGAAGACCAGGTGGTAGAGGACCGCGCCCTGGCTTACCAGCGGCCGGGCACTCCCACGCAGGTGTCTCACCTCATAGCGGTGAACTCTCCGGACGACGTAGCGCTCAACCAGGAGTCAGGGGTCAGGGATCAGGGATCAGGGGTTGTAAGCAGACACTGAATCCCTGATCCCTGGCCAAGGAGAACCATTCGATGCTCAAGCGAATAGCCGCGGCAGCGGCGCTGTTGGGCGGGGTAGCGGTTGTGGACCGCTTCATCAATCGAGATAGGGGCCTAGGCGGGAACCGGCTGCATGTGAGCGAGACGGAGGCGGCATACCGGGAGGCTGCCCACCGTATCCTGATCGTTGGAGGCGGATTCGGCGGGCTCAACACCGTGCTCGAGCTGGAGCGGCAGTTGGAGGGAGAATCGGGCGCCAACATCCTGATGGTAGACCGGAATAACGACCTGCTGTTTGCCCCATTGCTGTGGCTGGTTGCGAACGGCAGATCCGCTGCGAGCGACGTGATGGTGCCCGTGCGCGCTTTCCAGCGGCGCAGGGGGTTCCACGTGCTTTATGCACGCGTGACCGCCATCGACCTGGACAACCGGCAGGTGACGACCGACGTGGGTCCGCGCCCGTACGATTACCTGGTCATCGCGCTGGGGAGCGTGACCGCCGTCCCCGATCTGCCGGGGCTGCGCGAGCGAGCTCTGTTGTTCCACAGGGCGGTGCACGCCCTGCAATTGCGCAACCACCTGATCGAAGCCATCGAAAACGCGCACCGGGCGTCGAGCCCGGAGGAGAGGCAAGCCTGGCTGACCTTCGTCGTGGGCGGGGGCGGCGACACGGGCGTTGAGTTGGCCGCGACGATTCACTCCTACCTCGTCAATGGCATGTTTGCCCGCTATCCCTGGCTGGCCGATACACCCATACGCATCGTGATTATAGGCCACGCCCAACGGCTGGTGCCGATGAGCACGCCTAAGACCTCGGATGCAGTTAGGCTTACGTTGCAGAGCGAGGGCATAGAAGTTATGACGGGCGTATCCATAACGGGCGCTACCGAGAGCGCGGTGTTGACTGACCGGGGCGAGATCCCGAGCCGCACTCTCTTTTGGGCCGCGGGGATCAGCCCCCCGGACATTGTTCGCGCCCTGCCCGGCGAACACGCCCCCAACGGCGCGATGATCGTGGACGACCACCTGCGCCTGCCCGGGCACCCGGAAGTTTTTGTGGTTGGCGACGTGGCCTGGGCTTTCGATTCGGCCACCCACGACCCGATACCACCCACGGCCCAGGCAGCAGAGCACGAGGGAACATACGTGGGGCGGGCCATAGCGACCGCGATCCAGGGGCGGGAGGCGCCGCCTTTCCGGTTCAAGCCCCTGGGCCACCTGGCCTTGCTGGGCAATCTCACGGGCGTGGCCGAAATTGGGCCGTTCATGTTCACGGGGTCGGTTGCCTGGGCCTTGTGGCACGGCTACTACCTCATGCACATCCCCTCGTGGCGCAACCGGATTCACCTGCTGACCAGGTGGATACTCTCCTGGCTGACAGGACCGGACACGGCCAAACTGCCGCTCGACGGCGGGGACGAAAATTAGCGTTATTGGTTTGGCAACCCTATTCTAAAGGGAAACGCCCTCCTGCTCCGAGTATGAATAGACCCTGATCGCCCAGCCTGCAACCTCCTGTCGTGCCTGATATGGCACGCTCCAACTTACGCTCAAGTACGGTCAGAGGACGCGATTCCAAGCAGGCCCATCAGTGTTGGTGCGCTTCTTGCTTTCTCGTGCCATTAGGTGGAGGAGACCTAATTTCTTCAGCAGGAGGACACGAATGGAAAATCTCGTTAATAGGCACCGGAATACGTTTCCTGGTGCGATATGGGCCTTTTTCGGTACGACGTTGGGGTTGGCTCTCGTTCTTGCGGTGGGGCCTCTTTACACACTGGCCAACACCATGGCCCCACCGGATCAGGGTCAAGGCCTGAACCCTCTAACCATACCGGTCGGCGGAACAGCCAACCTCACGGCCAGAGGCTTTTGCCTGGATTTCGGCAAGCCCTTCCCTACAGACAACACCACAACTAATGGTCTGGCCGATGACAAAATAAGGGCCGCTCTCAACTACAGCATCTAGAAAGGCTACACGGAGGGTAACCCCGCACAGGTCGAATTGGCAATCTGGTACCTCAGGGATAATACCTGGCATAATGCGGAGCACACAGTCGCCCAGGAGATAGTCAACAACGCAACCGCGGCCAACGTACCGCCTGCGACCGGCGACGGCACAGCTTTGAGCGACGCGGTCAAACAGAACCAGGTCACGCTCGCCGCGAAGTTCGTTGCCCAGACTGCCGGTCACTTCTACGGCGACTCCACCCTCCAAATCAAGAACACCGGTACAACCGACGTGAAGATATACATGCCGGTTGGCACTGTGTTCACGGTCCCGAATGGTGGGGGTCAGTTCCAGGACCTGGCCGCATACGCGCTCGGCCCTCAGGGAACTCAGCAAGCGGCTCCGTCCACATCTACTCCAGCGCCGACAATGACAGCGGCCCCAACCGCCACAGCGGCTGCCGCCGCGCCTACCGCCACGCAAGCCACGAGCGCGGCCGCCGCCACTCCAACAGCGATGTCTGCACCCGCGTCCAGTACTCTGCCCCAGACCGGGAGTTCTGACGGCACGGGCGCAAGTGTCGGCATGGTGCTTGCACTTACCGCCTTGATGCTTCTTGCGCTGGGCTTGCTGACCAAGCTGCCGCTGGCGCAGCGCAAGGCACCACGGAGGTAACTAAGAAATACATTCCGTCGAGGATAACGTCTTCGGCGGCCAAGAAGGGCGCCCCCCTGGGGTGCGCCCTTCTTGCGATTCATAGGGGCCGCCACGGCGGCGCGATCTGCGACCACTGGTTCCGTGCTTGCACGTCTGCCCGGGTCTCGTCGTAACCCGGACTACTCCACAGACCCTGCCCAGCGCCAGGCAAAAGAGTGCCTCCTACCCGCTTACCTACCAGCACCGCACTCACCCGGATTGGTGAGCGAGCCATATAGGATCTTGGCCGCCTGGCCGCGTATAGCGTTGTTCTGTGGTCGGAAGTACGGGCGGCCCTGGCTGTCACAAGGTTCGCCGGGGCTTCCACAGTCATACCCCGCAATTATGTCACGGCAGTATATCGTCTCGATGTACTGGTAGAAGGTTGAGCCGGGCAGCACATCCTCAAAGCGGTAGTCTGGGGGATTGATTAGAGCCCAGCCCGCGGCCGCGACCACCATCTTGGATAGCTGTCCCCTGGTCACATACTCATTTGGTCGAAAGTAGGACCTGTGTGCATTGTCACAGGGCTCACCGGTCTCCCCGCAAAGATGCCCCACAGCTATGTGGAAGTAATTAGCAGTTTCAACGTACTGCCAGAAAGCGCTCGCGGGCGGAGTGTCCGCAAAGGTGTACTGGCCGGCGGGCGGTGTGAATATCGGCTTGTTGAAGCCCAGCACGACAATCTTAGCCATCTGCGCGCGAGTGGTATTGTTATAGGGCTTGAAGCACGGGATGCCTGTATCGGAACATGGCGGTGTGGTGTTGTAGCCATTCAATATGCTACGGCACGCAAGATATTGTACAGCTTCATTGAAATAGTCTGAGGGTTGAACATCGGTGAAGGAGAGCGCGCAAGTGGTGACGGTAGGCGATGGTGTAGGAACGACTTGCGTGCTTGTGGTAGATGGCGTCAAGAGCGGAGTCGCGGTACCCGTGGGTGGCGCGGCGGTCGCTGAGAACGTGGGAGTAGAAGTCCCCGTAGTGGTCGCGGTCGCCGTAGCAGTCGCAGTTGGGGTTGGAGTGTCCGCGACCTGGCTAAAGGCCCCAATGCGCGCCCAATGCGTGTCCTGCGCCCAGGTCGCTAAAATCCAGCCCGTCCCGACCCTGGGGCCGCCGATATCTATTGATTCATAGTCGGTCGTGTCGCCGAAGCGGCCGAAGGATGTCTTGCTCAGTTGCAACGGACTGGTCCAGGTTGCCCCTCGATCGGTGGATTGCACGTAGAACTGCGCCACGGCCATGTTGCCGGTGGTCCCACCTAGATAGGTGAGGTGAACTGTATGGTCCGCCGTAACTTTGACCCAGCCCCAGCCCTGGAACAGGTTCGGGTCAGGGTTGTTGTAGGGGATAATAGGTGTGCTCCAGGTGGCCCCGTTGTTGGTGGTCCTGGACAGGTAGACTGCCGAGGAAGCTGCTACTGAGGGAGTGCGGTATTGCGTCCAGAGCGCGTAGAAGACCCCATTGGTGGTCGGATCGGCTGCGATATTAGGTGTATCCGTCCAGCGCACGCCCAGCGGGGAGATTGAGTTGAACTCAACCGACTGGTTGGTAGGCACTGTTACTATGGTGGTCGAGAAGGGGAAGCTAACGCCGCCATCGGTGGAGCGAGTGAACATCACCTTATTCGGCACGTTGGTGATCAATGTGCAGCAGCGGCCGCGATGCCAGGCGTACCCCAGCGTGCCATCCCCTGAGATACCCAGGGAAGGGAACTCATTATGCGCGACACCTGCCGCCATTTCGTCGCTGCGAACCAGAGCAATCGGCGCATCGGAGGGAGGGTTCCAGGTGACCCCGTTATCGCTCGACCACCGGTTGGTCACCGTATTATAGTCGAGTGTGCCATTGGTGCCGAAAAGCGCACCCGTAATGTAAACGCGCCCGTAGTACGGGCTGCTCGGAGTCCGGTCCACCCACAGGTATTCGCGGTCGTCGAAGAATGTGGTGCTCAGCGACAGGCCACACGCTTCGTCCGTGGCCCAGGTGACCCCAAAGTCAGACGAGCGGGCGCATGTGTAGTTGGTCGTGGGGCCTATCGGGTTCAGGGAAACCACGAGGGCGTTACCGCCTGGGGGCTCCAGCCAGGCATTTACCACGTCGCCGTAGTTGGAGGGATTCGGTGGGGTGCGCGACTGCCAGGTGAGCCCGCCATCGGTGGTATTGTCAATAGTCGTATTGCCGGATACGAGCGCGTAGTTTCCATTGGTGGGGTGCATGCCCGCGGCGGGCTCGCCGGCGGTAAGAAGGGAGGTCGGCATGGCGATCCCCCACACAATGTTGAGCAAGGGGCGGAAGAGGCTGAGCCAATCGCTACCCCTGGCCGGAGCAGCGGCGCCCCGGTAGACTTTGCCCATGTGCGAGAGGGTAGAATAGGAGATGCCCTTCAGTCCTACGGGCAGGGCCTCGAACCCATCATCTGTCGGCTGGCCCTTGCCCTGCAACGCCGCGCCTGCCATGCCGGCAGCGGTCCCGGTCGGTAAAACCGCGAACGCCAGGCCGCCACTAAGCCATAAGAGGGCCGCAGCTAATAAGATACACGGCCACAGCCGGCTCACCGGGGTGTGCTTGCTTCCTTGCATATGCTGTTGTCCTTCCTTGCTTGCTTCAGCGTGGGTAGCGCCCCATTGCCCGGGCAACCACGCCAGGTTGAAGTATAGCCCGCCGGTTATACTTAGTCAACAAGCGCACTGAGGGGGGTAAGAGTTCAGAATAAGGGTAGAGAAAGGTTGCCCGTAGGGGCGAGGCATGACCACCGCTACGCTCATGCCCTCGTCGCTGGCGTGATACCTAGCGGCCTACCGTCACCACCAGGGCGAGGCATGCCTCGCCCCTACGTTCTCATTCTGAACACTTACCACTGAGTCAACCAATTCTGACCGTCTCCCCGCGAATGACTAGACCCTGCCCGGCGCCTGAGAACGTTGACGTAACGCGCCCCCGCAGGGTATACTATAAACTGGTCTCGGAGCTATCCGTTCATGGCGCATTCGTCTAGAGGCCTAGGACATCTCCCTTTCAAGGAGAAGATCAGGGGTTCGAATCCCCTATGCGCTACAACCAAAATAACCATGCGCGGCCTGCATACCGGCCGCGCATTGTTATTTGACAATCGAAAAGGGCTAGAACGTCTCGCTGTAGCCGTTGGGGGGACGCTGGGACCAGAAGTGCTCGAGAGTCCAGATGACTTCCTGGTCGCTGAGGGGCTCGGAGTGGGCGAAGTAGCGGGAGACAGGGAAGTCGGGCTCGGGGGCTATTTCGAGCGATAGGACGTCGTCGACATACGCGCGTAAGCGGTCGAGGGCGTCGAGGGACGCCACGGGCACAGCGACCACTAGGCGGGCGGGCTCCATCTTGCGGACCGCCGCCACGGCGGCCATCATGGTGTACCCGGTGGTGAGACGGTCATCCACTATGACCACGGTGCGGCCTCTGAGGTCGGGGTAGGGGCGGCTGCCGCGGTAGAGTTGCTGGATGCGCTGCACCTCGGCCCAGACTGGAATAGAAAGCTCCTCGACCCTCGCGTTGGAGAGGCGCAATTTGGCGACGAGGGCTTTGTTGATAATCATGGTGCGGTCCGGGGTTATCGCGCCCAGGGCCATGCCGGGTTTGTTGGGAGCCTCGATCTTCCTGGGGATTATCAGGTCGAGGTGGGCGCCGAAGTCGTTGGCGATAGCGGCCGCGACAGGGACGCCGCCGCGGGGGATAGCGAGGACAATCGGGTCCTGGCCGCCAACGAAGTCGTGGAGGTCGCCTGCTAGCTCATAGCCGGCGTGCAGGCGGTCGTTATATCGGGGTCGGGCTACTTCTCTTTCGATCATTTCACAAGACCTTTCTGCACTTTATAGCGCATACTCAGACAGGCGACCAGGGATTTCGTTGCAACGTCATATTACTCCATCCAGCCGGATTGTGCCACTTGTGCGGCTGGACGTAAGTGTTCAGACTTAGGGTGGCACAAATTGCCCTATAGGCGGGCCCCCGTTGCCTGCCTATAGGCATCAAGGTAAGAGATGGAGCCTGCGGACAAAGGCTATTTGTGTAGGGGCAGGTCTTGTGCCTGCCCTGGTCGTGTACCACCAAGGCAGGGGTAGGGAAACCAGGCAGGCACAAGACCTGCCCCTGCAGGGTGGGGTGGTGTAGGCGCAATTGCGCCTTCAAGAGCTTGCATTCCCTTAGCTTGATGCTCATGGGGCAGACCCCCGTTGCCTGCCTTGCTCGTGTACCACCAATGCAACGGTGCGCAAACAGGGCAGGCAACGGGGGTCACCCGCTTCGCCTCCGGCCCTACAGGAGTGATAGCGCTTTCTCCAACTCAGCTCTGAACACTTACGGCTGGACCGAGTAGCCTCCGCACCGGCCTGGTGCTCCCTCAACAATTGTTCTGATTGAAGTCGCTGCCAATCTCTAGAGAAGGGTCATATGGGTTTTGCCACGCTCGCACTGGGCGTTTTGCTTCCTGCTCTACTCTCTGTTGGTCCTGGGACTCGAGTTCCGGGGGATCTTCCCAATTGTAATAGCTAATCTCGCTACCGATCTCTTTGAAGGGGTCGTAAGGGTCCTTCCAGGCAGCCGCCTGCTGACCGGTTCTGCGTGGTAGATGTGTATCTTTCATTCTTATTGCTTCCTTTTTATGAGCTGGCTGGTTTACTGTATTCCGTTCTCTTCAGTCATGGGCTCTCTTATGATACTCGATGAGTTCATTATAACCGGAAAGCGCCCGTCGAGTAGCCAGATGCTTTCCAGGCTAACTGTAGGGTTTCTGACAGGCCTTTATGTGATGAAGATGCTTCATGCTTAGAGGGGCAGACAGAACCAACTATGGTAAGGGCGAACCTCGTGTTCGCCCTCTCAGCGTGATACGAAGGCCAGAGGGCGAACACAAGGTTCGCCCCTACCATAGCAGGGAGGACGCAAAGTCCCAAGTCGTAGGCGCGAACCTGCGTGGTCGCCCTCTCCGCTTACCACCCACACCCGTAGGGGCGACCCTGCGACTCGCTCTGTATACCATAGTTGGTTCGTGCCAGAGGCCTTGTTAGGCGGTTTTAGCCGTAATCTATGGCGTCGTCTACAGTGACGATGCCCAGCATGTGCCCGGAGGAGTCGGTTACGGGGACGGCGAGGAGGTTGTACTTGGAGAGGACGCCGGCGACCTCTTCTCGCGAGTCGGTGGCGTGGACCCGGATGGCGGGGGCCACCATGAAGTCTTTGACGGGGCGGTCGGGGGGTGAGACGATGAGGCCGCGCAGAGAGATGACGCCCAGCAGGGTCTCTTGCTCGTCGGTGACGTAGAGGTAGTAGATGGTTTCGGCGTCGGGAGCCAGCTTGCGAAGGAGTTCTATCGTCTGTTCAGCAGTGAGGCCTGCCGGGATGGCCAGGTACTCGGTGGTCATGATACCGCCCGCGCTCTCCTCGGGGTAGGCGAGGAGCTCGCGGACGTCTTCGGCATCTTCCTGGTCCATGCGGCTGAGGAGGTCGGCCGCGCGGTCGGCGGAAATATCGCCCAGGACGTCGGCGGCCTCGTCGGGCTCCATCGCTTCGAGGATGTCGGCGGCGCGCTCAGGCTCTATGCTTTCGAGGGCTGATGCCTGGCGCTCCGGCTCGATCTCCTGCAGGGTGTCCGCGGCCAGTTCGGTGTCAAGGGTGGAGAGGACGTAGTCGCCTGCTTCGATGTCCAGTTGCTCTACGATGTCGGCCAGGTCGGCGGGATGCATCTGGGCCAGGTCGTTGCGAGCAACCTTGAGGGGCACGCCCGCGGGGCCGATGGCGGTGGGGTCCACCTGGTCCCAGGGGATGAGGCCGCCCGAAGTGCGGCCGCCTATCCTGAGGAGCCTGTTGAATGCGCGGTCCATGCCCAGGCGGCGAGCGAGGCCAATAGGAGAGGCATCGACTGCGGCGAGGCGGTACCTGCCGCTGGTGTAGGTAAACTGGAGGTCGTTGACCCGCACGACCCGCTTGCCGTTGATGTCGATGATTTGGCGGTCGAGGACTTGGCGGGCGAGGCCGATCTCGTCGCCCTGGCGCTCGTAGAGCATGAGGTCGCGCAGGCGGCCGCTGAGGACGATGCCCCGGTGGTCCATGCGCAGGAGGTCGAGGGCGGAGATGAGGTGCTCCTGGCCCTCGCGCTGTAGGCCGATAGCGGCGATGGCGGGGAATCCCTCGCCAGGGTCTACATACACGTCGACGCACTTGCCGACGGCCTCATTGCGGCTGTCGCGCACGGTGCGATTGAGTAGCTCGCTCAGGAAAGGCATGCACTTTCCGGGAAACGCCTTACGATTAATAAACCGCCATGATGCCAGGACGCCAGGGTTTTATTGTATTGGCATGACGGGACGCGCTCCCTCTCCTGGATGGTAGGCTGGTCGTGGAGAAACGGAGCCATCAAGGCACCAGGGACACCGGAGGGTGGCTGGCCGCCGTGGCCGGGCAGTATCCTGGCGGTTGCCTTTTGGAAGGGCATCTCGTTCACGGCGGGGCTACTCATTTTGCGGTTTGGGCGGACCATCGTTGGGTTGTTGACCGGAGGTTTGCTCTAAGGCCCCGAGGGAGCCCATGGCGGCCCAGAGCAGTTCGTCCACGTTCATACCCCCGCTTTGCATAAGCTGGGCCAGGAGGCGGGGGACCAGATCGCGAACGGTGGCCGCGCGCTCTTCGCTGGGGAGGGCCTCCAGGAAGTGGTCGACCACGTGCTCCATCAGCAGGCTCCGCTCCTGGGCGCTCATCTGCTGCAGGAGCCTGTCTACCACACCAATTATCAGGTTATGCCGCTCGTCGCTGGACATGTTCTGCAACGCGCGGACGATGACTTCATCAAGGACTTTCAAGCGCGCGACCCCCATTCCTAGTATCAGCAACATTATAACACGGCAGGGGTGTACGGTTCTCCCTGCCGGGGCTTTGGGACTCGGGCCCCAATCCTCTTCCAATGACCAATCTCAACTTAGATAATTATCTGGCGTTTCCCATTTCGCGAACGTCACGTGTGAGAATGCCCAAAAACCGAAAAAATGGGAAAAATGGGAAATTGCCCCCAATCCTTACGATAGGCGTGCAGCGCTCCCCCTGCCGTGGGTTTGGGGTGCCTGCCAACTATCCCCTTCCCCAACAAACGGGTGCAGGGTTCCCCCTGCCGGGGCTTGGGGGTGCTCTCCAGACTCTTACTCCCAAAGGGGTGCAGGGAGCCCCCTGTGGGGGTGCCCCCCAACTACCTCCTTCCCCATAAAGGGGTGCAGGGTTCCCCCTGCCGGGGGTTTGGGGGTGTCCCCCAACTCTCCCCTTCCCCAATAGAGGGGTGCAGGGTTCCCCCTACCGGGGGCTCAGGTACTAACTCCAATTGCGTAGGTATTGGTGAACGAATAGGCTAGCGGGAGCGGAAGTTTTATAGGACCTTGTTCTCATTCCAGGCTTCGAAGTGAGGGGATACAATATGGACAGAATCATATTGCCCGCAAGTCCCATAGGCCCCGCGATCACCTCGCGGGGGGCTCGGTCGGAGGGTCGCCTAGGGGGTGTGGGCCACAACTGAAAAAGGCAAACCCATCGAAAGGTGGGGACGCAAAGCCATGGGTCTAAAGCTCTCGCAGCTATGACAGCCAGGTTGCCAGCATTCATTATCGCCCGCGTTGCCGTTCAGTCTTGCTGGACCGTGCACGTGGTGACAAGAGGACGCCTGCAATCTCTGTCTGCGCTGCGCCAGATGGAGAAGGGAATGCAGGCATCTAACAACTACACCCATCCTGACAACTGCATAGCTCAACCAAAAGAGGGTAGCAAGCGGGCCGCCTGGCGGTCCCTGGTGCCTTCTGTTCTTTGCGTCCTGACGCTGGTTTCCGCCGTGGCGCAGGGCGCGTTCGCGCAGAGGCACACGGCGGAGGTTCTGAGCGGCTCCGGGGCCCCTACGTCGAGCCAGTATTTCAGCGTCACGGGCAAGCTGGTCGCCGGGAGCTTCCTCCAGACTTTCAACCGGTTCGGGCTGCGGACGATAGGTTATCCGCTTAGCGAAGCCCGGCAGGAAAGAGGCCTGACGGTGCAGTATTTCGAGAGGGTGCGCATGGAGTACCACCCGGAACTGGCGAGTAAAGGCTTCCCCGTGCTCATGTCGCGGCTGGGCGACGATTTCAGCAAGCCTTCGCAGCCCTTCGCCAGGGTAGGGGCCTTCGGGTCCTCGAAAGCGCGGGCCTACCTGCCGGTGACCGGGCACTCGCTGTCGGAGCCGTTCCTCAGCTTTTGGAAGAAGACGGGCGGGGTGGAGCTTTACGGCTACCCGCTGTCCGAGCCCATGAGGGTGGGCGGGATGCTGGTGCAGTGGTTCGAGCGGGCGCGGTTCGAGTATCACCCCGAGCTGGCGAAGAAGGGGCAGGCCGTCCAGTTGAGCCTCCTGGGGCGGGATGCGCTGCAGAGGGCAGGGGGGCTGACCTCTGCGCCGGCCGCGCCCCCTCCACCCGCACCGCCGGCGCCGGTGGCCCAGCAGGGCCCGCAGGTGGCCCTCTCGGGCATGGAGAGCAGCTTGCTGAGGCGGATCAACGAGGTGCGGGCGGCGGCGGGCCTCCAGCAGGTACATTTTGACGCGGCCGTAACGGCCGTGGCGAGGGCCCGGAGTAACGACATGGCCGAGCGCAACTACTTCAGCCACACGACGCCCGAGGGAACAAATTTCCTGTCCATGCTCAGCGGGCGCTCGATACAGTTCAAGTTCGGAGGCGAGATCCTGGCCCGGAACAACTACCCGGACGACCAGGCATCAAACGTCGCGATGGATAGCTACTTGAACAGTGCGCCCCACAAGGCGATCATCATGGACGGGCGGTACAGCGCGGTAGGGCTCGGGTATGCCAAGTCGGGCGAAGACGCGATGCACTACTTCACGGTGATCTTCGTCGAGCAGTAAATCAGCACCGGGCCGGGTGGCCCTCCTAACACAGACAATCTCCTTCTCCGACCTGAGAGGCCCCCACGGTGACGTGGGGGTCTCTCGAATTATGGTAGAATTACCCGTTAGGAGGCAAAACTAGGCATGGCGGATATTGGGGCGAACGGCGATATTTACGACGTGATTGTGGTGGGGGCGGGGCACGCGGGGTGCGAAGCGGCCCTGGCTTCGGCGCGTATGGGGCGCAGGACGCTGCTGGTGACGCTCAACTTGGACACGGTGGCTCTAATGCCGTGCAACCCTTCGGTGGGCGGGCCCGCGAAGGGGCACGTGGTGCGGGAGATCGACGCCCTGGGTGGGGAGATGGGGCGCAACGCCGACCGCACGTCGATCCAGATAAGGATGCTGAACGTGCGCAAGGGCCCGGCGGTGCAGGTGCCCCGGGCGCAGTGCGATAAGAAGCTATACGCGCTGACGATGAAGACGGTGCTGGAGACCACTCCCAACCTGTATTTGAAGCAGGCGGCGGTGTCTGGCCTGGTGCTGGAACCCCTCGACCCCGAGGCGGGGAGCGAGCAAGTTGGGCCAACACTGAGTCACCGTCCGGGCGCGGCGGACGAGGCGCTGCGGTCCCCTGGGAGGCGTCTCAGGGTGGTGGGGGTGACCACCGCTACGGGCCGAGAGTACCGGGCGAGCAGCGTGGTGCTGACCACGGGCACTTTCCTGCGGGGGCGCATCATCTCGGGGCAATACACCGCGCCCGCGGGCCGGGCGGGGGAGGCCCCCTCAGTGCAGTTGTCCGAGGTGCTGGGGGAGCTATCGTTCCCGCTCCTGCGCCTGAAGACCGGCACGCCTCCGAGGGTGGACGCGCGCACGGTAGATTTCTCGCAGGCGCAGATGCAGCCTGGCAGCCCGGCGCCGCTATATTTCAGCCATGAGCGGCTGCAGGCAATCACTCAGGAACCGCTGGACACCTACCCGCAGCCACAGGAGGCTGAGGTCGGAACCTGGCGGCGGCAGATGGCCTGTTATCTCGTGCACACCACGTCCGAAACTCACCGGATCATACGTGAGAACCTGGACCGCTCGCCCATGTTCAACGGGGAGATCGAGGGGGTCGGGCCCCGCTATTGCCCCTCGATCGAGGACAAAATCCACCGCTTCGCGGATAAGGAGAGCCATCAGCTCTTCCTTGAGCCGGAGGGGTGGCGCACCAACGAGGTGTACGTGCAGGGGGCGAGCACCTCGCTGCCCGAGGACGTGCAGTGGCGCATGATCCGCTCGATACCGGCGTTGAGGAACGCGGAGTTGATGCGCATCGGCTACGCGGTCGAATATGATGCCGTGCCCGCGAGCGAGATCACCGTATGGCTGGAGAGCAAGCGGGTGGCGGGGCTCTTCCTGGCGGGACAGATCAACGGCACGTCGGGCTATGAGGAGGCCGCGGGCCAGGGGATCATGGCCGGGATAAACGCCGCGCTCGGGTCAAGGACTGAGGGCCGAGGACTGAGGACCGAGTGGGAGCGGTCAAGCAATACTCAGTCCACAGTCCTCGGCCCTCAGTCCTTGACCGGGCCACTCGTCCTGCCCAGGTACCTGGCGTACATCGGGGTGATGACGGACGATTTGACCAGCATGGACCACAGGGAGCCCTACAGACTGATGACTTCGCGGGCGGAGTACAGGCTGTTGTTGAGGTCGGACAACGCGGATTTGCGGTTGAGCGGGATCGGGCACGCTCTGGGGCTGGTGTCGGAGGAGCGGTATAACGCGGTGCTGCGCAAGCAGGAGATCGTGGCGGACGCACTGGCGAGGCTGCAGGACGGGGTAGTGACCCGGGAGGTGGCCCGGCGCTTGGCCGCCGCAGGGTTCGAGGAGCCGGACCTGATGCGGCACCGAACGATGGTGGAATACGTGCGCAGGCAGGACACCACCTACCACGCGCTTGGACCTCTGCTGCCCGACCTGGATATGAGCGACAGCGTGGTGGAAGAGGCCGCCGAGCAGACGGAGATCGCCGCCAAGTACGCGGGCTACATCGCCAAGCAGGAGGCCGAGGTAGCGCGCACCCGGAAGCTGGAGGAGAGGCCCATCCCGTCCGATTTCCCCTACGAGGAGTTGAACTCGCTCAAGATCGAGGCGCGGCAAAAACTCTCGCGCTTCCGCCCGGCCACGGTGGGCCAGGCCTCGCGCATCGCGGGGGTGACACCCGCGGACATAGCGGTGCTGCTGGTGCACCTGAAGCGGGCGGGGGTATGATTTCCAGAGGCCCCCGCACGTTTCTAATTCAAACGCCGGCTAGGGAGCTCGCTCGGTCGCATATAGCTCCCGGGTGGCGAAGCCGGATAGTCGGCTGAAATACGGGAAGGTTTGCAGTACGTTGTAGCCCGGCTGAGGGACTGCGCCGACCACGTATTGGGGGTCGATGACTTTGTACGGCGGG
>JBJMMB010000281.1:0-2074 GCA_045805005.1 Chloroflexia bacterium
AAGACCTGACAGTTCGATTTTGGATTTTGGATTTTGGATTTGGCGGATTGACCGGATTTTGGGTTTGGATTGGTGAGGTTCCAGGATCCAAAACATAGACAGGAGAATTAGTTGCGAGATTCTAACCCTTACGACGTCCTGCAGGTGCCCAGGGACGCCGGTGAGGAGGAGATCGAAGAGGCTTACAACGCGCTGTTTGACCGTTATGAGCCGAGCGCGCATGAGGGCGATGAGGCGGCCATCAGCATGCTGCATGCTCTTAACGACGCCCGGGATGCTCTTGTCGATCCGAGGCAGCGGGCGGCGCTCGATGCCGAACTCCCGGGGGTGGGGGACGGGCGGAAGCGCCGGGGGGCGGCTGCCGGTGGTGGAGCGGGTAGCTCGCGTATGGACGCCGGGGTGAGATCATCGGGGTCGAGGGTGGCCACGATGGGTACGGTCGCGGGCAGGCCGCGTGATGCCTACGCTCGTCCGAGGAGCGCCGGGGCCAAGCGGCCCAGGAGCGTGGCCCCGGTATCGCGGAGGTCGACCGTGCCATTGATTATTGGTGGGGTGCTGCTGTTTATCGTGGCCGTGGTCGCGGTATTCTTCATCTCGCGGGGCCTCAACGGCGGCACCACCGGGGGCACACCCGCGGGCAACGTCGTGGCGACGGTCAACGGGGTGCCAATCTATATGCGGGACTACCAGGAGCGGCTGGCCAAAGACAAAGCCAACGCTATGAACGACCCCTTCTTCTCCGGGCTGGCCAACAATTTCCAGGGCATCACGGGCACCCGGATGCTTGACGTGCTCAGTTTCGATGCCCTGGACAAGCTCATAAACCTGGAGGTCATCCAGCAGGAGGCCAAGAAGGAGAAGCTGTACCCGACCACGGACGCCGAGAAGAAGAGCCTGATCGACCAGGCGAAGCAGAATGACCTGCAGGGCAAATCGTTCGACCAATTCCTCAAAGAGCACAATATCAGCGAAGAGCAATATAACAACAGCGTGATCGCTAACACGGTGTATGCGATTATGGCCGGCAAGTACATGCCTCAAACGGGCACCGACGATGAAAAGACCCAGGCATTCATCACGTGGATGTGCGAGAAGCGCCAGGGATACGATGTGAAAATAAACCTGACATTCCAGGTGCAGGGTAACAAGGCGTGCAGCAGCGGCTTGCCCTCGGACGTGCCGGTCACCAACGGCACATCGCCTTCCGAGGAGGGCACGCAGGCGCCCGGACCCGAATCCACACAGGCCCCACCCGTGCCGACCCAGGCCAACCCGGTCAAGCCCTGATGCAAGGGGACGCGGCGGAGAGTGGCATTGAGCTCGCGGAGGTAGCCGAGAGGGCGGCCCGCGCCGCCGGGGCGGTGGCCCTCGAGGGCTTCCGAGGTCCCCTTGAGATACGCTCCAAGGGCGGCACCGATATCGTTACCCAGTACGACAACATGGCCGAAGAGGCGGCTCTAAGCATCATCCACGCCGCGTTCCCCGGCGACCGCACCCTGGGGGAGGAAAGCGGGCCCGGAGCGAGCGAGGGTGGCGCGCGGGGTTCACCCACAGCGCGGTTGTGGGCTGTTGACCCTATCGACGGAACCCATAATTATGCCGCGCAGATACCCTTCTGGTGCTCTTCGGTGGGAGTGGCGGACGCGCAGGGGCGGATACTGGCGGCCGCGGTGTACGACGCCCTGCACGACGAGCTTTTCACAGCGACCCTGAGTGGAGGGGCGTTCCTGAATGGATCCCAGATGCGCGTGTCGAGCGTGGAGTTCCTCGAGGACGCTTTTCTCGTCACGGACATCGGCTACGAGGCAACGGTGGCGAGCCGCATGATGGCGCTCGGGCCATACGTGCAGCCCCGCATAAAGCGGCTTCGACTTCTGGGCTCGGCGGTGCTGGCGCTCTGCTATGTGGCCGCCGGGCGCGTGGATGGGTACTATCACCTCAGCCTGCAACCCTGGGACCTGGCCGCCTCGTCGCTGCTGATAACTGAGGCAGGCGGCATAATAACCGGCTGGACCGGTGATCCAATATCGACGGACCAGGGCAGCGCGGTCGCGGCCAGTGCCCACCTGCAGCC
>JBJMMB010000282.1:0-3149 GCA_045805005.1 Chloroflexia bacterium
CTCCGACCCCCACCCCCACCCTCCCCGATCCCCGTCCCATCCGGATCCGGCGCGTCGTAGAGCGCGTGCAGATGCGCTTGCGGATGCGCGAGGCAGTCTCGGTGGCCCCCATAGCTGCGTGCGCGGGACTGGTGGCCGCGCTGGTCCTGGTGGTAGCCGGTCGGTTCAGGCCGCTGCTCGGCTGGCCCGAGCTGCTGGCGATCGGTGCAGGTCTGGTTGTCGCGGCGCTCCTTGTGGCCACTGCCTACGCCCTCCTCAGGCCGCGCGACCTTATGGCGACCGCACGGCGCGCCGACCGCATGCTCTCGCTTGACGAGCGCCTCTCCACTGCGCTGGAAGACGCGCAAAGGGCATGGCCCAACCCTACCCCTGAGCAGGTCGCGCTCCTCGACGCCCAGTTGGAGGACGCCTTGGCTGCCGCCGAGAACGTCTCCCCGGCCCGCGATTTGCCCCTGCGCTTAGCGCCGCGTAGGCTCTTGCCTGTGGCGCTGGCTCTTGTGGCCCTGCTAATCGGCTACTTTGCCCCGGTGCCCGGCTTTGGAGCATCCGGCCGCGACCAGGCAGTGCAGTCGCAACTTGGTGCCGAACGCAAGCAGATAGAGGCCCTCAAGAAAGCGGTGCAATCGCAGCCCAAAGCCGCTGACGACCCCGCCCGCCAGGCTCTCCTGAAGGATCTTGACCAGTTGCTCAATGACCTGGCCCGCAAGGACCTGAGCAGAGAGGAGGCGCTTGCCCGCCTCTCCCAGGCCCAGAGCCGGCTGGAGAAGCAACTCGACCCCCAGGCCGCCGCTCAGCGTCAGGCCCTCGATGAGCTTGCGAAGCAGCTTGCCGCCTCGGGCAACAGCCAGGCGAAGGAAGCGGGCGACGCCCTCCGCTCAGGTGACGGTCAGAAGGCAGCCGATGCCCTCAAGAAGGCGGGAGAGAACGCCGCCTCCATGAGCCCCGAGGAGCGCAAGGCGCTTGCCGATTCCCTGCGCAAAGCGCGCGACAGCGTGGCCTCCCTCGACCCCGAAATGGCGCAGCGCTTGAACGAGGCCGCGAGCGCCATGGAGGGCAACGACCCCAAAGCGGCCGCCGAGGCCATGAAGAACCTGGGCCAGCAAGTGAAGCAAAGCACTACCAACCAGGCCAACCAGCAGCAAATCGAGCAGGCCCTCGCCCAGGTGCAGCAGAGCAAAAGCAACGTAGCCCAGGCCGGCGCCACCCCCACCGCGGGCACGCCCGTGACCGGCACCGCTGTCGCCAACGGCACTCCCGCGAGCGGCACGCCGGGGGCCAATGGCACCGTCGTAGCCAACAGCACCCCCGGCTCCGGAACGCCCATTGCCTCGCTCGGCAGCCCCATAGCGGGCACTCCGATCTCCGGCACCCCCGTCGCCCTTGGCTCGCCGGTCAAGGGCCAAATGTCTGGCACCGGCACCCCCGTCCTAGTGCAGGGCACCCCCGGCAAAGGCACGCCCGTCGCGGCTCAGGGGCAGGGCCAAGGACAAGGTCAAGGACAAGGTCAAGGTCAGGGACAGGGACAGGGACAGGGCCAACAGGGTCAGGGACAAGGGCAAGGCCAGGGACAAGGCCAGGGACAAGGCCAGGGACAGGCCGGCGGCAACAAACAAGGCTCGCCAAACTCGGGCTGGGGCAAGGGACACACCGACCCGGTATACGCCCCCCCGAGCAGCGTCAACGCGGCAGGAACACCCGTCGCCGTGAAGGGTCAGAACAACCCCGGCGGCGAGCAGAGCAGCGCCAATACCAACACCGACGCCAACAACACGAGCCCGGCCCAGGTCCCTTACGAGCAGGTCTACAACCAGTACCAGCAGCAAGCAGGCAGCGCCCTCAACAATGACTACATCCCCCAGGGCTACAAAGACCTTGTCCGCGACTACTTCACCAGCATAGACCCCAACAAGTAAAGCACCAGCCCTCGCCCTGGTACGATTGTCGGGCCGCCCCACCGCCCACGGGCTATTCCAACACAAACCAAACCGTGTTAGACTAAACACAGGCGGCGATAGGTAGCGCGCCGCCCTCACTATACATATGCCTTCTCCTCCAACAGCCATACAAAACGAATCGCCCCCCGATCAGGATCTGGAGCTTAGCACGCCCGCTCCTCCCGAACCTGAACCCTCCAATTCAAAACTCAAAACTCAAAACTCAAAATTTCCCCGGGGTTTGCACCGCTACACCCTCCTGGCCGGGCTATTGATTATCTTCGTTGGTCTGGTCACCTTCGTCGCCCCCACCGATCCCGACGTGTGGTGGCACCTGCGCAACGGCAAGCTGATCCTCGATAGCGGCGTACCCTCGCACGATGTCTACTCTTTCACGGCGCAGGGGCGGCCCTGGCTGGTGCAGGAGTGGCTAACCGAGGTCGTCATGTACGGGCTGAACAGCTTGTTCGGGTACGGAGTGCTCTCGCTGCTCTTCGGCCTGTTGCAGGCCGTGGGCGGGCTGGCCGTCTACCTACTGGTGCGTGGCAGGGGTGCGGGCCGGGTGCTCTCCCTACTGCTGATGATGCTCTATTTCGTTTTCGCCACGCCCTCATGGGGTGTGCGCCCGCAGGTGCTCACCGCCGTCTTCCTGGGCGGCTTCTACCTGGCCCTCACCGCCTACAAGCTCAACCCCGCCCATATTCGGCTGCTGTACGCCCTGCCGCCCGCCATGCTCCTCTGGACGAACTTGCACGCCAGCTACTTCATGGGCATCGCCCTCATCGCCGTCTTCATAGTGGGCGAGTTCGCCAATAACCGCTTGTACCGCTCTGCAGGGGGTGGCGGTCCTGTGGCAGACGAGGGACGAGGGACGAGGGACAATGCGGTTGTCGAACCATCATCCTTACCCCCATCGTCCCTCGTCCCTCGCCCCTCGTCCGGTACCTCGATACGCCCCCTCCTGGTAACTCTCGCGGCCTGCCTCGCCGCCACCCTCTTCAACCCCTACTTCCTGGAACTGTGGACCTACCCCCTCACCTACGCCCTGCACGGCACCTCCAACCCCCTCCTCCGCTACACCCAGGAGTGGCAGTCCCCCAACTTCCACGAGCCCATCAATCTCATCTTCGCCCTCACCCTGATCCTCCTAGCCCTCATCGGGATCAAGGGCCTCTCCAGGAGTATGAGCGGTAGCGGATTGAGAGCGAAGCGAGA
>JBJMMB010000283.1:0-5614 GCA_045805005.1 Chloroflexia bacterium
AAAATCCAAAATCCAAAATCAAAAATCAAAAATCCCAGCGCCCAGCCCGCGTAGAGACTCAGGAACGGATACAGAGGCATGCGGAACCGGAACTCCTGGTTGCTGAATGCGGTGACCACTCCGTAATGCAACAGCAAGAGAAGTACCAGCACCTTGAAGGTCCTGCCCGGCGCGGCTACCAGGCCCCATATCACGAGCAGACCCAGCCCTATATAGAAGAGTGTGCCCAGCCAGGCGAAGATATCGAGGTTGGTGCAATCGGTCCCTGGGTACTTGTCCCGCAGGAACACCCGGAACTCGTAGAAGCGGTCGACCGGCCAGGCACCTATGAACCGCTCCACGGCTACGACCCCGAACGCCGGCAGGTTCCCGGTGATAGCCTTCACCCCCTGCTGCGCGGCGTAGCGCTCCCTATCGACCGGGTTCGGGATCTCTAGAAGCCGTTGATCGATCTCCTGAGGGCCGGTATTGGGGTCGTTATATATCCACAGGTTGTATCCGCCCGTAGTCTCCACCAGCAAGAAGCGGTCGTATCGCAGGTAATTCCGGACGGTCCAGGGCAAAATCAGCGCGAACATCGCGACCAGGAAGAGAGCGAGAGGCAGCAGCCTCCGCCGTCGGGGAAGAGACAATGGACGATGGACGATGGACGATGGGGTAAGGGAACCGGTATCCTCACCCCCATCGTCCGTCGTCCATCGTCCATCGTCGGCCGCAGGCCCCCGACCCAACGCCCACCAGAACCACCCAAGCAGCAGGGGCACGAAGGTGAGGAGCAGGGAGCGGGTGAGCACTGCCGCCCCCGCCGCCAAGCCCGCGAGCGCCACGAGCGCGAACCCCTGCCGGTTGTGTGCCGGTCCGGAGGCGGGGCCGAAGGCGCGCAGTGCTCGTAACAGAGCCCACACCATCACCGTGAGCGCCAACATGTACAGGGTTTCGACCATCAGCAGGTTGGCGTAAAACACCACGTGAGGGTTGAGGGCCATCATTGCGGCGGCCGCCAGCCCCACCACCTGCGCTTTTCGGGCGGACACTCCAGCCCCCGCCTCGAAGACTTCCACCGCCAGCAGGTAGACCAGGCCGATGTTGGCTACCGACAGGAGGATCTGCGCCAGGACCGCCAGCGACAGGTTGCCGCCCCCAAGCGCGGTGAAGATCGCGACGAATATCGGGTAGCCCGGCGGCCGGAGCCAGACCCACTTGTCTACGAACCCCTGGCCCTCGGACAGAGGCACCGCCAGCCCCACGTAATTGGTTTCGTCGCGAATGAACGGAGCCCCACCGGAGGGGAGCGACGCCGCAAAGAACACCAACCGGAGCAAGAGACCCGCCGCCATGATGCCGCCCAGCAGCAAAGGTACACCAAACCGAGATCGAGGGGACGCAACGCCTGAAGATGAAATTGCCGGAGACACATAGATGCCCAAAATTACACCCAGCTTGAAAATGATCCTTTACCCGCATAAGATTGTATCATAAAGTATCAGGGGCGCTGGGCACTGGTGAGCCGGGAGGGTTTGCGTGCCAGGATCCGGGCGTCAGAGCCGTGGGGCCATGGTATATTGATAAATCCGAAATCCAAACCTCAAAATCCAAAACCGGTAGATGCCAGCCTTGAGGTAGACCGGGAGCTTGCGCGGCGGATACTCGACGGCGACCGGGAGGCCCTGGGCCGCTGGCTCGACCGCCACCTGAGCACCGTGTACGGCTACGCGGCGCGGCGGCTCGGTCCCGGCCACGAAGAAGGTGCAGCCGACGTCGCCAGGGCCACCTTCGGCGATGCTTTGGGCCACCTGAGACCTTACGCTCGGGGTACGGCCTCCACGCCGATGCGCCTTTGGCTGCTCAGGCTAGCCGGCAAGCGGCTGGGTGACGAACACATCGCCCAGGACGAGTCGACGCCCTCCAACCGCATGGAAGAAGGCCCGCCCAGCCTGGCCGGCCTGCGCGAGGCCCTGGGGCGCCTACCACACAGACAGCAAGCCGTGATGTCGCTGGCCCTCTTCGAGGGCCTGGTCCCCGAGGAGATAGCAGCCGCCTCAGGCCTACGCCTCCCACGGGCCATGCGCCAGCTGCGCTCGGCCTTGAAACGCATCGGCCGCTACCTGGACACCCAAAAAGCGATGGAGCCCTAGCATGGACGCCCTTCGCACACTGCGCAGGCGTAACACCTCAAAACTCAAAATCAAAAAAACAACACCGCGCACCCGCCGTCTCGGCCCTCGCGACAGGGCACTCGCCGACGCGCTCGACCAACTCGGCCAGGGCGTGCCTCTGAACTGGACACAGCTCGAGGACGACCCCGAGCTGGCGGTGCTGGCGAGTCTCGGCAGCGCCGCCATGGAGTGCCGGGAACAGGCTTATCCCACCCCGCCGGGCTTGCGGCGTGACCTGTTCCAGGAGTGGGCGGCCCGGCTACCCGAACCCAAACAGGCGCCAGTGCAAGAGCAGCCCAGGGCGCTCGCCGGATACTCGGAGAACGTCTACGTGCCCCCGCAAGCCGAGGAGGAGGTGCCTACCCTCTCCGCCACCATGCTGCCCAGGATCGCCAGGGCCGTGGCTATCACGGCTGCCGTTGGAATTCTCTTATGGCTGGTTAGCACCGTCATGTCTATAGTGCGGCCCACGCCTACTTACACCTGGATATCTGTCCGCAAGAACGGCCAGACCGTATTCCCGCAGAACCTCCCCCTCGGCTGGTCACCCCCGACCTGCACCAACTCCCAACCGGCCGGCCCCACGGCCAGTCGCTCGTTCATAACCTTCCCCAATAAGAACCAGTTGCAACTCAGCGTTGGGTTCCCCGTCGAGTTCCTCCCCTCCACCCTCACCCTCTCCACCACCAATAGCGTCGCCCTGACCGATCAGGCGGTCTCCCCCTGTACCGAGGACGTGCCCGATCCGGCGGATGTTGGGGCGCTTGTCAAACTCAACTACATTACTCGCCGGCAGATGGACCCAAGCTTCTCTGCCACTGCGCCCCTGACCGTGTTCGAGGCGAAGCAACTACCCCTGGCCATAGACGTTCCCTCGGGAGACGCTAAAGAAGTGAAGATAGGTAACGTCCACGGTATCTACTGGCACGGCGGGCCATACCAGGACCCAGAGGGCACACACTGGATAGGCGACGTGAGCGTTATGCTCCTGGAGAAGGGGGATATGGCTATGCTCCTGGTGGGCGAAGTGCGCCAGGGAATCACCGAGGAGATGCTCACCGGGCTCGTGAGGCAGATGGTCGACACCGGGCAGGAGCAGAGCGGGCAGAACGGGAAAGCGGTGCCCACTTTCACCTGGATAGAGGTCACCAGGGGCACGACGGTCGTGGCCGCGAGACAGCCCGCGACCAACCCGGCGCAGATCGAGTGCCAGGCCGTGCCGGGCAAGTGGAGCTTCGTAAGGGGCGGCGCTGTGGAACTCACGCAGCCCTACCTTGGCTTCCCTATAGTGCCGCTTCCCGATACCACCGTCATGACCGGCACTATCGATGCCAGCCGGACGATAACGGGCCCCGACCCCACACCTCCCACAACGATTATCATGCCCACCACCGCGGTCCTCACCTACACAGCCTTCTTGACCTCCGGTTCGGTTAGCCCCTGCCAGGGCACCGACCTCGTCCCCGCCGACGCGGGAGCCAGGCTCAAGCGCCGGTACGCCATCCGCCGGACCAGCGGCTACGTGGATAATGTCAACACAATCGAACAGACTGTCCCGGCGTCCGACATAGTGACCTTCCAGTTGCAGCGCCAGCCGGTGCGAATAGACATAGCCACTGGCACCTGGAAGGAAGTACGTGCAGGCGACTTCCACGGCATCTACTGGAAAGGCTCTCCCTACACCGACATGGAGGGAATCGCCTGGAGTGGTGACGTCGGCGTCCTAACGGCCGAGAAGGGCGACACCATAATCACCTTGGTCGGCACCCTCGACCCCGTCCCGATGGCCGGAAGCACCACCCCAATCCCAGGAGTCACGGAGGAGTTGATGGTGGCTCTGCTAAAGGGAATGCCGTAAAACGTAAAACGTAATATAATCCCGGTGTGACAAGTGACCCACAGGTCCCGGCCCCGGCCCTATGGTTGCGGTGGGGCGTGTGGGTGGCCTTCGGCGTGTTGGTCTTGCTACTGCTGGCGCCCGCCGGGCCGTTTGCGCGGTTTGTCGATACTTCCGCCACCTGGCTCGATTACCCTTACGCTCGGCCCGGCTCCGAGGGGCTCATACTCTACGAGTCGCTCCTCGTCAAGCGGGGCGTTGACATCTACTCCCCCATCACCGCCGAGCGTTTCATATCGGGCCCCTACCCACCTCTCTTTTACCGGGTGGCGGCCTGGGTACTGCCCTCACGCCTGCCCGACCTGGGGGTGCCCGGCGCGATCGATTCCATATTTCGGAACGGGCGCGCCATATCGCTCCTCGCCACGCTACTCGCTGCTGCCCTGGTAGCGCTGCTGGTGATATTCGAGGGCGGTTATAATCGCCATGGTTGGCGCACCCTGGTCCCGGCCGCGCTTGGTGCCACCGTGGGAGGCACTCTACTCCTTACCATGCCTCAAGTGATCGTATGGGCCACCCGCTTCAGAGGGGATATGCTGATGATAGCCCTCACCGCTGCCGGGCTGGTCTGCGTGGCCCTTGGGACCCAAAGATCTCGCGTAACGTGGCGCTCGCCACTCCTGCTGGCGGCTGCCGGGCTCTTCGTGTTCGCCTTTTTCACGAAGCAAACCGCGCTCGCCGGCCCCGCAGCCTCCGCCGTCTATCTACTCCTGCGCGATTGGCGCGTAGGCCTCCGCTGGTGCGTCGTGTTGCTCCTGGCCGTGGCCGTGCCCTTCGCCATCCTCGACCTGGCCAACGGGCACTGGTTCTATCTGAAAATGATCGTTTACCACTCCCTCCCCTTCTCCGGCCTCACCTTCACGCGACTGCTCCATTACGCCTTCTGGGACGAAGAATGGCCGCTCATCCTCGTCGCAGTGGGTTACGCGCTCTACGGGCTCGGCCAATGGATTGCCGCCCGCCGCACGGCCGCCGCACGCGATGTGCCCCTCCTTATACCCCTCTTCGTGCTCGCCTCCCTTGCGACCCTGCCCACCGGTGCGGTGGTGGGGGCCGACCACAACCACCTGCTGATGCCCGGTCTGGCTCTCAGTGCGGCAGCCGGCGCTCTGCTTGCTATGGCGCTGGTCGCCGCTACCAACCCAGCACGCGCACCCAAGAGCGCGTTTGACCCCCTACTTCTAGCGTCTCTCGCCGCGATACTTGTGCTTATGGGATATGTAGTGTTCACATCCGCTCCGTCCACGGTAGCCTACGGACCCGATCTGGCCCAACCCTCCGCCGCCGAACAGGAGCAATTGCGCAAGATAGCTTTCTACCTCCGCCAGAGCCCAGGCACGCTCTTCTATGCCGACGATGCGGGCGTCCTGGCTCTCGCGGGGAAAGACACTCCATACGACGACCCCTTTACCATGTCGGCCCTTGCCGCCCAGGGCCGCTGGGACGAGTCGACGCTGCGCACCATGCTGAGGCAGGGAAAATTCGGCCTGCTGGTGCTCTCCTGTGATGTGATGGCCACGCTCGACCAGCAGGAAGGCAGAAAACGGGGGGAAAACCTTGA
>JBJMMB010000284.1:0-4583 GCA_045805005.1 Chloroflexia bacterium
CAACGGCTGGAGTCTGATCCCAAAAGAGATAATTACGGGGCACGACCTGATCGGGCTTACCCCGGTACCAGGTACGGGTGAGTCAATCATGTTGTACGCGGCCCCCCTGGGCATACCCTACTTGACGCTGCTTACGTCCATGTTCATGCACGGCGGGTTCTTGCACATTGCCTCCAACATGCTCTTCCTGTTCATCTTCGGAGACAACATCGAGGACAATTTCGGCTCGCTAAAATACCTGATCTTCTACCTGCTCTGCGGCTTCGGCGCCGATTTCACCCAGATCATCTTCGGAGGAGCGGACTCGGTGATCCCCAACCTCGGGGCTTCGGGAGCCATAGCGGGCGTGCTGGGGGCGTACATAGTCCTCTTCCCGCAGGCAAGGATCCGCACCCTGATCCTGCTGGGGTTTTTCATCACCGTGACCTACGTCCCAGCCCTGATAATGATAGGCATCTGGATCGTGACCCAGTTCATAAGCGTTTTCGCGCTCAATCAGGCTTACGCCGGAGGTGGAGTGGCCTTCTTCGCGCACATAGGGGGGTTCATAACCGGCCTGATCCTGGTGTTCCTCTTCAGGAGCCGCCGCAACGAGAGGGCTTTTCCGATCCTCAATTGATAGATTCCTTTGAGTAAACAGAACACCGGACGGGCTTCGCCCGTCCGGTGTTCTGTTTACTATCTCAGTTACGTACGGCGGGCGCGCTCCTGCTTGGAACGCTCGTAGAGGCGCTTGCCCTCTTCCATGAGGGCCTCCTCTTCGGGGGTTTCGGCCACAACCGGTGGAACAGGGGCGGGCTGACCATGCTCATCGAGGGCCACGAAAGTCAGGACGCAGGTGCTCGTGCGTACTTTTCTCCCGATCACGGGGTTCTCGGCCACTACCTCGGCGCACACCAGCATGGAGGAGCGCCCAACGTACTCCACCCTGGAGGTAACGGTAACCAGGTCACCGATGTACACCGGCGCATCGAAGCTCATGTGGTCGAGGGCCACGGTGACCACCTGGCGACGGCAATGGCGCATGGCGGCTACCGCCGCGCCCTCGTCCACCATCCTCATCACAGCCCCTCCGTGCACATTGCCAATAGCGTTGGCGTCGTTGGGCAGCATCACCTGGCTGACAACGCTGAGCGACTCAGACATAGGCCGGGGCGTCAAAGGCGCGGGCTCTCCAAACTCCCGCCCGCGAAAGTTGGTAGTAGGTCCGGTCATGGGCCTATTATATACAAGCTAGCCCCGGACTCCTAGTAGCTGATGAACTGCGGGCAGGTAGTGTCCAAGGAGAAATGCCGTGAAGAAGACAATAAGATCAATCACAATCTTTTTAACCCTATGCGCAGCGCTCCTGACCACGGTTGTCGGGCAATCGGGAGCAGCGCCCGCGAACGATGGCGCCGGCAAACAAAGCGGCCCCGCCTGGAAATCGTACGCCCAACTCCTTCAAGAAAACGTGATCCCACCTGCACAAGAGGTGCTCCAGGTTGATTTGTCTTACAACGCTCAAGGCAATCCACGCATTGCGGTTGCCGGTCTGCAAAAAGTCAACGGATATGTACCCACATACGAGAGGCCGAACGGCGCGGTCGATTCATTTAGGCTAAGCGTGCTTGACGCTGCCCATATGCCAATTTTCACCCGCGACTTTGCCGTTCCTGGTGGGTTGTTCTACGATTCGGCTGACAGTGCCGGGAAGTTGACAGGCGGGTGGCTCGAGCAACTTGTTTTTATCGGTGACGACTATACCAGCGCGCAACTCGGCCAATTCCATGACGATATAAACCGCTTTACAGCTCACATGGTACAAACCTATGAGCCTTACCACTCACGCGCCGCTCAAATTCGGTTCAGTTACGTGGACAACACTGATGATTTGCAGTGTGTATTCCCCGCCTCCGCTTGAGCGAGTTTTGAGTTGTAACGTCTCCGTAGTGACGGCGAGAGTGAATAGCTCCGGAGTGCCCTACGACAAGATATTCGTGATCTTCAATTTGTTGCCCTGGGAGATTACAATCTGGTCTGTGAGCAGGACAACTGGTTTAGCCCATCGGCTCAAAGCCTGATGCGAGACCTAAGCTACCAATACTTCAATACCATCTCACAACGGCTTATTAACAGCCAACTCAACCTCTACGCCGGTACATTTACCGACAATGCAAGTCCAATGAGCGTTATCACGTCCCTCTCCAACGGGGATGTCGTTTCCGGCCGCGCCCATGTAGCCACATCTCTATCTGATAATAATGGTGTAGCGTGGGCTGAGCTATGGAAAGATGGGGTCTTATATCACACCGAATATGTGCAACCCTTTGGGTTCGACTATGACACCACCAGAGACCCTGATGGCCCTCATACATTGCAAGTCAAAGCGTACGACACGGCAGGCAATGTGGGCCAATCGACCCTTGTGAGAGTCGCAGTTGGGAATATCCCCACAGTAACCCCAACTCCGACCCCTACTCCTACCTCTGTGGCGGGCCGCATGACCGGTGGAGGTGCTTTCTATACGGGTTCGCGCCTGCTAGTAACCCACAGCATGGAGCTACTCTGTAACCCGGCCCGATTGCCCAATTCTCTTCAAGTAAATTGGGGCGGCGGGAATAGATTCAACCTCACTACCCTAACGGGCGGCTACTGCACAGATGACCCGACTATCGACCCAGGGCAACCTGTCTCCAACTTTGACACCTTCGTTGGCGCGGGTAACGGGACATATAACGGGGTGTCTGGTGCCAGAGCCGAATGGACATTTACAGATGCGGGCGAACCTGGAAATGGAGTTGATCGTGTGCGCCTAACCATCAGGGACGCCACTAACACCGTGGTTCTCTCAGGTTCGGGCTACCTATACAGTGGGAACCAACAGGCTCGTTTGGACGACAAGTAAGCACAAATGAGGGCTGTCCCGCTATGGCGGAGCAGCCCTCATCACCTTCATCTCACAACCTTACTATCGTAACCCCTTCCCCGCCCTCCTCGGGCCGGGGCGTCTCCAAACCCTTGACCACGGGCTGCTTCGTCAGGAACTCACGCAGGGCTTTGCGCAGGGCTCCGGTACCCTTGCCGTGGATGATACGCAGGAACGGCATGCCCGCCATAGCGGCCTCGTCGAGGCGGCGGTCTATCTCCTCGATGGCTTCCTCGGCCCGCCAACCCCTGAAATCGTACTCGAGGGGCGGGGCGACCACGGGAGCGGCGGCAGCGTAGCGGCTCGCCGTGGCGTTAGACGCTTGCCGGGCGGCCTCCGACCGTTGCGAGGCCGCCGTGCGCCGTAGCGCCAGGTTGGCCACCGGCACGCGCACCTTGAACGCACCCACCTGCACCTCCACCTGGCCGCTGTTGTCGGGCGCGCCTATCACGTCCCCCTCCGCGCCCAGGGTCTGCACGTACACCGTGTCGCCGGGGCCGAATACATGGGGCTCGGAGGTCTCCACGCGCCTGTGCTCAGGGCGCGCTTGCCGGTTGCGCTTCTTCCGCTCCCGCTCGCCCTGGGTCCTGACCTGGCGGACCATATCCTCGGTGCGCGACTGGGTCTCGTACACCCACTGGCGCGTGAGCGCTTCGTCGGAGGTTGCTGTGAGGCCCGCCTCCACCCGGCCCCGCAACCGGCGCAATTCGTCCCTCAGGGCCTCCAGCTCGCGCTCGGTCTCGGCGCGCACCTCCTCCGCGGCCCTGGCCTTGAGCTCGTCCACGTCGGCCAGCCGCTCTTCAAGCTCCCGGCGGCTGCGCTCCAGGTCGCGGCGGGTCTGCTCGGCGCTCCCCCTTTCATTACGGGCCGCCTCGCGCTCGCTACGGATGTTCTCCAGGAGGTCCTCGACGTGCTGGGCTTCGGGGTCCACGAACCGCCGCGCCTGGTCTATGATCTGGGGGCTCAGGCCGAGGCGGTTGGCGATGGCGAGGGCGTTGCTCCTGCCCGGCACGCCTATCATCAGCCGGTATGTGGGGCTGAGGGTGTTTACGTCGAACTCCACCGAGGCGTTCTCCACGCCCTGCGTGTTGAAGGCGAAAGCTTTCAACTCCGAGTAGTGGGTGGTGCATACCGCCAGGCAGCCGATCTCCAGGATGTATGTGATGATGGCCCGCGCCAGGGCTGAGCCCTCCTGCGGGTCGGTACCCGCGCCCAGCTCGTCCAGCAGCACCAGGCTCTCGCGATCGGCCTGCTTGAGTATCGAGATGATGTTGGACATGTGCGAGGAGAAGGTGCTGAGGCTCTGCTCGATGCTCTGCTCGTCGCCTATGTCTGCGAACACATCCCTGAAGACCACGGCCCGCGAGCCCTGGTCGGCGGGCAGGTGCATGCCGGCCTGCGCCATGAGGGTGAGCAGCCCCACCGTCTTGAGGGCCACCGTCTTGCCCCCGGTGTTCGGGCCGGTGATGACCAGCATCCGGAATCTGTCGCCAAGCTCAACGGTGATAGGGACCACGTGGCCGGAGAGGAGCGGGTGGCGGGCGTTCTTGAAGAGCAGACCCCGGTGGGGGTCGGGGGTATGAGCGCCAGCGCCGGAGCGGAGCGACGACGGTCGGGAACCAGGCTCGATGGCAGACTCCGACCCCCGACCCCCGACCCCCGACCCCCGGTCAAG
>JBJMMB010000285.1:0-5617 GCA_045805005.1 Chloroflexia bacterium
CACCGGCGTCCCGGTAGGCGTGCTCGTGCTTGTCGCCGTGGCCGTGTTAGTAGGCGTGCTGCTAGGCGTAGTGCTCGCGGTGTGGGTAAGTGTTGGTGTCAGCGAGGCCGTTGCCGTCCGCGTTGACGAGGGAGATAGCGTGGGCGTTCTGGAGTTGCTGGGCGTGCTCGCCGGCGTGCCTGTCGGGCTCGCGGGAGAGAGCCGCGAGGTGTAGATATCCTGGTTGCTGTTGCGGGTGTCGGTCCACGCCGCGTAGACGTAGCCGCCCGCCGTATCCAGCCCCCAGTAGTCGCCCGCCGCGTTGCCCGAGCCCGGCGGCAGCCCCACGTTCAGGTCGAACCCCAGCCCCGGCGCGTCGCTCACCTGCGTGTCCGGCTGCCAGCTAGCCCCTCCGTCCGTCGACGACGAGTACCACGCCTGGAACAGCGCGTTGGCCGGGTCCAACCGCCGGTCCAACCACAGCGCGTGCAGCCTTCCGTCCGCGCTAACGTCCAGCATCGGTGTGATATGGTCCCTCACCACCCCCGTAGGGTCGTGGCTCAGCCGTGTGATTGGCCCCCAGGTCGCCCCGTGGTCCGTTGACGCGCTGTACTGCACGTCCAGCCCATTCGTGTTATGGTTGCGGTCATCCGTCCAGGCCGCGTACAGCTTGTTGTTGTCAGAAGGGTCCGCCGCTGCCGAGATAATAGAGAAGAACCGCCACTGGTCCGCCGCCCGAGGGGGCGTTTGCGGCTGGTATATCGTCGCCACGCTCACAGGCTGGCTCCACGACACCCCGCCGTTAGTCGACTTCACCACCTTTACGTTGCTGGGGCTGGGGCTCCGCGCACCCCAGTCGTACAGATGGAACAGGAACACGTCCCCGTTGCGCGCCACCACCGGGTAAGGGTATTCGATCTGCGCCGCCCCGCTGTTCGGTATCTGCTGCGGCGCGCTCCAATTCGACCCCCCGTCGGTCGAGTACGACGACACCACTCCGCCCGGCGCCCAGGCCATGTACATCCGGTGGTAATACGGCGACGCCGGGTTGTTGTCGATGGCGAACCAGTCTTTGTCTTGCAGGCCGGTCTGCCCCTGCACAACAGCCACCGAGGGCTGCCAGGTCAGCCCGTTGTCGTCGCTCCACGTAACGAATATGCCGTTGTTCCCCGTCGTCAGGCACGAAACGTAGATCCGCCCGTCGTCCCGCGCCATCACCACCGGGTCGCTCTCCGAATCCGTCGCCGGCAACCCCGGCATGTGCAACTGCGTGGGCCAGGTCTGCCCGCCGTCGGTCGAAGCCTCGATCCACACCCGCTTGACGTTCAGGTCCCGGTAGTCCTTGTTAGCCACCACGACCACGTTCGGGTTAACAGGGCTCACCGCCACGCCCGGCTCGTGCTGCCCGTTGCCCGTCGGGTCCGTATTCGCCCGCACGTTAGCGGCCCACGGTGCTACCTGCGGCGCCAAAGCCCTCCTCAGTGCCTCCACCGGGCCGACCTGCCCCACGGCCGCGAACCGCCACCGGCTCGCCCCCGCCGAGGCCGCCTCCGTCCCCCCATGCTGCAAGGCCGCGATCCCCAGCACCCCTACCAGCATAAGGGCCGCCGCGACATACCGGAACCACCTCATGGGCCCGTCACCGCCAGGTGCACAATTTTGCTTATCTGCCCCCTGGTGGCGTTATTCCCCGGCCTGAACTCGAGGCAACCCCCACCGCAATCGTACCCCGAGATGATCCCATGCCGGTAGGCTGTCTCCACGTACCCGTAGAACGCATCGTCCGTGGGCACGTCCCGGAACGTGGGAGACGTGGGAGTGTACAAAGTCCATTCCCTGGCCAGTACCACGATCTTGCATAGCTGCGCCCTCGTAACGTTATTCCCCGGCCGGTACTCCAGGCACCCCGCCCCGCACGAATAGCCCGAGATCACGCCGTGTGAGTACGCGGTCTCTATGTACTGGTAGAATGCGTGGTCCGCCGGTACGTCCCTGAAGGTAGGGGTGGACGGTGTGTATATCACCCAGCCCACCGCCAGCGCCACGATCTTGGCTAGCTGCCCCCTGGTAGTGTTGTTGTACGGCTTGAATGTCCCATCCGCGTACCCCGAAATCGCCCCGTGGCAGTACAGATACCGCACCGCCTCGTAGAAGTAGTCCGTTGGCTGCACATCGCTAAAGCTTATCGCGCATGGCGTGGCCGTGGCCGTCGGCACCGAGGTCGTGGTACTCGTGGCCGGCGTCGTGGCCGTTTGGGTCGCCGTCGGGGTTGCGCTTGGCGAGGCCGAGGCGGTCGCGGTTGCCGTCGCGGTAGAAAGCCCTGTGGCCGTAGCGGTAGGCGTGGCCCCACCGGGCGGCGTGAAGTGCAGGATCGTGCCCAGCGGGCCTACCGACCAGCCTCCCTCCCCCGGTATCAGCGATATGCCCGCCTGGCAGCACCACTCCAGCGGCATCGCGTGCTGCCGCCACACTCCGCCGCTGCGCCTGTACCCCGTCACCCCAACCCCTCCCACGATCTCCCCCGCGACGGCAGACGCCTCGCCGTTCGCGTCCATCGACACCCCGAACAGCGACAGGGCCGCGCTCGTCCGGTCGGCGCTCCACACCCCGCTGCTGAGGTGCAAAATGCATGTGCCCTGCGGGTTGTTGAAGTCCTTGGGCCCCACGGCCCAGCCCTCCCCGCCGCCCGGCGCCAGCGCGATACTGTAGATCACCGGCGAACCGCTCGGCAGTATACTGCTCCGGTCCACCCACGCCCCGCCCGTGTACTCCAGCAGTTCCGGCGTGTAGCTTGAAACATCCCCGCCACCCGCCCAACCATGGGTGGGCGAATCCATCGCCACCGCGTACAGGGGCAGCGTGCCCGGGTTCATCACCGGGACCCACGTGCCATCCGTATCCCGCCAGGTCGAGCCGTCTGTGCCTACGGCCCACCCTTGCTCGCTCCCCGTCATCGACGCCGCCGCCATCACTGCCCCCGGCGACGCCACCTGCGAGCAGCCCGCCCTCCCACACCGCGCGATCGCATGGTCCCCCACCACATACACGTCGCCCGTGCTCAATGCCTGCACCCCGAACAGGTTTGCGGTCAGCGTCGTCGTTACCGGCGACCACGCCCCGCCCGAGTTGCGCACCACCGTGCCCGTCTGCCCCACCGCCCAGGCGTCGCCCCCCGGCAGCGTCGACACCGCGAACATGAACTGCGGGGTCGGCCCGCCCTGCTGGAAGTCCCACGCCGCCCCACTCCCGCGCATCAATATCGTCCCCGCGCGGCCCACCGCCCACGCACGCCCGCTCACCGCCGACACGTCGTACAGCCACCTGCCCGTGTACTCGGTGCTCCACGTCGAGCCGTTCCACGAGGCCACAGAGTAGCCTGTGGCAACATATCCCTCCGTCGCGCTGAGCATTGATATCCCATACGGCTCGTAGCTGCCCGGCGAGGTATAGGTCGTCCAGCTCCCCCCGCTGAACCTGTAAATATGGCCCACCGCGTTATTGTATCCCGAGATCAGCCACGCCTCCCCCGGCGTCGGGGCCGACACCCTCAACAATGTGCTAGCCCCCGGCGGGCCAGCCACCTGGGTCCAGTTCGTGCCGTCGTAGCGCAGCACTACCGAGGTGTTGGTGTCGTAGTCAGAAGCAACCGCCCACCCATCGCTTGCGCTCGCCATGCCGATGTCTGTAAAGAAGGTTACATTGCCAAAGGTGGGCCCCACCGCGCTCCAGGTCGTGCCGTCCCAGTGCATCACCGTATCCAGGCACCCTGCCCCGGTGCACTTCGTGCCCACTCCCCACACATTCGTATCGGTCAGCGGGTACACCCGCCCCACGTACAAAAGGTTGGCGCCCAACCCGTTGCTCCGCTCGCTCCACGACGATCCATCATAGTGGAAGGCCCTGGTTCCCGCCGCGAGCCACCCGCTCGTGGCCGACAGCATCCTTATCCCCGTGATCGCCAGTCCCCGCATGTCCGGCGGGTCCACCGACACCCAGGCGCCCCCCGTGTAATGCATCAGGTGGCCGTACTCCCCACTCGCCCACGCCTCCGTAGTCGACACCGTGCTCACGTTGTACAGGATCGGGAAAACGTTAGTCCAGCCGTTCGTATACACATCACTCGGGGCCAAATCATCCCGCCCCGCGCCCCACTCGTTCCAATGCCGCGGCCTCGCCACCGGGTCATCGAGCGATGCCCCATCCCAGGCCAAACCTCCGCCCCCGGTCCTGCCGCTCAATCCCTCAAACCCCTGCACACCTCCGGCCCCGGATCCTCCTCCCTCACCTCGCACGAACCACTTCGTGCCCTCCCCAACACCGGGCCGCACCACCCCAGTTGCCCCCGACCGCCCATCCACGGGCCGGGCCAGCGCCCCCCTCAGCGGCGCCAAAACCGCCACAACCAGTATCACCCCCACACAAATCGCCAACCCCAACAGCCACCCACGCCCCCCGCGCTCCCCAAGCGCCCACACCTTCTCACGCCTCGCCATCATCTCCCGCCCTCCCTCCAGGCCTCCAACATCTAACCAAACGTCGGACACCAAAACCCCCGGCTCAACAGCCGGGTGCCCCAAGTATAGCACCCGCCATCCCCCAATACAATAGGATGGCGACCCCCTAACCGCTCAAATTCCGGCTGGCACCCCAGCTCCCCGCCTGGCGTCCCCCACGACCCCCCAGCCTGACCCGCTTTCCCCCAGGCCCGGCGCACGGTATACTGGACCCTGCAAAAAAGGCAACTCGTCCATCCCGCAGGTCAGGCCGCGCAAACAACCCAAAGGAGAAAGTCCAATGGCTCCTGATAACGCAAATGCGACGCCCTTCGCTCGCGCCATGCAAATGCTGGCCGGCCTCTCCGATCCCCTGCTAACCAAGCCCTGGGAATGGCCTGGGCACACCGGCGAAACGCTGCCCGTGCGAGAGGCCCTCTACCGCTCACTCGAAGAGGAGCAGGCATCCGCCGTCTCCGCCCCCGCATCCGCCGCCGAAGCAGCCCGCATCCTCGCCCTCGCCTCCCAGGCATGGGGTGACCTCTGCGGCCTGCTCATCTCCACCCCCGACCGGCTCCTGCACGTCCAGCCCGCCCCTGGCGAGTGGTCCCTGGCCGAAACCTTGGCCCACCTGCTCCTGGGCGAGCGCAACTACGCCGAGCAGACCGCCTACGCCGCCCACCGCTCCGACAGCGAGCCGCTACGCAAGGAGCTGCACACGGACCTCAGCGAAGAGGACCGCGCAGGCGGCACCCTCGCCTGGATTGAGCGCCTCGAGGCCGCCCACACCCGGAGCTACGCCCTGGCAACCCTCCCCGACGAAGCCCTCGACCGGCCCACCATCTGGGTCGGCTACCAGGTCACCATCCGCTTCCGCCTCCACCGCTTCGCCTCCCACGTAGCCGAACACACCATCCAGGCCGAAAAGATCCTCACCACCATAGCGCCCCCACCCACCGAAGCCGCCCGCATTGTCCGCCGCATCTACCAAACCCGAGGCCTCCACCAACACCTCTCCTCCCCCCAGGCCCTCCAAACCCTAGATGCCATTCACCTCGACCTCGCCACCACCCTGGCAGCCCGCTCCCAAGACCGTACCTGATAGCCGCCACAATTCCACCCTCTGCGGTAATTTTTCAATCCGC
>JBJMMB010000286.1:0-15299 GCA_045805005.1 Chloroflexia bacterium
ACACACAATACCAACAAGACGAACTTCCGATATGTCCAGAAGAACTTGCCGGAAACCACATTGGAGGGCCCAAAGTGTCCCGTGATTACCCGGTAAGCGGTCAACTGTGGAATGAATACAATGGCGGCGATCACGACCATCGTGGCGAGACCAAGTATAAGGGTCAGGGGTCGGGGGCCGGGGGTCAGGGACGGAGGTGGATCCTGATCCCTGATCCCTGACCCCTGATCCCTGCTACTATGGATTCGAATCGCTACGAGCAGGATCACCGCCACCTCAATGGCGGGCACGATCATGAAGAGAGCGTCCTGCTCACGAACCAGCATCATCGCTCCGGCGGCAGCCCCAAGCAACGCCCACTCTTTGAGGGTGCGGCCTTCGGGGCGGCGCGTGCGATACCAGAGCCAGAGGAAGAGGGTGACGGTCAGGAGGGATGTGGCGTGGGACCAGGGTGGGGCCACCACGGTGTAGAAGATGACCGAAGTGGCGAGCCAGGCGGTGATGACGGCGAGGGCAGCGAGGCCGCTGCCGAAGAGACGCCTGGCAAGCAGGTAGCACAGGAAGAGGCCGGCGCAGCCATAAGCGTAGGAGGCCCAGGTGATGGCGTATATGTAGGGGGGCGAGAACCCGTCGGCCTGCACCCTGGCCCCCAGGGCCCGGGCCAGGAGCACCCCGGCGTGGGTGATGGCGAAGGGGGGTAGCCAGAAGAGGCCGGTGCCGATGGGGGCTACATTGATGGGCAGACCGGTGGCGGGCTCGCGCTTGCCATAGAGGTCGCGGCAGAAATCGGCGAATTTCACTTTGTCGACGTTGCAGAAGTAGAGATACTGGTTGCTGAAGTCGAGGTCGCGGTCGAAGAAGAGCGAGTGGGTGTAGCTGAAGTACTGGATCTCGTCGCTGGCGTAGATGCGGTGGGTGACGAGTGGCGCGAAGGCGACGAAGAGCACCAGGAGAGCCAGGAACCCGCGGTCCAGAGAGCGCAGGGCAGTGAGCGGCGAGCTCCGAGTGTGGTTCGCCAATGTCGGAGCGGCGGCGTGCGTAGCCTCGTATTGGGCGGTCGGCGCTTTGGGCTTCACGGGCAGCTCTTTACCACTTCGAGGATCTTACGGGCGCGGGCGTCGTACGTGTAGTCGGTGGAGCGAGCGAGGGCGGCGGTGCCGAGTTGGTCGCGCAACTCGGGGTTGGAAACGAGGTGGTTGAGCGCGGAGGCCAAGGCGGAAGCGTCGCCTTCAGGGAAGAAGAGGGCCGAGTGGTCATCGAGGATCTCGCGGAGGGCGAGCATGTCTTTGAGCACGATGGCCTTGCCCGCGGCCAAATAGTCGAACAGCTTCAGGGGGGAGGCAGTGAGTTGGGTCACAGTGTCGGGGATCACAAGGATGTCGGAGGCATGCAGGTAGAGCGCTGCCTTCTCCTGGCCGACCTGGCCTGGCGTGACAACGCGGTCCGCGACCCCCAACCGCTCCGCTTGCTTGCACAACTCCTGCACCTCCTGCGGCCTCCCTCCGACCAGTACCAGCAGCACATTGTCGTGCATCCCGGCTACGGTTGCAAACGCTTCCACAAGCAGGTCCAGACGGCGGTAAGCGAAGGTGAGCCCGGCATAGCCAATTATGCAGGGAGCAGGCGGCAGCCCTAGCAGGCGGCGGGCTCCGGCAGGGTCTACGTCGCGGTAGAGGTGGGGATCAAAGGCGTCGGGAATGACCGCAATGTCGGAGGGGTGACGCAGGCCGCGCGCGACTGCCCACTCCCGGAAAGCGCCCGTGAGCGACACGAGCTTGCAGGCGCGGGAGAGGGCCTGCTTGTCGAGCCATGGGAGGAAGCGCGACCAGAAGGCGCGGGGCCACCTCGCAGCCTTGCTGGGGTGGAGAGCTTCCAGGTCGTGTACCTCGTAGATGACCCGGGAGCCATGGATGGGCGCGAGCAGGCATAGCCACGCCGCGCAGATCGCGTCGCGCACGTAGAGGGTCCGATAGCCTTTTTTGGAAATCCTTAGTGCCACCAGCCATATAACGAGCATAGCCGAGTAGAGGGTGCGCTCCAGGTAGGACCAGCCGGCCCAGGGCACGAGTCGCGAGAGCTTGTTTATGGCGGGGCGGGGGAGGTGGATGGCTCCGAGGTCCTCGAATGCGCTGGGTTCGCGCAGCCAGCGGGGGACTACGAGGTGCATGCCCGGCAGCAAGGGTAGGAGCGCGCGCACGGTGCTGTGGGTCTGGATCGCATTGGCGGCACCGAGGTCAAGGCGCATGGGGTAGGCTACGTAGAGGAGGGGGCGAGCCACCTGTAGACCTCCTCCAGTCTGTCTGTGACCGCCGACCAGCTAAACGTGGCCAGCACTTTCTCGCGCCCGGCGCGGCCCAGCCTGCGCGCCAGCGCGGAGTCGCTGAGCACAATGTTGAGGTGCCTGGCAAGGTCGGCAGAGTCCTGGGGCCGCACCAGGTAGCCGGTGACGCCGTGGTCGACCACCTCGCGGAAGCCGCCGAAATCAGAGGCGACCACCGCCGCGCCGCAAGCCATGGCCTCGCACAGGGCCATTCCGAAAGTCTCGTTGACGAAAGAGGTGGCCGCGAGCACGGCGCAGGAGCGATAAAGGGCGGCGAGATCGGGCTGCTCGACCCGGCCCAGGAAGCGAACGCGCTCCGCCACGCCGAGCCTAGCGGCCAGGGCTTGCAGGGTGTCACGGTAAGGGCCTTCGCCCGCGATCCACAGGCGAGTGTCTGAAGGCTCCAGGCGGGGCATGGCCTGGATGAGGTATTCGACGCCCTTCCACCTTACCAGGCGGCCCGCGTACAGCGCTGCCGGGTTCTCGGGAGTAGAGGGCTCCAGCCCAAGGCGGGCGAGCACCTCGCCGTCGTCGGGGCCGTCCCGACGGAAGAGCGTGAGGTCCACCCCATTGTAGACAACTGTGGGATCGAGGCCGTAGCGGGCGCGCACCTGGGCGGCGTTGTAACGGCTGGCGGAGACTGAGGCGCCGACGAAGCGCACGAAGGTCCGGTCGCCGGGCCAGAAGTCTTTGCCGTGGCAGCCGAATACGAGCCTGGAGCCTCCAAGCCTGGCAAACGCGCCCACGGGCAGGTCATAGGGCTTCTGGATGTGCACCACGTCGTACCGGCCGCGCAGGAGGGTGGGCAGGGCAAACGGAGCCATACTGAGGCGCTCCAGTAGCTTGGTCAGAGTGTACTGCCGCCCAAGCAGGGGTATCCTCCGCCAGACGTCCCTATCGACGTAGGGGTAGAGCCGCAAGCGCACGCCGGGGAGCCGCCTCCACAGGTGCTCCGGCCCCCGCCCGCCGAATATGTCCACGCTGTGCCCCCGCTCCCTCAGTTGAGCCGCCACCTCCCACACAAAGTTCTCCACGCCGCCCCAGCGGGTGGTGGTTGTGAGGTTGTAGAGAGCGATGCGCATGCGCGCAATGCGTAATGCGTAATGCATAATGGTAGCGCGCCGGGCATGGGTGGTAGAAGCCCATTTCCTTCCTCCACTACGCATTACGCATTACACATTGGTCCTCCACGTCTTACGAGCAATATCTGGTACGTCCCCTGCCAGCCGTAGCGGTAGATGGAGTAGAGGGGCCAGGCGAGCCCGGTCTTGAGCAGGAGATCGAGGAGGCGGCGTCTGGGCCCGTGGAGCTGGCGTATCTCGCTGCGGGTGATGCGGTGGCGGACCAGGTCGCGCGCTCGGAAGCCCGTCTCGGCGGCGAGCTTTTTGAAGGTAGCCCAGGTGTAGGTGTTCAGTTCGGATAGCTCCTGGCGGTCGCGCAGGGGGCCGCCCGACTTGGACCGGCCGGAGGCGCGGATCGCCAACTCGGCTGCGGGCCTGGGGAGCCAGTTGATAGCGGGCAGATGGTAATGCGGGTCGCGGAAGGCATGGCGGTTGGGGACAGAAGTGATAACCAGGCCGCCCAGCTTGAGCACACGGTGCATCTCCAGCAAGACCGCGCGCACGTCTGCCACGTGCTCCAGAACGTCCAGGCAGATGATGCCGTCGAAGGAGCCGTCGGGGTAAGGGAGGTGCTCGCCGGCAGCCACCACCATGCTAAGGTCGAGACCATAGCGCTCGGCGCGGAGGCGGGAGATGCGGCAGTAGTCGGGGTTGTAGTCAAGGGCCTGGAGGCGCAAGCCCGAGGGGCCGGAGTCGAGGAGCAGGGCCACCGAGAGCCCACCCATGCCCGCCCCCAGGTCGAGGAGGCGCTTGCCCGACAGGTCGCCGAAGGCCGCCTTCAGGTCGCGCAGGTTGTCGTCCTGATAGCGCTCCTGCCAGATGCGGCGCTTGCGCCAGGCATCGAAGTCCTTGCGCCAGGTCATGTGCTCCAGCCAGGGCTGGATTGCGGCTGCCAGGCGCTCCTCTAGTTGGGCGTTGGGTGCTGGGTGCCGGGTGCTGGGGTTCGCAAGCAGACTCCCAACACCCAGCGCCTGCAGCGCAAAGTAGGCCAGGAGTTTGGTGGAGATGGCTGACCCAGGACGGCGGCGTATTGCGTATTGCGTATTGCGTATTGCGTGCCTACGAAGCCTGGGTGGTAGAGCCCGCTGCCCTTCCTCCTCTACGTAATTGCCACTACGCAATAGGGTCGTCCTCCGTCCTGGTCTTCGGGGAGCAGGTGTCGCACTGGCAGGTGGCGCGGAGCATCTCGTAGGTGTATATGCCGTCGTGGTGGCCGTCTTCCCAGAAGGGCATAATGGCGTAGCGGCCGACGGGCTGGACGTCGGTGAGGCGGGTCTCTTCGGGGCGGAGCTCGGTGAGGGCGGCGAGCCTGCCGGGTATCCCCATCTCGCCCCGGCAGAGCGCGCAAGGGCAGTTCCAGCGGAGCAATTCGATTGAGTGGCGGCTGGTATGCCCATCGTTCCATTCGATCAGGAGTTGCCCGCTCGCGTCCTCGGCCACTACCGAGAGGGGCGCGAGCGCGTAAGGGGAGTTTTGCTGTGCGGTCATCATGGTCCTCTCTCGAAGCAATTATAACACGACGGGCTTTCGCATGGGTCTGCAACGCCTGTTCATGTTGCAGCAGGCGGGAAGAAGCCTTGACCCTCTTTCAGCAGGATACTACAATCCACGCCACCATCCGAAGGCGTGCATGGGTGCGGGTGGCGACCCACAGCTATCCGCCGTCCAACCCGGCATCACCCTTCCTGACCGCGACCACCTGACCGCCGGAGAGCACAGCGTACAGGTCCTCTTCATCACAAGCAATTACGATGTGCAGTTATTTTTTACTGGCAGCAACCCAATGGAAAGAGCGAGCTACTCCTGCCATCAGTTCTGGCTAATGCCTGAGAACGCCTAACAAAATCACTCCCTGTAGGGGCGAACCTTGTGTTCGCCCTGCTCGTAATCGCGCCCCTGGAGGGCGAACACAAGGTTCGCCCCTACACGGACTGGTTGTGGGCCAGATGTCTTGTCAGGCGCCCTAGAGAATTTCCAAAACGCACCAAGAGTTGGAGCGTGCGACGACTGGAGGCCATAGACCAGCTACGCCCACCACCCTTACGTTTTACGCATTAGATATGTGGGCCCCACCAGACGCTGGCGGCGATGATGATGTAGAGGCCGATCAGGGCTGCTCCCTCAAGCCAGGTCGATTCGCCGTCGTATACCACGAACGCGCCCAGCAGGGCGGTGAAGCCGATGGCTACAAGGAGCAGGCCCGGCAAGACGAGGGTGAGGTGGGTCCCGCCCATGAACTGGCTGATGATGACCAGGGCGGGGGTGAGGGCGAGGGCCACCTGCAAGCTGCTGTTCATTATCAGGCTGATCGCCAGGTCGGGCTTATTCCGCACGGCCATTTGCACGCCCACAACGTTTTCTACGGCGTTGCCCGCGATAGCGACGATGACCAGCCCGACGAAAGCCTCCGACAGGCCGAGGCTTGACATGGTCGGCTTGAGGGCCTCCACGAACCAGTCGGACACGAAGGCAGCACCGGTGGCCGCGGCCAGGAGGAGGCCGACCGTTAGTAGTATGGGCCAGAGCATCTCACGGGGCTGGTCCTCCAACTCGGCGCTGGCGCCGGGCCCGCCTCGCAGGGAGAAGGGTATGCTGGCCGCAAAGACACCAAGGAGGACCAGTGCGGAGATCAGGCTGAGGTCGTCGGCGTGCCCCACGTCGGGGCCGCCGGGGGCGGTCGCCAGGGTGGGGATGGCCAGCGAAGCCACGCTGAGCACCAGGAGTGTGGAGATCATCTTCGTCTGGGTGCTGCCGAAGGTCTGCACGCCGTGCTTGAGGCCGCCGGCCAGAAAAGCCAACCCCAGCACCAGCAGGCTGTTGGCGAGTATCGAGCCGACGAGAGCGGTCTGCACTACGACGATCAGGCCTGCCTGGAGGGCGAATATGGAGATAAAAAGCTCCGGCAGGTTGCCCAGGGCCGACTGCAGCACCCCTGTGGCTCCGGGGCCCAAGCGGTGCCCGAGTTGGTCCGTGCAGTCGCCCACCAGCGCGGCGAGGCCAGCAAGAGCAATGGCCGAGAGGACGAAAATGATCACGTCGCCGCCCTCGTTGAGCTTCAGCACGAGCGTGAGTACCGTGACGAGCAAGGTCACCACACGAGTGATGACGACCTTGCGCCCGAGCAATCGGATCAGGCCGGCTGCGCCTCCGGTCCGGCCTCCGGCAACCTGGCCCGTCTGCATATGGACCTCACTTTCTCTTGAAGAGCAGGAGATTTTGTTTTGAAGCCACCTCGACCCAGCCGGGCATGGCCCGCAGGTGCTCCAGCGCGCTCTTATCTGCGATGGGGTTGGCATCGAGCGCGGAGGCTTTCGGATCGACCAGGATGTAGTCGAGGTCAACGAAGCGGTCAGAGTGGCGCTCCGGACCGAAATTATACGGCGAATAGGGCGCGGGCGGGAAGTTGTAGATGTAGCGCCGTGGGAGGAGATGGGGAGCCAGGAATGAGCTGGCGGCGACCTTTGCTTCGGGAGGTACCATGGCTACCAACTCGCGAGCGGCCTCTACCCGCGCGGGCATTTCATGGTAGAGCAAGGTCCGCGCCAGGGGGTTCTTGTAGGGGACGTTCAAGAGGGCGGCCCAGCCGGCGAGGAGGAGCAGGACGTAAGGAGCGTAGGACGCGGGGGCCTGATAGATTGCGTATTGCGTATTACGCATTGCGTCAGACAGTTTCTCGCGTCTACGCAATACGTAATACGCAATACGCGCCAGCCTGTCCGCTCCATAAACAGTGGCAACCATCAGGCCGGGGATGAGGAGGAGGCTGTAGTGGTGCTGGTAATCGTACTGGGCCGAGCGTGTGGAGAGGAGGTTGAGGGCCAGGATGGGCAGCCCGAGCACCAACGGCCCGGGGGCAAGGAGGGGCAGGAAGGCGAGGGGCACTAGGAGCGAGAGGATGTAGAGCACCTTGGGGCTGCTGAACATTAATTTTAGCACTTCCACCGGGTGGGTGAAGATATACCTGGCGATTTCAGGGAAGGTGCCGCCGAGGTGACCGTAGTAGGCGAGCACCGGGTTATGGCCGCAGGGCCAGCACGACATGTAATCTGTGACCGGGCCGCTGGGCCCCTTGAGGGCGTCGGGGTGGAGGAAGCTGGGCACGATCAGGAAAGTGGCGAGGGCGAAGTAGCCCAGACCGAAGGCCAGGGGGGCCGCCACCCAGGGCCAACGGCGACGGCGCAGCAATGCATAGATGCCGAACATGGCAACCACAAGGGCCACGTCGGTGCGCGCCAGCACGGCGAGCAGGCCAGCGGCGGCGAAGAGCTTCCAGTTGCCCTTCTCGAAGTAATAGATGGCAAAGAGGAGGAGCGTGACCGAGAAGAGACGCACCTGAAAGGGGTTAAGCACGCCGTAGAGGAGGGTGGGGTACAGTAGGTAAACCAGCGCGGCGCAGAGCCCGGCCAGCTTGCTGCCCAGACGGTCCCGCGCCAGCCAGTAGAGGGGCACGGCGCCGAGGGCGGCCCCCAGGATCTGCATGAAAAAGAGGGTATGGGGCGATGGGATGGCCGCGTAGAAGGGCACGAACAGGAGCAGCATGGGCATCCAGTCTAGGCCGAAAATCGAGTCGCTGAAGTTGAAGCGAGAGTCCACCATCGGGCGGCCCTGGACGGTGTTCCAGATGGCCTGCTCGAAGTCGACCTGGTCGTAACCCTGCCCGAAGGTCTCGTACTTGTAGATGCTGGCGGCGAACACCAGGGCCACCCAGAGCGCGATGCTCGCGACCAGCACAAGGGGAGCCGCTCCCTCGAGCCAGGCAAGGGCGGCATGGAGGGACGGGGCGGGGCGCAGGGCAGCCGCGGACGCATAGCCTCCCGGCCTCACCGAAGCGTCTTTGGCGCCCTGGCGGTTCAACCGGAGCGCCCCCAGGGCCGCTGGGCCACGCACACGACTGAGAGCCCGAAGGGCAGACGACCTCGGGCGAGGGTGTGGGCTTCCCACGTGTAATAGCGGATCAGGGCGCTGTTTACCCAACCGGGGACGGGCATGAAATCGGTCTCGGGGTCGCTGCCGCCGTTGCCCTCCGAGGCTTTGAGCCGGGCGGTTTTGAGCATACGCATGGCCGCGCTAGGTGCCAGAATCAGAGAGTTGGAGTAGCTGACCTTGCGCACGACCAGCTCTGCGTCCTCCATCACGCGGCGCATACCGGTGGTGGTGTAGCGCTTGCGGTGCCCCAGTATGTCGTCCCAATAGCTCCAGAGCACCGGGTAAGCAGGCACGCTTATGATCAATAGGCCGCCCGGCTTGAGCGTGCGGCGCAGCTCGGTGAGGGCCACCTGGTCGTCGTCAAGGTGCTCCACCACGTCAAGCGCGGTTATTATGTCAAATTGACGATCCTTGAAAGGGAGTTCGGAGGCGTCGGCTTTGCAGAGCCGCTTGTGGCCCCTTTCGCGGCAGAAGCGCAAAGCCTCCTCGGAGAAGTCGGTGCCCACCGGCTCAGCGTAGCGGGCCAGGTGGTCGAGGTTTAGCCCTGTGCCGCACCCCAGGTCCAGGGCCACCCTGCTCCCTTCGGTGCCGGGGTCCAGGTATCGCTCGAGAAGGCTGTAGACGATGGCCCGCTTGCCCACGTGCCACCAGTAATCGTGCTCTTTTACGTAGAGGTCTCTGTAGAGGTCTTGTCTCATTAGGTACTCTTAGCTTGGAAATTCTCGCCGGTTCGTTGCGGCCGGCCTCCTAATTATAACTTCTAACGGCTTGAGGGGTGGCCGCGATGCACAAAAGGAGTGGGCCCTAGTGGTACCGGGTGAAGATGAGGTCGCCAACCCAGAAGTCGAGCAGATGGGCCAGCATCACCAGTAGCGATAGCGCCACGAGCCACCTGGCTGCGGGGCCGCGGCCGAGCAGCAGGCCCAGGAACCGACCGACCAGGAGAGCGAGCACCGCGGCGCCCAGGTAGTACCAGCGTATGGCATCACCGAGGGTCTGGTCGAGGAGTGCGAAGAGGGCGGCAGCCGCCAGCCAGCAGAGGAGCAGGGCCCGTGCGGCGGGGCCAATCCCTCTGGCGAGCAAAGCACCCAGCAGGCCGGTGACCAACACAGGTATACCCGTCAGCAGCACGACCTTCTCACTCAGCTTGCGAAGCACCACGCCAGCATCAAGACGTTGGCCCCCCGAGGAGCCCGTCCGAGCGCCTGAGGCCCTGTTGAGCGCGCTGCTCAGTTGGCCCCACATTTCGGTCAGGAAGCGCCAGTAGTAGACGGCAAAGCTGCCCAGGAAGGAAACGGCGAAGGAGCCGAGCAATGCCCACGCGCGAGAGTTGCCCGTCCGGCGGCCCGCGACTACAGCCCACAATGCGAAGAGGCCCATAACCCCCAGCACAGCCAGCAACATCCCATAGTGTCCTAGGATGGTCAGGAAGAAGCCAAGCGTGATGGCGGCGAGGAGGAATGCAGGACGATGGACGATGGACGCTGTATGATGGGGAGCAACTAACCCGCTATCCTCACCCCCATCGTCCATCGTCCATCGTCCATCGTCCGCACTCCCGCCGAGATACACCGCCGCGCACAGCAGGGTGAGATTGAAGGCGCTCTGCGCGAAGAGGTTAGAATAGTTGCCCGCGGAGAAGAGGTCGAAGGGGGCCGGGGAAAGGGCGTAGACCAGGGCCGCAATGCCGCCCACGGCCCCCGACCAGAGGCGCAAGCCCGCCCAGGCGAGGCCCAGGCAGGTGGCGGCGTCAAGCAGGGCTGCGCTCCACTTGAGTAGGAACCCCAGGGTGTCGTCTGACGAGCCCAGGAACCAGGCGAGGGGGGCCAGGAGGACGTAGAGAGCGGGCGGGTAGGGAACGGGCGTGCCATCGGGCAGGAAGCCGGGAAAGACCCACTGGCCGTTGAACACTCGCTGGATGTTGTGGACGTGCAGCATGATGTCGCTGGTGAGGAACTGCGGGTATATGAGGCCCCCGAAGCGGAGCACGAAAGCTGCCCCGAAGGCCAGTACGCCGAGGCGATGGACGAGGGATACCGGGCTCGCGCCGGGCCAGCGATTCCGTGCGGCGAGTGCGGGATCTTCCGCGCCCGCGAGCACCACACCCGCGATCAAGGCCAGGGCGAGGCCCCAGGCGGAGACGGTGGGCAGGTTGGGTGCGAGGAGACCCAACTCGGGGCGGGCGAAGATCACCAGGGCGGTGGCGGCGAGGGCCAGGAGGTACGAGGCGAACAGGGCGAGGCGCGAGTTGCCGGTGGCCACAAGCACGGCCAGGAAGCAGAAGACCAGGCCGAGGAGCATGAAGCCCAGTGTGTCGGGAGGCGGGTATACGAAGGGGCGAAGGCCGGGATCGCCGGGCGCTACGCTTAGTTTGTCTACTATGACGCCGAGGCGCCTGGGGTCGCCGGGAGGCGAGAATACGGGCGATGTGATGCTAAGCTCGAAGCTGCCGTCGGTGGGGTCGCCGCGCTCGAAGTTGAAGGAGTCGCTGTGGGGCCCGGTGGTGGTCTGCACGGTGTACGAGCGGCGCCGGGCTTCGATGACGATGGCGGGAGGGGGCTCGCCGGGCGGCCGGTTCCCGACTGTGGTGATGGTGACCAGGACCGGCTCGTTGCCGATACCGGGGAGGCGTATCGAAGATTTCGGGCCGCTCCAGCGGTAGTCGAGCGAGGCATTGCGCTCCTTTGCATTGAAACCGAAGACGAAGGCGTCATCGTGCAGACCTCCCACATCGATCGTGTAAGTAGTCTTGTACTGGTAGGCGAGCGACCAGGTGGCCAGGCTCAGGAGCAACAGCAGGTATAGGCGGGGCTGGGTCAGGCCGCGTGCGATAGTCGCGAGCGTGCGGCGCAGGTTTGTAAGGGTTGTGCTCAACCTGCGGCCCTCACGAGGCGGTCGACCCAGAAGGCCAGCCCCTGCCACGAGAACGCGGCCAGGCAGAGGGCCGCTAGGAGGGCGCTCCACCTGTGGCGGCTGGCCAGGTTCCACAGGGCTATCCCGCAGAACACCGCGATGGGCAGCATTGTGAAGAAGAGGTGCTTGCCGATCATGTCCACCCGGTAGTTGGCGAGCAGGAATAGCGGGCTTATCGCCAGCCAAGCCACCAGCAGCGCAAGCACACGACGGCCTGCCACCTGCCACCTGCCCCGCGCCAGCAGGAGCGCCACCCCGATCAGGGCCAGGAGAGCGGGCAGGAGCGAGACGAGGTAGTCGGCGGTCCAGCCGAGCAGCTCGGGGAAACCACCGGGCCAGCGCACGGTCGATTCGCCCGGCCCGGGCTCGAGCAACGCGGAGGCCGAGGCGAGCACCGGCGAGATGTAAAGGCCATAGTAGGCCAGCAGGCTCAGCGCCCAGGCGGCAGCGAGGGCCAGCGGCACGCGCCAGGCGCTCGCAGAGGTCCGCCCGGGCCTTGAGAACGCGCGCTCGAAGAGCCACCAGGCGAGGAGGATGAGGGTCACAAAAAGGGCTACTGTGGGGAAGGCCAGCAGTGCTAGGGCCATCAGGAGGGTCACGGCGAGCCATTCCAAACGCCAGCGGCGTTGCCAGGCCGCGAGCAGGTAGACTACCAGCACCGCTGCAAGCCACTGGGCGAATATGGTGGGAAGGATGCCATAGGCCAGGGCCCTGAACGCCAGGGGCATAACCGCGTAAGTGGCCCCGACGGCAACGCAGGCCCATCCGGGCGCTCGCAGGCGCGAAACCAGCCACGCGGCCGCAAGCACAAGCGTGGAATCTAATAAGCAAATCAGCCACTTGATTGATGTCTCAAGGTCGAAAGGCAAGAATCCAAGAGGCGCGGCGGCGAAGTAGAAGAGGGGCGACTTGGGTATGAGCAAGTTGAGGCCCCATTCGCGGGGCACCTCGCTCAGCCCTCCCGGGAAGTAGAGGGACTGCCAATCGCCCGTAAGGAGGGTGCGCAGCCACTTCATGTGCCAGGGCATGTCTATGATGACCGCCTGCGGGAGGGCCATGCCGCCATACCGCACAGCAAACGCCAGGGCGAAACATACGGCCAGCACTCTCGCCTGGGCAGGGCTAAGCCGCGTCCTACCCAGCAAGGGCCGGTCAACAATTACGAGGAGCAGCAAGGCGCTGACTAGCGCGATGGCCAGGTGGCTCGCGGCTGCCGATATTGCTATGTGGCTCAGCGCCAGCGCGATGCAGGAAGCCAAAGCTGCTATCGCCGCAGCGAGCAGCGCCCAGAGGCGGGCTCTGGGTAGAGTCGCAAAACCCAGGAGCGACCGCCCCACGCACAGGTAGAGCAACAGCAAGGCGGCCAGTAAAAATGCGAGCGTGGCGAACGAAGGGACGATCAAGCCGCCGCCGGTGGCAGGTTCGAGCACAACGGTGGACACCTTCAAGCCCCTGGCCTCCGCAGGTTGGTCGGGCGAGCGGTAATCGGGGGCTCGCAACTCGAGCACCGTGTCACGGGAGGCGAGCGCGGCGGGGTGGGAGGCGTCGACTGCAAGCTGGATGGTCTGCCAGCCGGGCTGCAAGGGGCGGGAGAATAACGTCTCGCCGTTGACGATGGCGGTCACGGGGGCGGGGCGGCCCGGGTCGAGGGCCACGCTCAGAGTGAAGGGCCGGGAGCCACCAAGGCCGGGGAAGAGCACGTAGCCGTAGACGTCGGACCAGCGGAAGGGACGGCCCTGATCATCGAGGCGGGCGTGGAAGTTGCGGACATATGCCTCGTCCTGGCCTGTGCCCACGTTTACGGTGTACGTGCGGCTCACCTGGTAAGTGGTGGCCAGCGCCGCTAGCGCGGCGGCAATCAGCAGCCACAGGGGCCACCAGAGGAGTAGGGCTCGTGCTGCGGCTAGCTCGCCAGGCCCGCCGGGTCTAGCGTTGGCGCGGGCGGCGGCGCGGGGATCACTTGAACGCATAGGTGATGCGGTAGTGCCACAAGGCCAGGGCCTCGGTGGCGTAGAACAGGAGCAGCATGCCTGTGACGAGGCCACCGGACCGGCCCCTTGACTGGAGGCGCGAGAGGAGGATCCCCGCACCCATGGCGACTATGGGCAGGGCGAAGAGGGCGTAGCGGACGTACAGGTTCATCACCCAGCCTATAACGGCGTAGAAGGCCACGGCCAGCATCCACCCGCCGGCGGCGACGTCGAGCATGGCGCGGTTGGCCCCTCGGTAGCGACCGGCGGGCCAGATGGAGAGGTAGCCGAACAGGGCACCGGCCGCGGGCCACACACGGTAATAGGCCTGGGCCTCCTGCCAGAAGCCGCGGAGGCCGCCAAAGAACCAATCGAGCCTGGAAGTGGCGGCGCGGACCACCAGGCCCAGGCTCCGGTCGGCCACCGAGCCGCCGATCCTCAGGCTGAACACGCCGGGTTTGGCCTGAGCGGCTTTCTCGGCCTGTATCTGCCGGAGGGTATTGAGCATATCGGCGGCGAAGTGCCCGTAGTAGATCAGGTAAGCAACTCCGAAGCTCAGTATCAGCAGGGCCAGAGCCCAGATCGCGCCGCGCCTGCCGGATATTATACGCCCCAGCGCCAGGGCGAGCAGCGACATTAACCCGAAGGCGGCCAGGGTAAGCTGCACGACGCCGGGGTGGCTGAGGAGCGCCATGAGGAGGGTGAAGACGAGCACCCAGGCTGCCGGGTGGGTCGGCCGCAGGTCGCGGTAGCAGGTAACCACAATGGCGAAGGAGCAGAGAGCGAAGAACTCGCCAAACACGTTGGAGGTGATGCCCCATGAGAAGGGGAGCACCGCGAGCGGCACCGTCAGGTACAGAGCGGCGGCGATGAGGCCCGCGCGGCCGTCACCCGCGGCCCGGCGCAGGGTGTAGTAGACGACGAACGCGCCAAGCGTGCTGAGGGTCACCGTGAACACTTTGATGGTGAGCAGCTCGCTGCCCAGGAGCTGGTTGAGGGGGAGCATGAAAATATACGGTGTGGGAAGGTAGAAAGTCGAGTGCCCACCCCACTCGGCGGATTCGATGGTGAAGAGCAGTTGCCCGGACTCGACCGTCTCGAAGCGGTGCGCGTGGAAGAGGAGATCCACGATGAAGATCTGGGGGTGCACCTGGCCCGCCAGCCTGACAGCGAACACGGCCAGAATCAGGGTTAGCAGGGCGCGCCGCTGCCACGGGCTCCAGGGAGCGCGGCCGGCGCGCAGCAGCCAACCGCCCACAAGATACACCGCGAGCACGATGAGTGCCCCTGCTGCCACCACCGGGAGCCAGGAGAGATACCAGCGTGACGTAGTGAGCCACAGGCGGTCGGCGACCAGGAGCCAGGCGGCGAGGAGACCGACCGCGCTCGAACCGAGCAGCACGCCTCCCATGCCCCAGCCGAGCAGGGCGAGAACCACGCCCAGGAGCGCGGAAGCCCCAGTGAGGGCCGCCGTGATCCCGAGGGGCGGCTCTACGAAGCGGTCGGGGTTAGCGGAGGGCGATACCTGGATTCGCGTGACGATGATCCCCAGATCCCTCGGGTCGCCGGGCGGAGAAAATGAGTTGGCCAGCAGGCGAAGCCCCAGGGTCCCGTCTCGGACCTCGGTGCGATCGACCTTGAAGTGGTAATCGGTGAAGTCGGGCGATGGGCGCTCCTGGAGCACGGACCGGTTCCCGACCAAGACCTGGAGAGACGGGGCAGGTTGGCCGGGCGGACGGGCTCCGCTGGCCGTGAGCGTCACGTCGAGGTCCTGCCTGCCGATGTCCTGAAGGGTAACGGCGGCGTCACCGCTTGACCATCGGAAGGTGAGGCCCTCCTGGCCGGGAATCTTCTCGCCAGCGTTGAATCCCCGTAGCAGTGGGGCATCGGTAGCCGTGCCCAGGGGTATGTCAAATGTGGGCCGCACCTGGTAGGCCGCTACGACCAGCAGAGCAGTGAGGAGCGCGCCGAGGTAGATGGCGGGGTTAGCGAGGGCACCGAAGGGTCCGAGGTACCGTTTCAAGGGCGCAGTCTCTGGCTCGCCTTGCC
>JBJMMB010000287.1:0-4612 GCA_045805005.1 Chloroflexia bacterium
AATGGCGGCACAGACGGTATCTACACATCGGTGACAGGTATAGCACCCAACCGCATCTTCGTGATCGAGTGGCGCGCCTGTATCTACAACATTGGCAATTGCGCGGGCAACGTCAACTTCGAGGTGCTGCTGTACGAAGGCCAGAACCGCTTCGACTTCGTGTATGGTGTGGTCACCGACAACGGCGGGCCGCATAGCACGGGATACCCCGGAGCAACTGTGGGCGTGCAGTACGGCACAGGCCCACAAAGCACCCAGTTCTCATGCAATACCCCAAGCCTGAGCACAGATCTGCGCCTCATATTCACTGAGCCTGCGTGCCCTACCCTGACGCCTACCAACACGATCACACCTACTCCCACCAGCACGAGCACTCCCACGCCTCCCGCCTGTGGCTCCGGCTCCAGTTACGTCATTGCCACCGCCACCGCAACCATCATCCCGGGCACTACCCTAGTCCCTGGCTCGCAGGGTGACGATAACGTAGTAAATATCGCCCTCCCCTTCACCTATAACTTCTACGGCTCCCCCTACACCAGCGTGAACGCCAGCACCAACGGCAACCTCCAGTTCAGCAGCAACAACCCGGAATACAATAACACCTGCCTTCCCGCCGCGATGATGAGCAACCTCATAGCCCCACATTGGGACGACTTGCTCACCAACCTGAATGGCGGCACAGACGGTATCTACACATCGGTGACAGGCTCTGCCCCCAACCGCATCTTCGTTATCGAGTGGCGCGCCTGTATCTTCAACGGTGGCTTTTGCGGAGGTAATGTCAACTTCGAGGTGCTGCTATACGAAGGCCAGAACAGGTTCGACTTCGTCTACGGCACCCTGAGCGGGTTCAACGGCGCTGGCGCCAGCGTGGGGGTGCAGAGGGACACGGGCAGCCAGTACAGCCAGTACGAGTGCAACACCGCCTCCCTGAGCACAGGGTTGCAACTCACATTCACCGAGCCTGCGTGCCCTACCCTGACGCCTACCAACACGATCACACCTACTCCCACCTTTACGAGCACGCCGACCCCTCCCACCTGTGGCTCCGGCTCCAGGTATGTCATTGCTACCGCCACTGCCACCATCATCCCCGGCACAACCCTGGTGCCAGGCTCGCAGGGCGACGATAACATGGTGAACATCACACTACCATTCACCTACACCTTCTACGGCGTGCCCTACACAAGCCTCAACGCCAGCACCAACGGTAATCTGCAATTCACCAGCAATAACAACGAATACGCGAATACTTGCCTCCCCAATGGGGCCATGAGCAACCTTATGGCACCACATTGGGACGACTTGCTCACCAACCTGAATGGCGGCACAGACGGTATCTACACATCGGTGACAGGCTCTGCCCCCAACCGCATCTTCGTTATCGAGTGGCGCGCCTGCATCTTCAACGGCGGCTTTTGCGGAGGTAATGTCAACTTCGAGGTGCTGCTATACGAGGGCCAGAACCGCTTCGACTTCGTGTACGGAGCGGTCACCGACAACGGCGGACCGCACAGCACGGGCGATCAGGGCGCGACAATAGGAGTGCAGAACGGCACAGGCCCCCAAAGCACCCAGTTCTCCTGCGATACCGCCAGCCTGAGCACAGGGTTGCAACTCATATTCACCGAGCCTGCTTGCTCTACCCTGACGCCTACCAACACACCCATCTCGACGCTCACCAACACACCCATCTCGACACCTACTAACACACCTACGACCGGGCAGGTGCTCGTGGGCCACGTGACGTGGCAGGGTCGCCCGGCACAGCCCAACACTTTGCAGCAGGTGCCCATCACCCTTACCCTCAAGTCCGGAACGACCGAGATCGACTACCCAGCACAAACCACCGACGCGAGCGGCTACTTTACCGCCTCCCTCAGCGGCCTTCCCAACGGTGTATACAACTGGCGGGTGAAGGGCACGAAGTGGCTCGCTAACTCGGGCACGCTCACCCTCTCGGGAGGCTCGGTAACGCAGCAGGAGTTGGGCCTGTTGAGAGCAGGCGACTGCAACAACGACAACGTAGTCAGCGCGCCGGACTTCCCAATCTTGAAGGGCTCCTTCGGCCACACCGAAGGCCAGCCGGGCTATGACGCCCGTGCCGACTTCACGGGGGACAACATAGTGAGCGCGCCGGACTTCACCCTGTTGAAGGCCAACTTCGGGCAGTCCGGCGCACCGCCAATCAACCCCTGAAAGTAGGCAGTCAGCAGTAAGCAGTCGGCAGTAACCAAACCTTGCATATTGCCGACTGCCTACTGGTGACGAAAGGAGTAACTAATGCTTGAAGAGACTAAAGGATTACGATCCCGTAGCGGCGCATCATACGTGTCGTACCTGTTGAGGATGTGGTCTACGCCCGAGGAGGGCGAGGGGGAGGGGAAGTGGCTGGCGTCGCTGGAGTCTCCGCTCACGCGGGAGCAGCAAAACTTCACCGACCTGGAGAGCTTGTTTGCTTTCCTGCGGGCGATGACCGGGCAAGCCGTCCCTGGTCGCGCCAGTGATGGTCCTCATAAAGAATAGGGAGAGCCGGGACGATCTCGCCAGGATAAGCGGCGGAATTAGAAGTTCCATGACGGAGTAGTCGTGTGCTCTGATCCTGTTGTTATCCTACAGAATCATCTGCACTGGCGATGGAGATGCCCCTCACGGGCACCTACGATGCAATGTAAGCCGGCACCGGCAGTTATCGGGTAAGAGTGCCCGCAGCGGTCCTTTTCAATGGACGTGCAGTGCTAGACGGTTACCTGGGCAGCAGTGTGATTCCTGGAATCCGCCCGGAGCAGACTACCGTCGCATCACCTCTCGCCTATTGTGCCGGGCCTAATTGCAAGGGCAGATCGCGAAGGCGCACACCGGTCGCGTCGAAGACCGCGTTGGCCACGGCAGGCGCCGGTCCGACGATGGGCGTTTCACCCGCCCCGGCCGAGGGCAGGTCCTTGCGGTCAAGCAGCACAACCTCGATGTTCGGGATGTCACCGAAGCGCGGCACCCTGTAGCGCGAGAAGCGATCGGTCCTGATTTTCCCCTCGGCGAAGTCGATCCGCTCAAAGAGTGCTCCGCCGAGCGCCTGCACCACGGCGCCTTCCACCTGGCTCGCCAGGCCCTCGGGGTTAACTATTGCTCCGCACTCGAACGCCTCCACGATGCGCACCACACGGATTGTCTGCCCCTGACCTGCCTCCTCAACCTCCACTTCGGCGCATGCAGCCACGAAACTCCCCTTCTCCGTGCCGCAGGCTATGCCTGCGCCTCTGCCCTGCTCGGGGCCCGTCTCATCTCGGGTCTCCTGGGTAGCCCCGGAGGAGCCCCAGCCGAACCGCTCGGCCGCCGCCAGGAGCACCGCCCTCAGCCTCTCCCCCGTCTCGTCAGCCGGCAGGTTGCGCAGCCGGAAGGCAAGCGGGTCCATGCCTATGAGGTGAGCCAACTCGTCCATGTGACTCTCGCGGGCGAAATGGTTGGCCGTGGCCGCGAGAGCCCTGTAGGAGCCCTGGCGCAACGGCGATAGAGTGTTGTGGAAGGCGACCAGTTGGTTTTCAATCGCGTAAGGAGGCCGCATCGCCTCCGGGCCGGAGTTGTAGTTGTGGTACTCCCACGACGTCACCTTGCCGTCGGCGGCCACGGCGCTGCTCACCTCGATCAACCCTGCCGGGCGGAGGTACGCCCAGGTGAACTCCTCCTCCCGCGACCAGGCAACCTTGACCGGCCGGCCCACGGCCCTCGCCAACCTGGCCGCCTCGATAGCGGCCTCTCCAGTGTGCTTGCCGCCATATGCCCCACCCGTATCGGGCACGATTACCCGCACCGCTTCCTCGGGGATGCCGAAAGCCATGGCAAGCTCGCTGCGGATGCCGAAGGGACGCTGGCTGCCGGTCCACACCGTGAGGCGATAACTCCCCCGGTCTCCGTCCCCATCCCCATCCCCTTCCCTCTCCAGATCCCACTCGGCGAGGGCAGCGCGCGGCTCTAGCGGAGCGTGAGCTATATATGGTATCGTGTAGCGGGCCTCAAGTGTGTGCCCCCTTGGTCCTGACGCCCTTGCTGCCTCAGCCCTACCGGCCTTCAACGACCCCACCTCGAACACCGCCGGACCTGCCCAGCGGTGGTAGCCCTGTGGGTCCGCGGGATGCGTTTTCAAGTAGTCGAACACGCTCTCCGCCGACACCTGATCGCCCTCCGGTGCGCTCGGTATGTTCCACTCGGCGCGGATCTCGGCGAGAGCCCGCCGTGCCGTGCGGCGGTCAGGGGCCGCGACGCCCACAAAGTCTCCTTCGCGCATCGCGATAACGCCGGGGAGCGCTTCGGCTCCGCTCGTGTCTACCGAAGCCAGCGTAGCCTTCATATCAGGTCGTCGCAATACGGCGCCCACGAGCATTCCCGGCCGCGACATATCGGACGGGTAACGGTGGCGGCCCGTCACAGTATCTCGACCCTGGCCCTGGCCTTCAGCCCTCAGGGCAGGCTTTCCGGCGATTGTCCATTTGCCGGGCGGAGTGACCGGCGCATCATCGCTCCACGGCTCGCTCGCGATTTCCGAGGCCAGTTCACGGTACGAAAGCGCGCGCCCACTGGCTGGGTGGACCACCTTTCCGTCTTGCAGGTCGATGAC
>JBJMMB010000288.1:0-2408 GCA_045805005.1 Chloroflexia bacterium
ACGCCCCGTAAATATTATCCGCGTGCTGCTCCCCGCAGCCCACGCACACGAACACTCTCTACTCGAAGTCGTACTTTGTAACACGCTTGTGCTCGGTCCCATCGCACGAGTGGTACGCCAGCAAAGCGCTGTCTCCCACCGCGTAGAACTCCCAGAAAGGGGTCAAATCATGAGGTTGGCCGGTCATGTCAACTATGTCAAGCTTCATGGTCGTATACCTCCACTTAGTAGCGTCCACCGTAGACAACCAAAACCCCACGTCCTGTCGAACCTTTCAAGCAGTATAGCAGCCCTCAAGTCGTAATCGACTAGCCGAAAAGTATTATTCAGCATAGGACTATCAACCCATACCCCATACAGGACAATAGGGCTAGGACCATGCTGCCACCGGTAAACGTTCGGCGTTAGGGTAACCAGGATCAGCCCAGGGGTAGCTCCCCATGCCTGGCCCACCTGGTCTAACTTCCGCATAAAGTGACCGGTCCCCAACCGCGAAGAATTAGCGGCCACTGAACGTCTGCAATCACCGCTAGGCTATGCCGGCTCAAGGTCCTCGGTGCCGTACTCGTGCAAACAGCGATAGGCACACCCCAAGAGCAATCAGCATTGCGCTTGCAAGCAGCATGACCGTAAACGGCGACGCCTGAAACAAACTTCCCCCACTAGCAGGAGTGGCTGCGCCTGTGCCTGGAAGCCCGGCATTCCCCAACCCTGACACCATGTAATAAGCCAACGCCCACCTACCATCCAGCTCTTGCTCGGGATTCTCCGCCGAAAACATAAACTTATCGTGGTCCCCAACAGGGAAGCTGCGGCCAGGGAATGCGTTCGGGAAAACGACCCGTCGAGGACAGGGATTGAAGACGACCTTGAAGGTCCCATCCGGAGCAACTCCGGTTTCGAGGTGTACCTCCTCGCCGGCAGGCGCGACGGACGTCCCCTTCGCGGGATCGAACGGGCCATCAACAAAAACGGTCCTACCAGAAGGGAAGTGAGCGCCATATCCGGTGACAGGTTTGCAGTTGCCCTCTGTTGGGCTCAGCGTAAATGTGGCAGGTTGCCCCTGCCCTGCCTGCCGGCTGTCGTGCGCCGAGGCGCTCTGCCACGACAAAAGCCATACCCCTATGCCTATCGCCACTGCCAGGGCCAAGGCCAGGCCGCGGACGAGCCCGGCCCGCGCGGCTTCTTCCCGCCACACTCCACCCACCCGCGGGCGGGTCAGCAAACCATACATACTCCGACTCCCAAAAGCAAACCTATAACCTTGGGTCCACCGGCTCGCTCTCCAGCGCCAGCACCCCGAACACGCACTCATGCACCCGCCGCAGCGGCTCCCCCGCCACAAACCGCTCCAACGCCTCCACTCCCAGCGCGAACTCCCTCTGCGCCAGCCCGCGCTTCGCCGACAGCCCCCTCGACCGCAGCCGCTCCAGGTTCTCCGGCGCCGTGTACTCCGGCCCATAAATAATCCGCAGGTACTCCCGCCCCCGGCACTTCACCGCAGGCTGTGCAATCCCATGCCGCCCCGGCGCGATAAAGTCATACGGCTTCACCACCATCCCCTCGCCCCCTCGATCCGTCTTCTCCTCCCACCAGCGCACCCCCTCCCGCACGCTCTCATCGTCATTCACATCCGCCACCCTGTACTCCGTCACTATCATCAACTCCTGGTCCTCCTTGCAAACCCCCGCCAGCGTCTCCATGTGCCAGACGTGGTCCTTGTCCACATACACGTGCCCCTCGGTCGCCAGCAGGTGGAACGGAGCCAGCTTCAAATCGCCCACCGACCCCACCGGCCAGCAGTACCGCCCGTAGGCCTCCACATACTTACTCGCCATCCCCACGCGCGCCTCCGCGCTCTCCAGCAACTCCCCAACCTCCAGCCCGCGCCCCGCCACCACCCCCACCGCCCCCGTCACCCCCTCCAGCCCCGCCCGCGAGGCCGCCCCCACCGCCGCGTACTGCCTCCGCAGCAGCTCCTGCGCCTTCGCCGACCACGGCATCAGCTCGCAGTCGAGCAGCAGCCAGTCGCTCGACAGCTCGTCGAAGAGCCCGGCCGAGACGGCCGCCGTGCGGAGGCGGTCGAGGAAGGCCGTCTCGAGCGAGTCGTCGTCGAAGAAGCGGCGCCCGGTGCGCGTGTAGCAGACCCCGATCTCACCCTCGGAAGCGCCGAATTGCTTCCGCGCGGCAGCTTCGTCGCGGCAGATGATGAAGATCGCCCGCGAGCCCATGTGCTTCTCCTCGCAGACAACCCGTTCGATCCCCTGCTTGCGGTAGTAGGCCAGAGCCTCGGCCGGATGCTCAAGGAATCCGTCGGCCAGACTCGTCTCCGACGGCGACATCGTCGGCGGCAGATAAATGAGCCAGCACGGATCAAGCGCCCAGCGGCTCATCACTTCGAGGGCGGC
>JBJMMB010000289.1:0-3530 GCA_045805005.1 Chloroflexia bacterium
CGTTCACGAAATCGCCGATGCCATCGGCGAAAGGGATAACCAATATCGTATCTGTTTGCATTCCGCTGCTGTTGCTCCACCTGCGGGCCGCTCCGTGGGCACCCGTTCGATTCTAACATAGGGCCTGTTGGGCGTCAATCCGTCTCGCGCTGTAGTTTGTCTTTTATTTCAATATTGCCCTCCGGCGAGATGTTGGAATGAGTAGCACCCTTCCGCACCGTTTGAGGTGATATAATGGGCCATACCTACCTGCGCCTGTAACGTATGAAGAGTAGATAGCGGTCTGAAATCCAAAATCCAAAATCCAAAATCCAAAATTCTTGCAGTCAAGCTGGCCGATCTGGGAGATTTGCTTACCATTACCCCGGCTTTGCAGGCTTTGAGGGCTGCGCGGCCCGAGGCACATATCGATTTGCTGGTGCCTCCGTCGTCGGCGGGGCTGCTGCGGGGCGCTCCCTATGTGGACCGGATACTTACGTTCGATAAGTTCCCATTCGATACGGGGAGCGGGGTGCTCGATGTGTCAAGACTCTTTGGCACTGCACGCTTCCTGGCCCGTTTGCGGTTGTCAGGGTACGATGCGCTCCTGGTGTTTCACCACTTCACCACGCGATGGGGTACGGTGAAGTTCGCGGCGCTGGCCTACGGGTCGGGGGCGCCTCTGCGGGCCGGGTTGGACAAGGGCCGTGGCCGCTTCCTCAACCTCCGGGCGCCCGACCGCGGGTTTGGGGCCATGCACGAGGCCGATTACTGGCTTCAAGTCGCCGGGCTGCTGGGCGCGGACCCCGGCGGGGGTTGGCGGCCCCACCTTCCTATCGATGCAGCCTCTCGGGAGAAGGCCGCAGCGCTACTGGGTGATATTGGCAGGAATCGTGCCAGGCCGTTGGTGGCGCTCCACCCTGGGGCGGGGTGGTACAGTAAGGCCCGCATCTGGCCCGTGGAGAGGTTCGCGACCGTTGCGGGGGGCCTTATGCAGGCACACGACGCTACGGTGGTCGTGCTGGGTGGCCCTGACGAAGTTGAGATCGCTTCGGAGTTAGAGCGGATTGTGGGAAGTGGGGAGCGGCTGCTGAACCTCGCGGGGTGCACGACCGTCCACGAGACCGCCGCGCTCATCGAGCGGTGCGACCTGTTCGTGGGTAACGACAGCGGCCCGATGCACATAGCCGCGGCGGTGGGCACACCGGTCGTGGCGGTGTTCGGCCCATCGAACCAGGGAGCCTGGGGGCCCTACACCCCGCCTGGGGAGCCCAGCCCGCACACCATAGTGGCCCGCGACCTGCCCTGCATGCCCTGCTTCTACAGGGCGCATTCGCTCGGGCTGCGGGAGGGCTGCGGCACCCGCCCGTGCCTGACCAGGCTCTCGCCCGAGCCGGTGCTGGAGGCCTGCCGGGCAGTCTTGAATTACGAAGTACGAATTACGAATCAGGTTGATTCTAATTCGTAATTGCCGAAGGGGAGGTCCTTATGCGACGCCGTCGACGCGGTTCTAATATGCCCATCCTGGTGGTAATCGTGGTGCTATTGCTGTTGGTGGGAGGTGCCTGGTACGTCGCTAACCGCAACAAACCGTCCGCGGCCGGGCAGCCGGGTGCGGGCGCTCCCGTCAGCGCGGTTGGCAAGCCGAAGGCTATAGCGCAGACGTATAACGGGTGCCCGGCGTCGGGGGATGGGGGCGACCCGGCGCTCAATACGCTCAAGAACCGCATCGACGAAGCGCCCTGGCAGCCATCCACTGTGACGGGTCTGCTGGCCCTCACCTGGCCTCCGGATGTGGAGCGCCAGCCCAGAGCCCGCTGGTCCGGGGTCGCCACCGAGGAGATCGCCCGCAACGAAGGTGCGCCGGTGCAGGTCGTGGGCTACTTGCTCGACGCGAAATCCAGCGGCCCGGAGTCGTGCAACTGCCACTCGGTCAAGGACGCGGACTTTCACATCTGGCTGGCGGACAACCCGGGCAAAACGCGGGCAGAATCGCTGGTGGTTGAGGTCAGCCCTCGCGTGCGCACGTACCATCCCGCCTGGACGCTCGCCAATCTGCGCAACATCATAAATCGCAAGCAGCCGGTGCGTATCAGTGGTTGGCTTATGTTCGACCCTGAGCACCCCGACCAGATCGGCAAGACACGCGGCACCATCTGGGAGATACACCCTATCATGCAGATAGAGACCCAGTCCGGCGGCAATTGGAAACCGCTGGATACCGGGTCCACCGGGGTAACTTCGGTCCCGGCCCTGGCGGCCGCCACCGCAGACGTTGCCTCGCAGATCACCCCTGAGACTATAGCGACGTTGCTGCCCGTGGGCGCCGGGGGAGCGCGCAACAAGCCGGTGCAGATAACTAACGTCAACTACAATGGCACCAAGGGCCGCACGGAGCCCGACGAGTATGTGGAGATTGCCAACAAGGGGAGCGAGCCTGTGGACATGTCGGGCTGGATCCTGCTGTCTCTCTCTCACGACGACGAGTTCCAATGGGACACATACACCTTGCAGCCTGGGGCTTCCATCCGGGTGTACACTGACGAGGTGCACAACGACACCGGGGGCTTTTCGTTCGGCTCCACCAACCCGGTGTGGACCAACACGGGCGATACAGCGGAGCTGCGGGACGAGGATGGGTCGCTGGTGTCGAGGTTCGCATACGGGAACAAGAAGTAGGGGAGGCGGGATGATGGCGAAATCTAAAAGCAAGGTGGACAAGCCTAAAGACAACCAGGACAGCCCGGCCACGCTACGCAAGGGTGTATACCTCTCGGCGCTGGTGTACGTCGAGGGCGACCAGGCCGCGGCAGCAGATTTCACTGCCGCGGCCAAACAAGGTCTCAAGGACGCCCTCTCCTCCGCCTCGGGCAGCCTGACCTTCACGGTGAAGAGCCTGGATGTGAAGAACGACCTCGATATGGAAGACGAGGACGGCGGCGATAAGAAGAGCGCTAAGTTCGACTTTTAGATGGAGAATACGATAGCTAACCTCCTGCAACAACGTACCGAGCTCACGCTGGCGCGCTTGCTGCCCCGCCTGGAGGTGCAGCAATTCGCCGGAGCGGACCGTGTCCAGTGGGCCGCGTTTGAGACCCGCCTGCGGGCCCACTTCCCAAATCTGTTCGAGCTCTTGTTGCACCTGTACGGTGGGCAGTACGATTTCTACTACCACCTGGAGGCGATCCTGGCCACGGCGGCACGCATGTGGTTGGAGCGTCCCGCCGAGTTGAAAGCGCTGGACGCCGAGCGCGAGGCCAAGCCACGTTGGTTCCAGTCGCAGGAGATGGTGGGCGGGGTTTGCTACGTGGACCTCTTCGCGGAGGACCTGGAAGGGGTCAAGCGGAAGATACCGTACTTCAAGGAGTTGGGGCTCACCTACCTGCACCTGATGCCCCTTTTCCTGTCGCCCGAGGGGAACAGCGACGGCGGGTATGCGGTCAGCAGCTACGGCCAGGTGGACCCGCGGCTGGGCACGATGGAGCAGTTGGCCGGGTTGGCTTCAGAGCTGCGGCACAACGGTATAAGTCTGGTGCTCGATTTCGTCTTCA
>JBJMMB010000290.1:0-2329 GCA_045805005.1 Chloroflexia bacterium
AGGAGATGCTCGCCCGCTATGGCCGCGATACCTGGTTCCGCATCGGCGACATGGACATGGTCACCCACGTCCTCCGCACACAGATGCTGAGCGAGGGCCGCTCCCTCACCGAGGCCACCCAGGCCCTCGCCTCCTCACTGGGCCTCCGCACCCGCATCCTCCCCATGTGCGACCGGCGAGTTGAAACCGTTGTCGAAACCCCGGACGGCACCCTGGCCTTCCAGGACTACTTCGTCCGCCGCCGTCACGGCGATGCAGTCACCGGCGTCTCCTTCGACGGCATCGATGACGCCCGTCCCACTTCCGAAGTGAGCGAGGCCCTAGCCGAGGCCGCGGCTATCATCTTCTGCCCCTCCAACCCCATTGTGAGCATCGGCCCGATCCTGGCCGTGCCTGGCATGCAGGGAGCCATCGAGCGCTCCCGGTCGGTCAAAGTCGCCGTCAGCCCCATCGTCGGCGGCGCAGCCCTCAAGGGCCCCGCCGCTGATATGCTCCGCACCCTGGGCCACGAGGTATCGCCCGTGGGGGTGACCGCCCTTTACGCCGGCATAATTGACGGCATGGTCATCGACCGAGTTGACGCACATTTCGCCCCGCGCATCGAGGAGATGGGCATCAAAGCCAAAATATCGGATACTATAATGAGCAATAATGCTGATAGGGAGGCGCTGGCGCAAGACGTGCTCGATTTTTGCAGCCAACTGGGAGCCAACCTGGAGAGAGCCTTGTCATGAAGATCGTAGCCCTGGTACCCGTCAAGAGCCTCGCTGAAGCCAAAAGCAGGCTGGCCGAGGCCCTATCTCCCGCCCAGCGCCGCGCCCTGGCACTCGACATGCTCCGGCACGTCCTCGCCTCCATCGTCTCGTCAGGGGCAGTGGACCGCATCGCCGTCATTAGCCCCGAACCCGATACCCTTCCCTTGCCACCCGGCACCATCCCTTTGACCCAATCGCGCTCCGGCCTCAATAACGTCCTCGAGCAGGGCCGCGTTTGGGCCGCCTCCACGGGGGCCGAGGCCCTGCTGGTCGCCCACGCGGACCTGCCCCTCCTCAACCCCGAGGACATCCGCGCCATGGCGGCCCTGGCCGATGCCCCCAACACCGTAGTCCTCGCCCCCGACAGGCATCAGGTGGGCACCAACCTCATGCTCGTCCGTCCACTCGCCCGCGCCCACTTCTCCTTCGGCACGCGCAGCTACCAGATCCATCGCTCCAAGTACACCGAATCCGGCATGGCCGTTGAGACCTACATCTCCCGAGGAACTTCCCTCGACGTAGACACCCCAGTCGACCTGGCGTACCTCGCCGAGCAACGGGACAACCCGGCCTTCACCGGCTCCATACTTTCCGGCCTTGATACTACTCATACTTCTGTCACGGAGGTTGCTTCATGAGCAACGGCGAGGTAACGTTCGGGTGGGTCGTATCGCCTACCCTTAGCCCCTTCTTCTCCCCCGAGGAAACCGCTACCCCAACCAAAGCCGGGCGGGCACTCATGGCCGCCAACGAGCGCTACATCGAGGCTATCCGCCCCCACTTCGACACCATCTGGGCCGAGGACCACTTCCAGTGGGACAACCGGGTAGTGGTCGAGGCTGTCACCACCCTCACCTATCTGGCCGGGCGTCACCCCGGCATGCGCTACGGCCATATCGTCCTCGGTCAGGGCTACCGCAATCCCGCCCTCACCGCCAAAATGGCCGCCAACCTCCAGCTTATGACCGGCGGCAACTTCATCCTCGGCATCGGCGCTGGGTGGAAGGAGGATGAGTACCGGGCCTACGGCTACCCCTACCCACCCGACGGCGTCCGCGTCGACCAGCTAGAGGAAGCAGTGCAAATCATCAAGGCCATGTGGACCCGGAGCCCCGCCAACTTCCAGGGTCGGCACTACCACATCGAGAACGCCGAGTGCCAACCCCAACCTGACCCGCCCATCCCCATCCTCATCGCGGGCGGCGGCGAGAAGAAGACCCTCCGGGTGGTGGCTAAATACGCCGACTGGTGGAACCACAACTTCTGTGATGCCGAAGAGTACGCCCACAAGCAGAAGGTCCTGGAAGCCCATTGCCGCGAGGTGGGCCGCCACCCGGCCGAGATAGTGCACACCTACTACGGCGTCGTCAGCCTGGTGGACGACCCGAGCAAAGCCGAAAAGCGCGACTTCCACGTAGTAGGCGGCACCGCCGACATGGTCGCCTCTGAGCTAGAGCAGTTCGTCAAACTCGGTGTCAAACACTTCCAACTTCGCATCCTGGGCTTCCCCAGCACCGAGCCCCTGCTGAAGTTCATAGATAAGGTGCTGCCGAGGATCAAGGCGTGAAACGTAA
>JBJMMB010000291.1:0-11352 GCA_045805005.1 Chloroflexia bacterium
ACGGCCTTCTGCCGTGGACGCCCGTTGTGTCCCTGGGCCTGCTCGGGCTGGCCATCCTCTGGCGGCGCGACCGGCTGCTGGCCTCGGCCCTCGGGGTGGCGTTCCTGCTCCAGGTGTACATCGCCGGGTCATTCCTCACCTGGCAGAGCGCCAGCTCGTTCGGGCAGCGCCGCTTCATCAACAGCACAGCGATCGTCGCTTTGGGCCTCGCCGCCCTCTTCGCCTGGATGCTCGCCCGTGGAGCGCCCCGATGGCTCGTCGCCCTCCTGCCCGCCCTCTTCGTCGCCTGGAACGCCGGCCTCCTTATGCAGTACGCCCTGTGGTGCTCCCAGCAGCGCCAGGCCCTCGACTGGGCTGTCGTAGTCCGCGGGCAGATTGAATTGCCTTCCCGGGCCGTCCAGTTGGTCCACGACTTTATCTTCAACCGCGAAGTTTTCTACAGGCGCACGAAGGACTGCTGACCACCTTGGCCACTCGCATCGGAGCACCTACTTGATTTCGGAGCGTCTGCGCAACTCGGTCGTCTGCCCCCTGGCGGCTGAACACCCGCCGGGCCAGGGGGGCGCTCAGGCCCCTCGATTGCAGCCGGACAACGGCAAGTTGCGCTGCCCCGTTTGCGGGCGCGTCTATGGCGGCCCCGCAAGTGGCTACCTCGACCTCATGCCCCCTGTCGAAGCCTCCCACACGTCTCTCTACGTCTCGCACGAGGCCGAGTTCGAGGCCACCCTCGACTACAAGCGCATTGCCATGCCCCTGCTCGGCGCCGGTGTCCGCCAGCGCGCCATACGCCGGATGCTCAACCCTGGGCGCTCTGATCGCCTCATAGAACTCGGCTGCGGCAACGGCAAGTTCGTTTATTGGAACCGCGGTCGCGTTGGGTGGGCCGTGGGCATCGATCCGGCACCTCTCTTCGCACAGGAGGCCCTCGAGCAGGTGGACCTCTGCCTGGCCGACGCCCGCGCCCTCCCCTTTGCCCAGGGCGCATTCAGCGCGGCCATGTCGATCGACGTGCTCGAACACTTGCCCCTCGAAGACATCCGCACCTACCTGCGCGAGGCGCACCGCGTCCTCGCGCCCGGCGGCAGGCTCTTTATCTTCTCCAACACCCGTGAGGGCTCGCGCCTCGACTTCATCGTGCGTGGGGCGCGCATCCTCTCCCGCTGGCTCGGTAGCCGCGGCCTCCTCGATGACAGCCGGGACCGCCTGCGCAAGTCCGACCACGTCAAAGCCATCTCCACCTACCCCGAACTGGAGACCGTCTTGCGCGACTGCGGCTTCAAGGTCGAGCGGGTCATCTTCTGGAACGGCCTCTTCCAGAGCATCATCGAGAACCTCGTTATGAAGCTCGCCGAGAGCCTCCTGGTCCGGCTCAGGGCCCGTCGCGACAAAGCGCTGGCGGGCGCCGCCTCCAACGCTGACCCTGCTTCCCCTGATCTGCGCTCCACCATGCGCGACCGGTTGGCCCGCCGGGGTCTTGCCTATCGCGGGATGCGGCTGCTCACCGAGCTTATGTGGCTCGACCTGGTGCTCTTCGGCAAGTGGCGGGCCGGACCCTACTTCCTGCTCGCCAGGCGCGAGGACCTGCCTTGAGAGTTCTCTACGTGGCCTCCGCGATCCGAGCGGGCGACGCCTCGGGCGGCGCGACCCACGTATCGGAAGTAGCTTGCGGCCTGCGCGACCTCGGCCACGAGGTGCGGGTCATCTGCCGCGCCCCATCGTCGAGGACCTCCGCGTCGGCCCTCTGTCCTGGCGTGCAGCCCCGGTTTACCCACCTCCCTCAGCAGCTTGGCCTGCTGGGCCTGCCTACCGTCGCCGGCGCGGCCCGCACCTTCAAACCCGATGTGGTGATGGAGCGCTACTACAATTTCGCCGGTGCGGGCGTTCTCTGGGCGCACCGCCATCATGTGCCATCAGTGCTGGAGATCAACGCTCCCATGGTTGACCCGCCTGGCAGCCTCAAGACCAGGCTCGACGCCCTGGCCCTGGGCTCCATGCGCCGCTGGGCGGTTCGGCAGGCCCGGTGGAGCGCGGTTATAGTCACCCCCCTGTCCGGCACGGTGCCTTTCGCGATCTCCCGCCGTAAGATTCACGAGCTTCCCTGGGGCGCGAACGTTGAGCAATTCGAACCAAACATCCGCACCCGCGACGCCGCGCGGAGGGGCGAACTCGCCGGTGACCTGGGACTGGCAGCCGGTCACCCGGTGGCCGTCTTCCTCGGCAGCTTTCGCTCCTGGCATGGCGTGGGCCATTTCGCGGAGGCCGCCCGCCGCCTGCTCGCCGGGGGTAGCGACCTCTCCTTCCTGGCCATCGGCGGCGGTCCCGAACTTGAGCCCCTGAAGCAGAAGGTCTCCTCCTGGGGCCTGCCCCCTGGCCGCTTCGTGCTCGCCGGCCCGCAGCCGCACGACCGGGTGCCCGCCCTCCTGGGACTCGCCGACATAGGCGTCGCGCCCTTCGACCTCGCCTCCTACCCGCCCCTCACCACCTTCGGCTTTTATTGGTCGCCGCTGAAAGTGTTCGAGTACATGGCCATGGCCCTCCCAGTGGTCACCGTCGATGTTACCCCCCTCAATGAAATCGTGAGACATGGTCGCGAGGGCCTTCTCTACCGCAGCGGCGACATCCCATCGCTGGTGCGCGCCCTCTCCCACCTCACCTCCGACCCCTCCCTCCGCCACCACCTGGGCGCCTCCGCCCGCCTCCGCGTCTGCGAGCGCTATAGTTGGCGCTCCCACTGCCTCTCCCTAGAAGCCATCTTGAAGCGCATTACGAGTGCTCACAATGGGTAGGCCATTTCCCTGGGCTTGCGACAACGCGGTAGGGCCTCGGCCAGTAGCGAACCGGACGACCCCCGTTGCCTGCCCACTTCCCGTTATTGCTGTAGGGGCAGGCCCCCGTTGCCTGCCCTGTTCGCCAACCGAGCTAGTGGCGCGCGCAACCTGGGCAGGCAACGGGGGCCTGCCCCTACTAATGTACAGATGCCCGCCATAGATGAATGCACTTGAACCCCTCAACGTCCTACTTATCACCGACGTTTTCCCGCCCGGGAGCGGGGGGAGCGGCTGGAGCACCTACTATCTCGGCACCGCCCTACAGGAGCGTGGGCACTCGGTGAGCGTGCTGCGCCCTCGCTACGACCTGCCCGTTGTCCGCCCCGCCCGGCGTGTAGTAGAATACCGGGGACTGATGGTTGAAGAAATACTGGTCCCCGAGCCTCCCCGCTGGGCGTTAAAGTTGGGCCTCCGTAAGGCCCTGGGTGAGGCCATCGCCCAACGTGCCCTCACAGCACGGGCCTACGCAACCGCTCGCGCCACCCAGCCCATTATCCTGCACGGCCAGCATGCCCTCTCCGCCGTGGCCGCCTCCCGCGGCGCAAACCGAGCACGCCGCACCGGCGTCCACGTCGCGTCCGTAGCCACGATCCGCGACTACTGGCCCCTTTGCCCCACCAGCACGAGGCTCTTCACCTCCGCCTCCGGCACCGACTTTGAGTGCTCCGAGTGCCACCGCTTCCGGCCCTACCTAGGCTGCGTACGCTCATCCCGTGGAGGGCGCTCTCTCCCTCGGCAAGCCCGCTATGGCGCCCGCTGGCTCCGCACCTTACGCGCCTCCCGGCAGTTGGTCGCCTGTGACGCCGTCATAGCAGTCAGCAACTACGTACGCCGTGAACTGGCCGGAAGTGGCCGCGTACCCCCTGCGAAGCTGGTGACGATCCCCAACCTGGTCGACCTTCCCAGCGTGCAATCTGCCCTGGATGGCACCTGGCCCCTGCACGACATATCCCCTGAAGCTCCGTTTCTCCTCTTCGCGGGCAAGCTCGACTCTAACAAGGGCGCTCAATTGCTCCCAGGCGTTCTCGCCGACGCGGGGGTCGATCTGCCCCTGGTCGTGGCGGGCGATGGCCCCCTGAAGCCGGCACTGTCCGCCGCGGCAGCGGCCCACGGCCTCGATTTCCGGTTCTGCGATTGGCTGGACAATGACGCCGTGCTACTCCTCATGAGCCGGGCCAGGGGTCTCCTCTTCCCTTCTGCCTGGCAGGAGCCCCTTAGCCGCGTGCTGCTTGAGGGCTGCGCCGCCGGAGCGGCCATCGTGGCCCTCGACGCCGGCGGCACCTCCGACATCCTGGCCCACGGCCAGAGCGGCTGGCTGGCACATAACCATGAGGACTTTGTGAGCGGCATAAGAGAGGTCGTGCGGAACGATGATCTGAACGTTCGCCTCCGCGCCGGGGCTCAGCGCCGTGCTGAGGAGGCCTTCTCCGCGCCCGTGGTCTCCGCGAAGGTCGAGGCCCTCTATATCAAGCTGCTGGATAGCTCGGTGGGCCGGTGAGAATAGCCCATTGCGTGCGCGCGGTCTTCCCGCAGCATGGCTATGGCGGGCTGGAACGGGCCGCGGCCGCCCTCACCCGTCACCTCCTGGAGCGGGGCGTCGACGTAGTGCTCTTCACCCGGCCTATGCCGCCCGGCCAACCGTTTGCCACCTCTCCCGCGTGGAAAGGCCTGCTCATTGTGCGCCCGGTCCGCTACGGCGCGCTGCCACTGCGCCCGAACGGCATCCCGGCGCGCCTCACCAACTACCGCCTCTTCGTCGAGGAGATGGGCGCACGGGTGGAGCGCATGGCCTACAAGGGGATGGTGGACGCCGTCTACGCCCAGGGCCTCTGCGCCTGGGGTGTGCGCCGCGCTTCAGAATGGGGTGTGCCAATGGTGGCTAACCCCCAGGGCATGGAGGACTTCAAGGTGCGCCACCCTTTCAAACGCCTGGCGTACACCCCCTTTCGCCGCTGGGTGCGCCAGGGCTGCCGCGCCGCCGACCGCGTGATCGCCACCGACTATGCCACCCGCCACGAGGTCCCGGACCTCCTCGGTGTGGACCCGGCTCGCGTCGCCGTCATACCCAACGGCGTCAGCATCGAAGAAGCCCGCGCCGCCGTCGGCCCCTCCGTGCAGCAAGACCTGGCCGCCCGATGGCCCTTCCTCCGCGAAGATAGCATCTTCAAGGGCATAAGTGTCGGACGACTGGAGGCCAACAAAGGCTTCGAATACTTGCTCACGGCCCTCGCCTCAGCATCGCTCCCCACGGACTGGCATTGGATCCTCGTTGGCGATGGCTCCCTCAAACCCCGCCTTGAGGCCCGTGCCGCGGAGCTAGGTTTGGGTGCTAACCTCCACTTTGCCGGGCAGGTGGGCGACGCCGAGCTGCACAACCTCTATGCCATGTCGAACCTCTTTACCCACCCCACGTTATATGAGGGGAGCTCGCTGGTCACTCTCGAAGCCATGGCCCACGGCCTGCCGGTCGTAGCCAGCGCGGTGGGAGGCATCCCGGACAAGGTCGTCGAGGGCGTCACCGGCTTCCTCGTGCCCCCCGCCGACCCCGGCAAGCTGGCACAGAGCGTAACCTGGATAGCCACGCACCCGGAGGAGGCTCGCCGCATGGGCACCCGCGGAACCCAGCTAGCCCAGGAGAAGTTCAGTTGGCGTCGCATCGCCGCTCAGACCGACGAGCTGCTCGCGACTCTCATTGACGAACGGGCGGCCTGCCGGGCCGAGGAGGTGCTGGCACGACGGGGATAGCCTCTTTGCTTCAGGTCGTCTTGCTGGTCATCGGCGTGCCGGTGCTGGCGTTCCTTCTCTACGCGCCCGGTGCCATCGCGCTCAACCTGCTGGCGCGCCGGCACCCTGCGCCTTACCTCTTCTCCGGCATCGAGGAGTGGATCTTCTCCGCTGTGCTCATGAGCGTGCTGGTCACCGGCGGCCTGGGCCTCGTCCTCGCCGAGCTCGGCTTCTTTCGCTGGTGGTCGGTTCTGCTGGCCGTGGCCGCCTGCTGCGTTCTGGCCGCGCTGCTCGGTCGTGTGCCCCGCCGCTCTCGAACCCTGCTCCAATTGCTCGTCCCACCCGCCCAGTATCCGCTCCGTGCTGCCGACGCGCGCCTCGCTCGGTTTCAGCGACGGGGGCTTGCGGCCACCATACTGCTTGCTCTGGTGCTCTTCTCTCGGCCCGCGGAGATGCTGCGCGGGGCCCTCGATTCAGGGGTCTACGTCAACGCGGGCATAGCGCTGGGCCGCACAGGCGAGATCTTCCAGCACGACATCCTGATGCGCCAGCTAGACCAGGATGCCGGAGAGGTGAGCGAGCTAATGGTGGGCCTCAACCCCGACCGCTACACCCTCGACCGCCTGCGCATGCCCGGCTTCTATGTCTACGACAAGAAGGCTGCCCTGGTCGTGCCCCAGCACTACTCCCTCTACCCGGTGTGGATCGGCCTCCTGTACTCCCTCTTCGGTATCTGGGGAGCCCTCTACGCCACGCCCCTCCTGATGCTGCTCCTTGTGCTGGGGGTCTACTTCTTCGCCCGCCGCGCCTTCTCCGGGGGCTCGGCTCTGCTGACCCTCGCCCTGCTCGTCCTGTGCCCCGTCACCATCTGGTTCGCCCGCTACCCCGTCTCCGAAGTGCTCATGGGCGGTCTCGCCTTCGGAGCCTTCTATGCCTTCATGCGTATGATGCAGGCCACCCAGGAGCGCGACCCGTCGCCATATGAACAGACGATGGACGATGGGGCTGGGGCACCAGACGATGGACGATGGACGATGGACGATACCGGAAAGGATACCGGTTCCCCCCCGGCTTCGCTGCCCCCCGCTGACCCCCATACCCCATCGTCCATCGTCCATCGTCCATCGTCCGTTCGCTCCCCATCGTCCATCGTCCATCGTCCATCGTCTGTACCCCTGGACGCCAACATCACGCGGGCACAGTGGGCCTCCCTCTGGGGAGTTGTGGCGGGCCTGGCCCTTGGCGAACTGGCCTTTGCCCGCCCCGATTTCATCTTCTACTGGGCCCCAGTGCCCATCTACCTCCTCTACTGGCGCTTGAGCCGTACCTGGCGGCGCCCATACACCTGGTTCGCCGCCACCCTCGCCGCAACGCTGGCCCTCTACCTGGTCCACCTCTCCATCTACAGCTTCCCCTACACCCTAGACCTCTACCACAACACTATCATCAACCTGCGCAGGCTATGGCGGCCCGCGCTCGTTGGCCTCTACGCCGCCGCCCTGCTCTTAGTCGCCGCCGACCGCCTCTACCCACGCCTGCGCCCCTTCTGGCTAAGGTCCGGGGCCTGGGCCCACCGCCACCGGGCCATCTGGGCGGGCGCTCTCGTCTTCCTGCTGGGCGCCTATACGATCTACTACTACGCGCTCGCTCCCTGGCTGCCCAATGCCCGCTTCGACAACGCGGGCCGTCCCCTGCCCCAGACCGTTTTCACCACCTGGCAGAGCTACATCGGCGCCCCTGTCGACCTCGGCAGCCGCTACAACCTCCTGAGGATCGGCTGGTACCTCTCCCCCTTCGGTGTCGTGCTGGGCGTGGCCGGGCTGCTTCGCTGGGTGTGGAACCGGCTCAATGGCGCTACAGGTCTCTTCTTCGGCTGCGTCCTGGTGATAGGCTATGTCTTCATCGACGAGACCTACACCGACGCCCACTACATCTACACGATGCGCCGTTACGTGCCCGTAATCCTGCCCGCCCTGGTCATGGGCATCGCCTGGGCCTGCCAGTTCCTCTGGTCGCGGCTCCGCCCTCGCCAGCTCGGCATAGCCCTCGCCGCGGCAGCCGCGCTGGGCCTCGGCCTCTTCTTCGCCTACACCAACCGCGCCCTGGTTCCCCACGTCGAAGGCCAGGGTGCGGTAGCCCAACTCTCCGATCTCGCCTCCCGCTTCCCCAGCAAGTCGGTGGTCCTCTTCAGCAACGAGCGCGACGAGCCCTACCTTATCGCCACCCCACTCCAGTACATCTTCGGCATCGAGAGCTTCGCCCTGGCTCACTCCTACCCCCAGGTCAATAACACGCTCCTCGATGGCCTCGTCAAGAAGTGGCAGGACAAAGGCTACAAAGTCTGGGTGATGATGGGAGCAAACGGCGGCAAGCTCAACCTGCCCAGCTACTCTCTGAAACCCGAATCGACCTGGGCGTATGACGTACCCGAGTTCGAACAGTTATACTTTCAGAAGCCAACCAACGTTTCGCGTTCCAGGCTCCCCTGGACTATCTACTCGCTTCAGCCGCGGGCCGCCGAGGCGCCGCCCGCCCTGCCATTCAAAATCGACATAGGCAACATGGACGAAAAATATCTGGTAGCAGGTTTCTACATCTCAGAGCGCGCGCCTGGCGACCCGACCGACTGGCGCTGGACGGGCGACCATGCCGTCCTCCGCCTCTCCTGGCCGCAGGACGCGAGCAAGCTAACCCTGAGGCTTCGCCCCGAGTCGCCTCCCGCCCAGGGAGCAGCCCTGCGCACCGAGCCCGTAACCGTCACCCTCGCCCTCAACAATGACAAAACACCCATAGCCCAACTAACCGTGGCTCCCGGTTCCCCCTTCAAAGACTACACCGTCAACGTCCCACCCACCACGAAAGCCGCCGCCGACGGCACCATTTTGCTGAACATAACCTCGCCTACCTGGTCCGCCCAACAGTCCGGCTTGAGCTACGACACAAGGGCTCTGGGAGTACAGCTAGACGAAGTGCGAGTGGAGAGGTAATTGGCAACCCAAACCACCAGCAAGAAGACCACCCAACCCCTCGTAGAGAGGGCGGGCAGGGCCGTGTTTTGGAACGCGGCCTTCTTCCCCCTCAAGGCGCTGATAGGCTTCGCCTCCAGCATCGTGCTGGTCCGCTTGCTGCGCACCGATGGTTTCTACTACTACAACGTCACCATGGCTCTCCTCGCCACGCTGGGCCTCTTCTCCGACCTGGGCATCGAGCGCACCCTGCCCCGGTTCTACCCGGAGGTTGAGATGAGCCTGGGCCGGCGTGGCGTGGTGCGCCTCCTGGGGTGGGTGTCAGGGGTCAAAGCCGCCGTGCTGGTCCTGCTGGTCGGCGCCCTCCTCATAGCCCCAGGGTTTGTCGTCTCCGTCACCGGCTCCGACCTTGGGCCCAACCAGGGCTGGCTCCTCTTGATGATAGGTGTTCTGCTCGTGCTGGGCGCCGCCTCGGATGTGTCCATTCAGCTCCTTTACACCCACTTCAAGCAGAAGGTCACTAACGGCCTCGATATCCTGGCCGCGGTCGTTTATCCCGCCCTCGCGGCCCTCTTCGTGCTCCTCAAGTGGGGCGTGATGGGAGCGGTGCTCGCCCTGCTTATTACCACAGTCATATCGGTCGTGATTTCTTTGCGGTTGGCCGGTGGGCTCCTCCGCTCCATGCCCGACGAGCCCCACCCCGACCCCTCACAGGTGAAGAAGCCCTCGACCCGCTCCCTCCGAGGCCGGCTCGTCAGCTATGCTGGCCTCAACTATCTGATCAACTGGTCGGTCTACCTCTACGACCTCCCCTTCGTAGTGCTTGCCCTCGGCCTGCTTGTCGCCGCCCCCGAGGAGAAGAAGGTGCAGGTGGCCGTCGTCTCCCTTGCCTACAAGTTCACCCGCCAGTTCCTGCGCGTGCTGGTCGTGCCCCTCACAGGAGTGCAGACCCCCCTCTTCGCCCGGCTCTACGCTCAGGGGCGCATCGATGGCCTAAAGACCGCCTACGCCACCGTTACCAAGTTCCTGATTCTGGTCCTCATGCCCGCCGGTGTGGGCCTGATAGTTACTGGCCGCAACCTCCTGCAAATCTTCTATGGCCAGATCAATCGCGACGCCGTGCTTACCGGCCTTACCATGCACGATGCGGTGGCCTGTATGGCGATCCTTACCATCGGCCTCTTCGGTGAGGCTATCATCAGCGTAGCTCTCAACGTACTCATGGTCTACGAGGAGCATCGCCCTGTAATCGTCGCCCGCCTTTGCGCCTTGATCAGCATCCCGCTACTCATCCTGCTGGTTCCAGCCTTCGGAGTGGTGGGCGCCGCCATGGCGGTAGCGTCCGCTGGCCTTGGCTCGCGCGCGGTGGCTCTCGCTTACGCCTCGCGCATTGTCGGCCTGCGCTTCCCCGGCCCCTTCTTCGTCAAAGTGGGCGTCGCCACCATCCTGATGGCTCTGGTGCTCCTTCCGTTCCTGGCCTACTTCCCTCCAACCATCCTGATAACAACCCTGATGATAACCCTCGGCGGCCTGGTCTTTCTCGCCGCCTTCAAGCTCCTCGGTGGGATAGAGGCCGCCGACAGGGAACGCTTCACCTCTCTCCGCCTCCCCTTCGTCAACTACGCCTTGAGGTTCCTGTGAGGGCCTGCGGCGGACGATGGACGATGGACCATAGACGATGGGGCAATGACACCAGTTCGACATCCCCATCGTCCGCCGCCAGCCCCGTCCATCGTCCATCGTCCATCGTCCATCGTCCATCGTCCATCGTCCATCGTCCGTTCAGAGTCGCCATCATCACCACCGCAGGCGTGACCCGTCAGTTCCGCCAGTGGCCCGAGGCAATCCTGGGCCGTGCCCTGGTCGCCAGGGGTCACCAAGCCTACGCCATTACCATGCTGGAAGAGGGCTCCGAGATTACAGGCGAGCGCCGCGAGAATGTCGACGGCATCTCGGTGACGCGTGTGCCCGTCAACAAAGCGTGGCTGGCCCCCCGCCTCCTTCCTGCTCTGCTGCGGGCCCGGCCCGACGTGATCCACCTGTTCCACCTGCGCAACGCCCTCAACTGGCAGGCCGCTCGCGCCGCCCGACTCCTGCGTGTGCCCATCGTCTTCACCGTCGTCGGCCCCTTCCACGACCCCTTCCTGGTTGACGACCGCGAGCGCCCCTACCACGGCAGTATGCACCCGGAGCGGCTCATCTATACCCCCGGTGGGGTGGTCCGCGGGCTCATCAAATCCCGCCTGCGCAAGCCGCTCTCCAACTGGCAGAACTTCTGCATGCACTACCCCCTTCGCGCCGCTGACCGCCTGATCGCCCTCTCCCGCCACGAGGTGGGCGTGCTCCAACACCTGGGCCTGCCCGCCGAAAAGATCGCCCACCTCCCGCTCTGGGTGGACGTGCCCTACATTCAATCGGTGCCCTACGCCCCATCGCTCGCCGCCGAATACCCCTCTCCCCACGTGCTCTTCCTCGGCCAGTTGAAGGAGCGCAAGGGATATGATATCCTTGCCCGAGCCATGCCCCTGGTCCTCCAAACCTGCCCCACTGCCACCTTCCTCTTCGCGGGCCAGAACCCAGCCAGGGCGACCCATCTCACCTCTATATGTGAGGCCAACGGCAGCCTCCCCAGCCTGGTGCTGCTCGGCAAAGTGGGCGAGGAGGACAAAGTGAGGCTCATGCGCTCCGCCGACTGCCTGGTCTACCCCACCCGCTATGAGAGCTTCGGCCTCCCACCCCTCGAAGCCATGGCCGCGGGCTGCCCCGTCATCGCCAGCGACCTACCCGTAGTCAGCGAGATGATCCAATCCAACGAAAACGGCCTCCTGGTCGAA
>JBJMMB010000292.1:0-13055 GCA_045805005.1 Chloroflexia bacterium
CATTTTCGTTCCTAACCTCGACCGCAAAAAGTAGTCATTTTCGTTCCTAACCTCGACCGCAAAAACGGGAGCGCCCTTGTAGAAACTCGAGCCTACCTCTCCAATATAGAACGCCGCATCAGGGCTGAATGACCTGCGGTTTGGCAGGTTGACAATGAATGCCTTGTTATCACCAACAGCTACACCACCCTTTATCCGTATTTGGCGTGCATAAGCACGTAAACTGTCACAGATCTCATCACCGGCATAACCCGGAGATCCACCTGTTGGTGACATATGCACGATCTCCCCATTGACAAGCTCGGCTTTGCCCGGCACGCGGTACAGATCTTCTATTGTAGCTTGGGCTTTAGCTTTTGAGGTCATGTTGTCTGCAAAAGGTGAGAGGGTACTACAAGAACAAGTCGTCAACGGGCATTTTCCACCCGGGCAGCACAGGTTCCACGTCCGCAAACTCGCCTCGGCGGAAGATGGTCGGTGAGTCCGGGTTATCCCGGTGATAGGCTCGCACCACCGCATCGCTACCGCGCAAATCCACGTCCCACACTACGTCCGTCCCGGCGGCATAATAGTCGGCACGTTTCGCGGCCATCTCTTTCTCCGCGGCCGGGCCGTAGTCGTTCTCGCTTCGGACTTCAACGGCGAACATGGGCACGCCTTGAACAAACTTCATCTTCCTATCAGGCGGAACCTCACCGATGTAAAAGGAGGCATCTGGACTGAACGACTTGCGGTTGGGCAGATCTACAACATAACCCACTCCATCGGTCATGGCGTACCCGTGTTCAACCTTTAGCTCGTAATTGAGCAAACTGGCGTATATTCGGCCACCGGCGCGACTGGGTTGGAATCCGGTTGGCGGCATATGCACAATCTCCCCGTTGACGATCTCGGCTTTGCCGGGCACGCGGTAGAGGTCTTCAATTGTGGCTTCGGCTTTGGTCTTCATCGTGGGCATCGTCCAGCTATCGCCGTGCAACCTGAGAGGGCGGATATACGATTCCGCCCCCGTAGGTGTTCATATCCTATTATATCCTAAATACACCATTGATTGGATGCGTGTAACAGCCATGTAAGAGGTAAAACGTAAGGGTGGTAGGGGTACTTGGTTCTTGGTCTCGTGCCAGGCTCGCCTACCACCATTACGTTTTACGTTTTATGGGCTACACTTCACGGAACTCGCCTTCGACCGTGCCTTCCTCAGCGGAGTGTTCGCCCACGTCGGGGCCGGTGCCGTTGGCGCCGGGGCCGTCCTGGCCCATACCGTCCACGCCGGGGCCGCGGGTGCCCGCGGCGGCCTGCTGCTGGGCGTACATGGCCTGGCCGATCTTCTGCATGGCGGTGTTGAGCTCCTCCGTGCTCCGCTTGATGCGGTCAAGGTCCTCGGTGCCCAGGGCCTCGCGGACCTCGTTCACCTTGCCCTCCACCTCGCTCTTGATCTCAGCGGGCACCTGGTCGCCCAACTCACGCAGGGTCTTCTCGCTCTGATAGGCGAGGGTATCAGCCATGTTGCGGGCCTCGATCAGATCGCGGCGGCGGCGGTCCTCCTCCTGGTGCGACTCGGCCTCGCGGACCATCCGGTCAACCTCGTCCTTGGAAAGGCCGGAGGAAGCGGTGATGGTGATCTTCTGCTCCTTCTGGGTGGCCATATCTTTGGCGCTGACGTTGAGGATGCCGTTGGCGTCGATGTCGAAGGTGACTTCGACCTGAGGCACGCCGCGAGGTGCGGGCGGGATGCCGTCGAGTATAAAGCGGCCGAGGGTCTTGTTCTCGTTGGCGAAGGAGCGCTCGCCCTGCACAACGTGGATCTCTACGCTCGGCTGGTTGTCGGACGCTGTGGAGAAGATCTGGCTCTTCTTGGTGGGGATGGTGGTATTGCGCGGGATCAGGGGGGTGGCCACGCCGCCCAGGGTTTCGAGGCCCAGGGTGAGCGGGGTCACGTCGAGCAGGAGCACATCCTTGACCTCGCCCTTGAGCACGCCCGCCTGGATCGCCGCACCCACGGCCACTACCTCGTCGGGGTTGATACCCTTGTGAGGCTCCTTGCCGAAGAAGTCCTGCACTTTCTTCTGTACGGCGGGCATGCGGGTCTGGCCGCCCACCAGCAGCACCTCGTCGATGTCGGAGTTCTTCATCTTGGCATCGTCGAGGGCCCCCTTCATCGGGGGGAGGGTGCGGTCGATGAGATCGCCCACCAACTGCTCCAGCTTAGAGCGGGTGAGGGTGATGTTCATGTGCTTGGGACCCTCAGCGTCGGCGGTGATGAAGGGGAGGTTGACATCGGTGCTCTGGGTCGTGGAGAGCTCGATCTTGGCCTTCTCGGCGGCCTCCTTGAGGCGCTGGAGGGCCATGCGGTCCTGGCGCAGGTCGATGCCCTGGTCGCGCTTGAACTCGTCGGCCAGCCAGTCGATGATGCGCTGGTCGAAGTCGTCGCCGCCCAGGTGGGTGTCGCCGTTGGTGGCGTTCACCTCGAAGACGCCCTCGGAGATGGTGAGAACCGAGATGTCATAGGTGCCGCCGCCCAGGTCGTAGACGGCGATCTCTTCCTCGCCCTTCTTGTCGAGGCCGTAGGCCAGGGCCGAGGCGGTGGGCTCGTTGATGATGCGCAGCACTTCGAGGCCGGCGATCTTGCCGGCGTCCTTGGTGGCCTGGCGCTGGGAGTCGTTGAAGTAGGCGGGCACGGTGATCACCGCCTGGGTGATCTTCTCGCCCAGGTACGCTTCGGCGTCGGTCTTCATCTTCTGCAGGATCATCGCAGAGACCTCGGGCGGGGAGTAAGCCTTGCCGCCCATCCAAACCTGCAGGTCGCCGTTGGAAGCCTCGGTCACGCGATAGGGCACCAGCTTCGTGTCGCGCTGGACGTCGGGGTCGTTGAACTTGCGGCCCATGAAGCGCTTAATCGAGAAGATGGTGTTCTCCGGGTTGGTGATCGCCTGCCGGCGGGCCACCTGCCCTACGAGCCTCTCCCCCGACTTGGATATAGCCACCACGGACGGGGTGAGACGCGCCCCCTCAGCGTTCGGGATAACGGTGGGCTCGCCGCCCTCTATGACCGCCATTACCGAGTTGGTGGTACCCAGGTCTATTCCTAAAATGTGTGCCATTGTATGATGCCTCCTGACTTTGGTTTTCTTTTGTCTATTTTGTGAGTTCAGTATTGCGTATTACGTATTACGTATTGCGAGGCAGCTAGGCTTGGGTGGTAGAACCCTCTACCCTTCCTCCTCTACGCAATACGTAATACGTAATACCCATTCATCCTCTCGACACCTTGACCATTGCGGGCCTGAGGACGCGGTCTTTCATTTTGTAGCCTTTGCTGTAGACTTCGGCCACGGTGTCGGTGTGATCTTCGCCCTCTCCGGTGTTGTCTTCAAAGGCAACCGCTTCGTGCAGGTTGGGGTCGAAGGGCTGGCCCAGGGCTTCGATGGGCTCCACGCCCTCCTGCTCCAGAATGTTGTGCAGCTTGCGGGCAATCAATTCGACGCCCTCCACCCAGCGGTTGTTCTGGCGCTCCTCGGCGGGGATGGCCGCGAGGGCGCGGTCGAAGTCATCGACCACAGGGAGGAACCTCTTGAGGAAGTTGGAGGTGGCGTACTGCACCGTCTCGGCGCGCTCCTGCTCGCTGCGGCGCCTGTAGTTGATGAAATTGGCCCGCTCGCGCTGGAGAGCTTCAAGGTACTCGGCCGCAAGGTCGGGGGTTGGGGGTTGGGGGTTCGGGGTTGGATTCTCGTTATCACTGCGGACTCCCGACCACTGGCCCTCAATCGCCGGTTCGGGCGGGGTTTGGCTGTTGACTCCGTCCAGGGTTGCCTGGGCTGCGTCGGTGGGCAGGGCTTCGTCGTCGCTACCGACCTCCGAGCCCCGAGCCTCGACCCCCAGGTCGCTCATATCGTGTTCTTGTCTGTGTGGCATTTATTCCTCTCCACCAAGCAATTGTGGGTTATGTGCTCTGTACAGCAGGTCGCTCAGCAGGCCCGAGATATAGCTGACGGTGGAGACCGAGCGGCTGTAGGGCATCCGCATGGGGCCTATCACCCCGAGCACGCCGGCCATCTGGTCTTCAAAGCCGTACCGAGCGAGCACCACGCCGCATGCCGCCATGCCGGTGCCGTGACGTTCATCACCGATGATCACCTGCACTCCATCCTGGGTGAGCACTGACGAGATCAGGGAGGACCAGACGCTGTCCTGCTCGAACAGCTCCAGCAGTTGCTGAACCCTCTCGGGGTGGTGGAACTCCGGTTGCGCCAGGATGTGGCCTAGACCCTCGTGGTATATCTGAGCGGTCTCGGGGCGCTGCATTCGGGACAGCATAGCGACGACGTAGGGTACCAGCACTTCCCGTGCCAGAGCAGGCAGCGAGCGGGCGTTGGACTCGTCCTTCAGCCAGGCATCAATCTCGGCGCCGGTTTTGCCCTGGAAGGCGGCGTTAAGCCGGGTCGAGAGAGAGCTGAGGCTAGCCTGGTCCCAGCTTTCGTCGAGGGTGAGCATTTGCTGGGTGACGGTGCTGTCGTGGCCGACCAACACGATGAGGATGCGCACGTCGGAGATAGAAAGAAACTCAAAGTGCTTGAGACGCACGGCAGTGCTGCGCGGGGCGGTGGCCACGGCAGCGGTGTGCACGGTGCGGGCGAGCACGGCGGTCGCGAGGCGCACCCACTCTTCGACGTCCATCTCAATCTGGTGGAACTGATGACGGATAGTCCGCTGCTCACTCGTCGAGAGGGCAGTGGGGGTCATCAGGTTCTCCACGAAGTAGCGGTAGCCGCGGTCGGAAGGGACGCGACCCGCACTGGTGTGGGGCTGGGCGATGAGGCCGGCCTTTTCGAGTTCGACCATCTCGTTACGCACGGTGGCGGAGCTGACGTTCAGCTCATAGCTCCCGGTGATGTGCTCAGAGGCCACGGGCCGAGCGGTAGAAACATATTGTTCGACTATGATAGCCAGGATCTGGCGCTGGCGGTCGGTGATATTTATGTCGCGCTGCTGGTCCATATTGCTACCTGCATCTACGAGCGATTACGCTGTGCGCAAAAGTAAGCTTTCGAGCTGCTAGCACTCGTTTGATTAGAGTGCTAACGGGTTAAAAAGAGTATACACCTTGATAAGAGCGTTGTCAAGGTTTCCGAGGCAATTTCCCAGGTCGGAAGCGTTTTCAGTGGCCTTAACTGCCATAATCGGGTGGCAGCACGAGAAGGGACCAGGCTACCTCTCGACAAGCGGGGCGTGTGGTGGTAACCTTAGTCTAACCGGGTGTAAGAATCGGCCCCTCTCGGGCGTCTAAATGATAGCCGCGATATTATGCGGGCGATGCGGATACCTCCCGGTTTGGGGGCAAATTGGGGGGCGATAAGCAAGAGGACGGCGAGGGGAAGAGAAGGCGGATGAGTATAATCTCTGCGGGCACATGGGCCGGCAAGGTCGCCGGTGGTGCGCCCCAGGTTGCTCAGGCTGATAGTGAGCTGGCCGCTCTTACTCGCGAAGCGAGGCAGGGCTCGGAAGCAGCTTTCTCCGCGATATTCGAGAGATTCCAGACCCCTTTAGTCAACTACATATATCGCCTTGTGGGCGACTGGGAAGTGGCCAACGACCTGGCGCAGGACTCTTTCCTCAAGGCGTACAACGCCCTGCCCAACACCGACGAATCGCTACAAATCTCACCCTGGCTATACAGAATAGCCACGAACACTGCGCTCGACTCGCTGAGGAGGCGTAAGCGCATCACCTGGGTGCCATTCAAATTGGAGATGGAGCCGGCCGCTCCACACTCAGACCCAGCCGGCCACCACGCCGAAAGCGACGCGATCCAGCAGGCCCTCGCACAGGTGCCCGCGGACATGCGCGCGTGCCTGGTTCTCAACGTGTACCAGGGCCTCTCCTATAAGGAGATAGCCGAGGCGCTGAAGATTTCGCCCAACCTTGTGGCGGTGCGCATCTACCGGGGCCGAGAGAAGTTTATCGAAGCATATAAGAGAGCCGACGAGGAGATAGGGGTCGAGGGTCGGGGGCCGGGAGCCGGAAGCAACAAGCAAGCCCCAACGCCCGACCACCAACCCCCAACCCCCGACCGGAGGTAGGTATGCAGCAAAGAGGCTGCGAGAAGGTACAACTGCTCTTATCTAAATATGCGGATAACGAGGCCACCCCTGCCGAGAGGGAGGAGGTGGATAGCCACATCCTGGGGTGCGAGGCCTGCGCGGCGAAGCTGGCCGGGTACATGGAGGTAGCGGCCATATTTTCGACGGAGCCGAGGAAGATCCCGGAGCCGCAACTGCGCGCCGGTGTTTTCCAGCAAATTCACAGGCTCAAGGAGGAGGAGCGGCAAGCGAAGCGCCGAGCCGAGGAGTCGCGCCCCTGGTACTTACCAGCCCGCCCGTCGAGCTCCCGAAGATCGGGGTCCGCCCTCGCACGCGCCTGGGAGACCCTCAGCCCGTTCGCGGCCGCGGCCATGACCGTGTTCGCCATCGTGGCGGCGGTGACCTTCTTCTCCAGCAAGGCTCCTGTCAAGCCTCAACCCGATGACACGTCCAGCCCATTCCAGCCCGTGCCGACGGCGGCCGCGCCCATAGCGTCGATGGATCTGAGCAACGACGACCAGGCCAGCGGCCCGACCGCTCCGGGGCCGATGCCCACAGCCAAGCCAATGGACGCCACATTCTCGCCTACTTCCCTGGTGGTCACGACCTTCCCGACGGCCATACTGGGCCAGGATGAAGTTATCAGGGTATCGCGGCCTCAGCCGGTGATGGAAGAGGGCGACGCAGCCAATATGTCTACCTGGCACGCCGTGTCGGACCCCACCCACGGCTACACGATAGCGTATCCGCCCAACTGGTGGACGCAGGTCACCGGGGACGAGCGCTACTTCTTCCCCTGGGGGCCGGGTGGCATCGCCTTCGCACCCTACTGGCTTGAGTTGCGGGTGATGGACAACGCACAGGGCTACACGCCCGCCTCATACAATAAGACCCAACTGGGCGGCCGAGGCACAGTGAACGCGCCCGGCCAACTGCGATATAGACACACCGACGAGCACAATGGTTACGACGAGGTGTATGCTTTCTCGACGCACGGCATTTACGTCCTGCGGCTGAGCGTGCCTCATGAGAGCACAGCCGGAGCGTACTCCAAACGCTGGGCGGAGGGCGAAGATATCTTCAGCCGGATGAGCGGCAGGCTGGTCCTGCCGTCCGCAGGCCCGACGGGCCTCGGCTACGCTCCGGTGCTCTTCCTCAACGGGAGCGACCTCTGGATGATGGACCCTGCCAAAGAGGTGGCGCGGGCCATCACGCACGGGTACAACGTGCGCCAGTTCGCGCTATCGCCCGACATGAAGGTAGCGGCCTTTACCTCGGCCAAGAAGAGCGACGACCTGTGGGGCAGATCGGTGTACGTGGCCCGCCTGGACAACCCGAGCGCGGACCCGGTTACTGCCTGGTATGATATGGCGGATATACATGATATAGCCTGGTATGGCGACCGTGCGCTGATGGCCATAGCGCAGCCCAGCACGGGCGACCTGGGCGTATACAGAGTAGGCGTGCCGCAACCGGCTGAGGGCAGCCACCCCAACCAGCGGGTTACCCGCATCGCCACACTACCCGACAACAAGATCAGCGCGCGTGCGCTCTCCGTGTCGCCGGACCGCCAGCTATTAGCCTTCCTCGCACCGATATCGGAGAGCGCGGGCACTGACCTCTACGCCCTGCGCCCCGACGGCACGGACATTATGACGATAGTGTCGCACAACGACCCCCTGGTGTTGGGCCCGGGCGGCAGCAGGGCGCTCACTCCCGACCACCAGGCCCTGAAATCTTATGTGTGGACCTCCGGACATTTGGAGTACGACGGCTACAGGTTTCAGATGCTCTTCACCTGCGGCAAGTCGGACAGCCCCACTCTATACAGGGGCGGGTTCCTCTTCTCGTCAGCGGGCACGACGAGCGGGCCGCTGCTCAACCAGGAACTACTGAGAGTCAGCGACCCGTATAAGATGCAGATTGTGGACCTGGCCTATTCCGCGAGCGGCAAGGTGGCTTTGACGGGCTACTACAACGACCAGGAAGGCCGGGCCGACGTGCTCGCGGGCCTCTGGACGGCGGACGTGGTGGACGGTTCGCTGGCTAACGTCAGGGCGCTACCTATCCCTGACAAACCGCATGGCATCACGGACTTGCAGTGGTCGCCCGACGGCGGGAGTCTGGTGTACCGCGAAACCATACCGCAAAATGCGTCCACGTGGAGCGACCGCTACGACGGCCAATCGCCGTTCCGGCTGGTGAAGTTGGAACTGAGAACCGAGCGGAAATTCGTTCTCTACCCGGCGGGGCAGTAGATTTTTCATAATGAACAACGAGGGCCGGCCACTTAGTGGCCGGCCCTCGTTGTTTATGTGAGTTAGCACCTAGCTATCGCCGGAGGCGGCGAACTCTTCATCTAGGGTTGTGGTGCCTGGGTTTTCAAGGTCTTCGTAGTCGGCGGTGAGGGGGCCGTCGTTGGGGAGGGCCGTATCGACCCGGCCGTAGGTGGCGGACCAGTCCTCCTGGGTGGTGTGGCTTGAGGCGTCGCGGTGCGCCGCACCCAGGGCTTCGTCCAGGCCCATAGGTGAGGCGTCGGTGCCCCGGTCGGGCATGCTGGCGGAGGCCATAGTGAAGTCTTCGCTGCCGCTGCCACTGCTGCCTCTGTTCTGCTCGTCCATTGTGTACTTCTCCTTTCTATTTCGCTTTACAGGCAAGAAGCGTTCCCGCGCGTGGCAGGGCGAGAAGCGTGCGGTATAACGCGATTATGGAGAGCAGGACGCCGGAGTTTTTTGATATGTAATCGCTCACCGATCAAGCGACGGTGATAACGACCTTACCGGTCTTTCCTCGCTGCATGCTTGATTCGAACGCCGCCTGCGCCTCTTCAAGCGGGAATGTGTCACGCACGAAGACCTTGATTTTGTCCGCGTCGATCATGTCGGCCACCCTGGTAAGGTGTTCGGCGGTTGGCTGTACGTACGTGCCTATGGCCTTGACGCCCCGCCTTTCGGCTTCTTCCTGTTCTTCCGGTGTGGGTCCGCCTAATATGGTCACAACCCGTCCACCCGGCTTTAGCATGGCGAAAGAGCGTTGCACGGTATCGCCGCCCACGAGATCCAGGACCACATCCACGTCGCTCACGACCTCTTCAAAAAGCTGATCCTGGTAGTCTATTGAACGGCTAAGCCCCAACCCCGCAACATGAGCGGCCTTTTCAGGAATGCAGGAGCCTATGACTTCCGCACCTATGTCTTGCGCGAACTGACAGGCGAACATTCCAACGCTGCCGCCCACACCATGGACAAAGAGCCGCTCACCGGGCTTCAATTGGGCGGCATCGAACAAGGACTGCCAGGCGGCCAGGGCAGCCAGTGGCACAGCGCCCGCCTGAATATAGTCCATCGACTTTGGCTTGGGAGCAACTTCGTTGGACTTGGCGATTGCATACTCTGCGAAGGTTCCGTCACCGAACGTAACCAATCCGAAGACCTCATCGCCGGGCTTCACGTGCTGCACGTTCTCGCCGGTGCCGATCACGTCACCGGCGAAATCTGTTCCCATCGTCATTGGCGTAGCGAACATTCCCTGCATGTAGCCCGCGGCGACGGCCCGGTCAAAGGGGTTGATGGACGCGGCACGGATGCGCACCAGCACTTCGTCGCTACCAGGGGTTGGTTGGGGAACGTCTTCAACCTGGAGGGGTTGCCCCCACTCGTTCAGGCGTGCTGCTTTCATTGGACTCTTCCTTTCTTTTTGGCTTTATGTATTTAGGATCGCCGACGCCGCGATCGTCGGGGGGAAGAGTTAGAGTGGTAATCACAGGATCGCAGGAAGAGCCATAGTACGATGCACAGGCTTCATAACCCGCTGAAAGATGACCCGACCCTGGTGACTAACGCCATAACGAGGCCTTGTTCAAGCCTAGCTGAAGATCCGGCAAGGGAACGTGGCTTTCCCGCACCGAACCGTGACGTGAACTGTAACCTACCAGTTTCCCGCTAACGATTTTAGCCTAGCAGCATTGTGGGACTTCTCGGGCGGTCTGTCAAGTTTATAGTTGTTCAAGCTAGCCCACGAAGGGCCGCGCAGAAGCGGTCTACTTCATCTTCGGTGTTGTAGTAGTGGACAGAGGCTCTGACGATAGTGTCGAGGGCGCGGGCCTGCATGTCGAGCAGGGTGTATTCGGCGGGCGAGACCCAGACGTTGATGCCCTGGGCGGATAGGAGTTCGCGAATGGCAGATGGCTCTTTGCCATCGAGGGTGAAGGAGACGATGCCGCATCGCACCGCACCCAGGTCGCGGACCGTGACGCCGGGTATCCCGCGGAGGCGGGCGCGCAGGGTTTCGGCCAGGCTGGAGACCCAGGCCCAGATGGTGTCGAGGCCCCAGGCGAGGGCGTAGTCTACGGCCACGCCGAGGGCGATTTTGGACGCTATGTTGGTCTCCCAGTTCTCGAAGCGGCGGGCGTCGGCGCGGATTTGATAGCGGGCGGGGGCTACCCAGGTGGCCGCGTGGAGGTCGAGGAAGGGTGGCTCCAGTTGCTCCAGGACGGCCCGACGCACGTAGAGGAAGCCGGCGCCGCGAGGGCCACGCAGGTATTTGCGGCCGGTGGCCGAAAGCATGTCGCAACCGATGGCACTTACATCGAGAGGGATCTGCCCGGCCGACTGGCAGGCATCGAGCAGGTAGAGAGCGCCCGCCTCGCGGGCTACTTTGCCTATCTCAGCGGCGGGGTTGACCAGACCACCGTTGGTGGGCACGTGGGTGATCGCCACCAGGCGGACGTGCTCGTCCATCATGTCGCGCAGGGCTTGCACCGAGAGCTGCCCGTGTTCGTCGTTGGGCACCGCTTCTACCTTCGCGCCGGTCTTGGCGGCGACCTGCAGGAAGGCGATGTAGTTACTGGCATACTCGGCTATCGAGGTGAGGATGCGGTCGCCCGGCCTGAAAGGGATGGAGTAGAAGGCCATATCCCAGGCCCGAGTGGCGTTCTCGATCAGGGCTACCTCGTCCCTGGCGCACCCCAGCAGCGCAGCAAGGGCGTCGTACACGTGCTCGATGGACTCCTCCGAGCGCCGCTCGGCCTCGTAGCCTCCGATAAGCGATTCGAGGCGTAGATGATCGAGCATGGCATCGAGCACGGGTTGCGGCATGAGACCCGCGCCGGCGTTGTTGAAATGCACCACGCGCTCGCAGCCGGGGGTCTCCAGCCGCGCCCTCATCACGTCAAAGGTGGGGTCGTGCTTGTTCAAAACATGCCTCCGTTTTCCTCGTGGTACGACCGTCGTAGGTAGAGTATAATACCGAAACCTGGGAGAGCAGGCAAGCTGTTAAGGACGAAACCGCCAAGACGCAAGGAGCGCAAAGGACGCCAAGGATTTATTGAATCGGCTGGCCGGGACGCGCACCTTAGCCTGGATGGACGGCAGGCCGGGAAAGATACGGAACCACCAAGGACACCAAGGGAGCACCAGGCTTTTGGGTTTGGGGAAGTAGTTCTCCTGGCTGGGAGTGGAACGTTTGGGGTGGGGTGGGTTGTGTATGGTACCAACCAAATAACGAAGGAGGACAGCGGGGATGACTGCTAAGACGGAGTCGGCTTATGACGCGAGCAGCCAGCCTATTGGGCTGGATAGGGAGGTGGAGCGGCTGCGCGACCAGGCGCTGATGGCGTGGGAGAAGGAGGCCCGGAATCTTGAATGGCTGGGCCTACGCGATGGGATGGCTATCCTGGAGCTGGGGAGCGGGCCGGGGTTCGTGACCAGGCAGTTGCTGGAGATGGCGCCGGGTGGGTCGGTGACCAGCGTGGAGATCGACCCGGTGCTGATCGAGAGGGCCGAGCAGTACCTGCAAGGATATGGCGATGGGCGGTGGCGCATCGTCAAGGTGTCGGTGATGGAGACCGGGTTGCCTGATAACAGTTTCGACTTTGCTTATGCTCGCTTTCTCTTCCAGCATTTGCCCGATCCTGTGGGCGCGGCGAAGGAGGTGTTTCGGGTGCTCAAGCCGGGTGGCATGTTTGTAATCGCGGACATAGACGACGGCCTGCTGATCTTCGAGCCGCCTGCTTCACCGGAAATCGAGGCCATCAACGAGCGCCTCAGGGAGGACCACGCCTCTAAGGGTGGCAACAGGCGTATAGGTAGATGGTTGCCCCGGATGCTGCGCGAGGCGGGATTCGATAAGCTGGACATCGAAATGATAGCCCTGCACACCGACCTTATAGGTATCGAGAAGCTGGCCCCCAGGGGAAGTCGCGAAGACCTGCTGCCCATGGTGGAGCAGGGACTGATAACCGAGCAGGAGGTGGATATGCTGCAGGCCGACCAGGATCTATTTCTGTCGTCAAACCCGATGGCAATGCAGCAGCTTTTCATGGTGCGCGGGACGAAACCGTAATTACGAATTACGAATTACGAATTACGAATTACGAATGTTTTTGAAGGCAGAGCGACTCGTGCCCGGCGGGAAAGGATAGCCTTCAATCCAGGCTTTTTCGCAGGTAATATTTTCGGTGGCCGAGGGGGTAGTCTTCGATGACCCCGGCGATCTCGTAGCCGTGTTTGCGGTAGAATTCCGGGGCCTGGAAGCTGTGGGTGTCGAGGATGACCTGGCGGCAGCCTCGGGCGGCGGCTTCGCGCTCGGCGGCCAGGAGAAGTGTGGTGCCGTGGCCCTGCCCCCGTAGGTCCTCGTGGACCCAGAGATAGCGTATCTCGCAGCAGCCTCCCCAGGTCCAGCCGTAGATGCCGGCGGTTATCTCGCCCTGCGCGTCGCGCATGGAGAGGGCCAGGAGGCCACCGTCACGGAAGCCAGTTTGTTCGAGATTGTAGTCGATGATGCGGTCCTCGAGGAACTTGAGGTCCTCCGGGGAGGGGTTTGTTTCCAGGGTTAGGTGGTCCGGTTCCATTGCTAATTGCTATCCTCTCTGGGGGTGTCAGGAATCATAGCATATCATGGGATTGCCTTGCAGAGAAAGACGCTGCTCCACTTTCTAACAGGCGCGGTTCTTGCTAAGGCGCGTTGCATAGAGTA
>JBJMMB010000293.1:0-7630 GCA_045805005.1 Chloroflexia bacterium
AAGCCGCCAAGAACGCCAAGTTTATATTGAACCGCAGTGGCGCAGAGGCGCGGAGGAACGCGAGATATTGGTCCCGAATTGCCCCAGCCCCCAGCCCCCAGCCCCCATTAGTGGCACTATCACTCGCGGAGGCACACTTGCAAAAACGCAGCAATCCCAACCCCATCGTAAGCTCGATCTGCGGCCTCGTAGCCGGCGGCCTGGCCGGCGCGGCCATGGACTGCTATTGGTGGGCCGTCCGGCGGCTCCCCGGCGAGCGGCCCGAGCAGAAACCCAAAAGCGGGGACGACAACCAGGACAAACCCGAACCCTCCACCCAGATCATCGCCGACAGGGTCACCACAGCCCTCACCGGCCACCACGTCCCGGCTGAGGACAAACCGGCTGCCGGCATCGCCGTCCACTACGCCACCAGCCTCTTCTACGGCGGGCTACTGGGCGCAGCCGCCTCCAGGGTCCCTCGCCTGGGCCTCCTCGCCGGCCTCCTCTACGGGGCCGCCATCTGGCTCCTCCTTGACGAGATAACCCTTCGCCTCCTCGATATCGCCCCCGATCCCCGCAAGGTCCCCGCCAGGCAACACCTCCAGGCCCTTGGAGCCCACTTCGTCTACGGCACCGCCACCGCCCTGGTTACCCGCCTCTTGCTCCGCGTGCTTTCATAAATGGAAAAGCCGCCACACATAGGCCGTCGGCCCATGTGTGGCGGCTCTAGACTTATCTAAGCCCCTTGCCCCTTCTCAATCGGAGCATCCACCAGGTTGCCCCACTCGGTCCAACTGCCGTCGTAGTTGCGCACCCTCGGATACCCCAGCAGGTACTTCAGCACGAACCATGTGTGCGACGACCGCTCGCCGATGCGGCAGTAAGCCACCACGTCCTTGTCCGCCGTCACGCCTTTCGGCCCGTAGATGTCACGCAGCTCGCCCGCACTCTTGAACGTGCCGTCCTCGCGCACCGCCGTGGCCCATGGTATATTCTGCGCCCCCGGAATGTGGCCGCCTCGCTGCGCCCCTTCCTGCGGGTAGTTAATCATGTGGATCATCTCCCCCGTGTACTCCGGGTTCGACCTCACGTCCACCAGCGCCACCCCGCCCCTCAGCGTCTTGCGGTCGCTATTCAGCAGGCCCATCACCTGGTCCCGGAAAGCCCGAATCTCCTTGTCGTTGCGCTCCGGGGCTTTGTACTCCGCCGCCGCGTAATTGGGCGTCTCCTTGTCCAGCGCCCTCTTTTCCTCGATCCACTTCTGCCGCCCACCATTCATGATCTTCGCATTCGTGTGCCCGTAAAGCTGGAACGCCCAGAGCGCGTAGGTAGCCCACCAGTTGTTCTTGTCGCCGTAGAAGATCAACATCGTATCGTTGCCGATGCCCCGCTCCGACGCGATCTTCTCGAACCTCTCGCGGTTCACATAGTCGCGCACCAGGTCGTCCTGCAAGTCCGTGTGCCAGTCGAGCTTAACCGCCCCCGGTATGTGCCCCTGATCGTATAGCAACACGTCCTCGTCCGACTCCACGATGCGTATGTTCGGGTCATTAAGATGATCCTGCACCCACTGCGTGCTCACAAGCACCTCCGGGTGCGCGTACTCCGACGTCGAGCCGCTGCTTTCCGTACCCTGCGCTGAAGCTGTCATTGTTGTGCTCCTTTTGTTGCATATCCTAAGCCGGCCATTTCTTACCGTCAGGCGACACGCAATGCTCAATGAGCATTCCGCGACACGTTATTATAGATATATGCCGCCATTTCTGCAATGCCTCTTCCCAGGCCATAATATGGCTGTTTCAGGGCCTACGCACCATTCGACGCAGCCCTCCGCTACAATCAGGCAGCTTGCCCACCATTTTTCGCCATGAAATGGGGAAAAGTTGGTAACCAGGATCATCGGCGTTTATAATATGTGACTAAAGTACCATGTAAGGAGACATAACTCGCCATTGTATCTGACTATCGTGCGTGATATACTGGCGTAGTTGCCCGGGCCTGGTATCGATCAAACCGCCGGTTCGCTTAGTCTTTCCCGGCGATGAACCGCAACTTTGCTCTCGGCACTTACATAATTAGATTAATCTCTAATGTAGCGGCGGAACGTACAGGCTCCAATTCCGAGCCAGCTTATGGACTATACAAAGGCGCCACTTAAGCCTGCAAGCCCAGGCCCCGTCACCTCGGGTTCCGCCGCCAAAGCCGGTGTGGAAGCTCCAGGCCGTTCCTCGCATGCAAACTCGCATGCAAACGGCCGCCTCCCCTTTTCGCCTGCGCCTACCATCGTCACGCCCGTCCCCACCCTTGGTAGCACGTCCGGGCCCCACATCTCCGCCCTCTCCGCCGTGGCCAGGAGAGTCGCCTCCGCCGAGCGCATACGCCTCGCCCTGGCCCTCGTCATAACCCTCCTCTATCTCGGCCTGTCCGGCGTCATGTTCGCCCTCAGCATGGGCGACACCAGCCCCGGATACACCGCCCAGCGCGCGGCCACCTCCGCCACCGGTGCCACCCGCGCTGCCACCGCTCATACCGTCGTAACCTATGTCGTCCCCGCCGGCCCCGCCTACGATGCCGGGGTGCGTCCGGGCGATTTAGTTCTGCCCGGTCTGCCCGGTCTGCCCGGTGATCCCGATCCCGCCCCCATCTTCACATCCCCCGACGGCCGGCCGCGCAGCCCCATCGACATGGTAGGCACCGACAGCCCCTTGAGGCGTTGGACCTATGCCTTGCTCGGGCTGATCTACATCGTAGTGGGTGGTCCCGTCTTCGTCAAAGCCCGCCAGCGCGGCGCAGCCTCCGCTTTCTTCGCCCTTTGCACCTCCACAGCCCTGGCCTTCGCCCTCGCCACCGGCGCCTCCTCAACGCTCGGCTGGGTCCTCGGGCTCTCCTTCGCTAACCTGGTCTTCTTTGGTGCCGCCTTCGCTCTCTTCTTCTTCAAGTTCCCCGTCCCCCTCGGCAACACCCCACGCGCTCACGCCGCCATCCTGTCCCTCGTGGTGGCCCTCGGCCTGGTGCCCCTCGCCTGCTACCTCTGGGTGCTCATAGGCGAGATGGGCCACATCGAGGCCTTTGAAATGGCCCGCTCCCTCATGCTCTTCTTCATAGCCGGCTGCGTCACCGCCGGGGTCCTCAACCTCGGCAGGTCCTGGACCGCCGAGCGCTCCCCCGAAGTCCGCCGCCAGCTCGTGCTTCTCCTCGGTGGCACCGCTTTTGGCGTTGGTCCCGCCCTCTTCCTCTTCGTCATCCCCTCTTTGCTCTTCGGTCACTATGTGCTCAGCATGGACCTCGCCGGCATATTCCTCGGCATCATGCCCCTCGCTTTCGCCTACGCCATCACCCAGCACCAGCTCCTCGGTGCGCGCAACTTCATCCGCCGCGGCGTCGTCTACATCGTAATGGGCTCCAGTGTATTGCTCATCTTCTCCCTCTCCGCCGCCGCCTTAGGCTCCGTCGCCGAGGGTTGGGAAAAGTCCGAGCTTGGTCTCATAGGCTTCAGCTTCTTCGTATTCCTCCTCGCCTTCTCCTACAATCGCCTCCAGCGCCGCGTCGAGCACCTGGTCGATAAGTTCATCTATCACGACGCCTACGACTACAAAGAAGCTCTCCTGCAATTCAGTTCTCAGCTAGCCTCCGAGCAGAAGCTCCAGGTGCTGGCCGACGAGCTGGTCGAGCGCACCTGCCGCTTGATGAACCTCATGTCCGGCCTCCTCCTGGTCGCTGTCCACGCGGGCGAGACCTCCAATCTTTCCAGGCCCCGTTCGCGTTCCGTCCAGGTCTCGGGCTTCCTCACCGGCTCCGAGGCCGGCCAGGCCGAGCATACGCACACTTCATTTGGCCTTGCACTCCCCGGCCTCTGGAGCAGCGAGAGCGACCCCCTCCCAACGCAACCCGAGGCACCCGAGCAGGCTTTCTACCTCGAGCTCTACTCCAAATATGGCGAGTTCGCCGGTGACCTCGCAGCAGAGCTCCAGGACGAGCTTTCCTCGATGGGCATCAACCTGCATGAAGCCACCGCGGCCCGCCCCCAGCCCCCAGCCCCCGGCCCCCAGCCCCCCGCATCTGCTCACAGCATGTGCCAGGCCGGCAGCGTCCGCAAGGTCGCCTCCCTCGCCGACGCCGTCGCCGGTTCCGAGGTGAGCGAGATCGTCAAGCCCGCCGGCCCGGGCGCCGCCTACGCCTACGACAGCGGCAGGCTCGACATCGACAGCCTCCACTCCTTCCTCGGCGTGCCCCTCTGGACCCGTGGCCGTTTCGTTGGCGTCCTGTGCCTCACCGGCAAAAAGACCGGAGAGCGCTTCACCAAAGACGACCTGTCCCTCCTCAGCACCCTGGGCAGCCAGGCCGCACTGGCCATCTACAACGCCCAGCTCCACGAGGCCCGCGAGGCCGCTCTCATCGATACCATCACCGCCCTCGCTCACGCCATCGAGGCCAAGGACGGCTACACCATCCAGCACTGCGAGAAGATGACCGGCCGCGCCGTCGCCCTCGCCCAGGCCCTGGGTCTCCCCAGGCAGGAGGTCGAGAACGTCAGGCTCGGCGCTATCCTCCATGACGTCGGCAAGATCGGCATACCCGACGCCGTCCTCAATAAGCCCAGCAAGCTCACCCCCGAGGAGTACGAGATCATCAAAGAGCACGCCGCCATCGGAGCCCGCATCGTCCAGTCCGTCGGCGCGCTCAAGGGCGTCGTGCCCATCGTGCACCACCACCAGGAACGCTACGACGGCAGCGGCTACCCCCTCGGCCTCACCGGAGAGGCGATCCCCATAGGGGCCCGCATCATAGGCGTGGTCGATACCTACGGCGCAATGACCGAAGACCGCGTCTACCGCAAAGCCCCCGGCCACGAGGCCGCCGTAGCCGAGCTCCAGCGCCTGGCCGGCAAACAGTTCGACCCCATCATAGTCGCCGCCTTCGTAAAGCTCCTCGAAGAAAGCCCGGATCTCGCCGAGCTCGAATACGCCGTCGTCTCGTAAGACAAACCCCCTAGCTCGAATACGCCGTCGTCTCGTAAGACAAACCCCCTATTGACATACGCCCAAAGCGGTGCTAGAGTATTGTAGCCTGGGCCGTGGCAGCGTGGCAGCGTGGCAGCGTGGCAGCGTGGCAGCGTGGCAGCGTGGCAGCGTGGCAGCGTGGCAGCGTGGCAGCGTGGCAGCGTGGCAGCGTGGCAGCGTGCCTATCGTTACCATATCCCATGCTTGTCCTCTCATCTCTCTCGTTGCCTGAAGCGCCCTGCGACCGGCGCGTTATCTCTGCCGGGCAGGCTGCCGGGCAGGTCGCGGCGGGCGATGTGGGGGTTAGTTCGGTAGTTACAAGGGAAGGAGATCCACGGAGCTATGAAACGACTCTTACTGGTAGTTGTGATGTTGGCGCTCGCGGCGGGAGTGGGGGCGCTGGAGGCGGGGGCGGCTGCGCCCTCGACTTCCATGGGCCACACCGGACGGGTCACCGCTAAGGCGGGCAACTTCGGCAAGATAACAGCCATCAAGCCGCCCGGGGATTGGCACCCGCTCGGCGCCCCGGCGGATATGCGCCGGATCTTCAAGCAATTGGCCGGGGATGTGCTCCCTGTGTTCGGCGTGGACACCAACATCGGTGGGGGCAACGAGACTGTTATCGCTGCGAACCCCGCCAACCCTCTCAACTTCCTGGCGGGGGCCAACAACACCGCCCGCTTCACCACCACGGACGGAGGCCTCACCTGGAATGTCGGGAGCCTCCCTGGCGGGGGCGACCCTGCGGCCACTTTCGACAGCGGGGGCCGCGCCTACTTCGCCGAGCTTGGCAATACCTCCAGTTGCCCCGATAACCCCCTCATCTGGAAGTCGACGGACGGGGGCCGTACCTTCGGGTCTGCGGTCCAGCCTCTCACCGACCCGGTGCCTTTGCAGCACTTCTTCGATAAGGAGTGGGTCACGGCGGACAACAACCCCACCAGCCCATTCCAGGGCCGGATCTACTACACCGCCAGCAACTTCAACATCGGCACCGGCTGCAATCTAAGCCAGTACATCAACGTTTCCGAGCAGTTGGTCTTCTCCACCGACCAGGGGGCCACCTGGAGTTCCCCCGTCAATATCAACGATGCCGCGCACGACCAGGACCAGTTCACCAACCCGGTGGCGGCCCGCGACGGCACTCTCTACGTCGGCTACCAGTACCAGAACTGCACCTTCAACTGCGCCAGCAACATCCCCATGAGCAACATGCTCGGCAAATCGACCAACGGCGGCGTGAGCTTCAGCCCGAGCATCACCATCACGGGCCAGCCGATAAGCTCCACGGGATCGTTTATCAGCGGTTATCAGTACCTGTACGCCGGCAGCACAGCCAGCGGCTTCCGCCACAACGACCAGGCGATCATCGGCGTCTCTCCCACCAACGCCAACCAGGTATATGCCCTGTGGACCGATGGCCGCTGGGACACCTCCTTCGTTTACCAGGGCGTCACCGGGCTCCATGCAGATATTGCTTTCAGCCGCAGCACGGACGGTGGCAGCACCTGGACCGCGCCGGTACGGGTGAACGACGACCCGCAGGCCAATGGCAAGGACCAATTCTTCCCCTGGATGGCGGTCGGCCCCGACGGCACGCTGCACGCCACCTGGAGTGACCGCCGCGATTCGCCCACGGGCTTCCAGTACAGGGAATACTACAGCCAGTCAACCGATGGGGGCCTGACCTGGGCCGCCAACATTCCGGTGGCCGACGCCGCTGGCACCCCCAGCACCTTCATCGGCGACTACTCGGGCCTGGCCGTCAACTCCGACAACACCCTCGTGCTGCCCATCTGGACCGATATGCGCTCCGGCCAGCGCGCCTACACCGACCGGGGCGTGCAAGTACCCATCAGCACCTCTACGCCAACCTCCACCCCTACAAACACCGTCCCGCCCACCCTCACTGTTACCGCCACAGCCCCGGCCGCCACCGGCACTTCCACGCCAGGCACCAGCCCGACGGCCACCCTGACCGCGACCCCTTGCACCATCCCCTTCACCGACGTGCACAGCACCGACTACTTCTACGAGGGCGTCCGCTGGCTCTACTGCGGAGGTGCAATCTCCGGCTACGGCGACAACACATTCCGCCCCTACAACAACACCACCAGGGGGCAAATGACCAAGATCGTGGTCCTGGCGTACGGCATCCCCACCTACAACCCTACGTCGCCCACCTTCAACGACGTGCCCGCTAGCAACGCGTTCTATACATACGTAGAAACCGCGGCCCACAGTAACATCGTGTCGGGCTATAACTGTGGCGGCCCTGGCGAGCCCTGCCCCGGTGTTTACTTCCGCTCCGGCAACCTCGTAACCAGGGGGCAGTTGTCGAAGATCATCGTCGTGGCCGCGGGCTGGGGGCTGATCAACCCGACCGCGGCGACGTTCAATGACGTAGAGCGCAACAGCACCTTCTACACCTACATCGAAACCGCCTACTGCCACCAGATCATCTCCGGCTACGACTGTGGCGGCCCCGGCGAGCCTTGCCCCGCCAAGTATTTCCGCCCAGGCAACAATGCCACCCGCGGCCAGATCGCCAAGATCGTGTTCAACGCCGTCTCCAACCTGCCCTGCGCGGGTGACGGACGGTAAAGCCTAAAATCATAACTTCACAAACAAAGAAGATGGGCGGCGCA
>JBJMMB010000294.1:0-23814 GCA_045805005.1 Chloroflexia bacterium
CAGGCATGAGCATCGGCCTTGAAGTGCTTGCGGTAACGATCTGCGTTATGTTTGTGCTTAGTTACCGCCCTATGCAGTAGGGGTTGCACGGTCCTATACAGGTGACGGCCACACCCCATCGATTGTGGTATCATTAGTTCGGGCTCCTTGGGTAAGGCTTGGATTTGTTGCAATCAATCCCAAGTTTACCAAGAAGCCCGCCTCTTTATTTTCCTGCGACAGCATTGGCACAAGACCTGCCCCTACAGGTTGTTCATCCGAGAATGAATAGACCCTGTTTAGGGTTGGCCTGGTTTGGCCAGCCAGAGCGTTGCCCCGTTGGATAGCTGACGGGCCGTGTAGCCGTGGGCTTGAGCGTACTTCACGAGCGGCTCTTCCAGCCCGCCCTCGAAGCCGGTAAGTATACCTGCGGGCGGGTCGCGCTCCAGCAGGGCCTCTAGGTCGTCCCCGCCAACCACGCCCAATCTGCCCCTGTCCTCAGACGGCAGTTGCCCCGCGACCCGCCAGGTGAAAGGCCCGGCCGCCATTTGCTCGTAGATGCCGGCACCGCCCTCCAGGGGGAAGAGAGGAGCCAGCGTGAGCACCTTGCCCCGGCCAACTGCTTGACCTATCTCCTCGCCCAGGGCGTGGACCTGGCTGGGCACCCAGTCGTCCACTCGCAGACTGGGGTTCAGCCGGGCGTAGGAGGCAATAGCGGGTATTCCCGCGGCCAGCACGAGTACCGCGAACGCGGCTAGAAGGGCGGTCCTTCCCCTGCTTGTGCGAGCCCTCGCATACAGGATGGCGGCCGTATAGGCCGCCGCCAGCACGAGAAAGGGCAGGGGCGCGTAATAGTATTGGTACCACGTGGGCGTGGGCAGCAGGGCCCCCACCAGTAGCGACAGGGCCACCCCGGCAGCGAGCGCAAGGGGAAAGTACACGGCCGGCTTCGCCCTACCAGTTATCACGGCGAGGATCGCGACTAGCAGTGCCCCGATCGCCAGGGCCAGGGTTCCCGGCTCGCGGACCACGTCCCAGAGGTAGCCGAGTTTACTTGGCAGGTCCATGGCGCGTGTGTTGCCGAGTTGGCGCCAGTAGGTCTCGCTCAGCCTGTGGTAGCCCAGGTTATCGAACGAGAACCGGTCGGGAGCGAGAGCGGCCACCACGATAGCGGGCAGCAGGCCGCCGAGCACACCCAGGCAGAACGCCCCCGCCCGGTACAGCCTTCGCCGTGGCGAGGTAGCGCCGGGCAAGAAGAACGCCCCCGCGGCCAAAGGCAGCAACGCCGGGGCGAAGGCCAGCCGGGTGCCCACCGCGAGGCCCACTGCCACCCCGGCGGCCCCAAGCAGCAGATACGGGTTAGCTCGCCCCGCGGCAGATGAGATAGCAGCCACGGCAAGCAGTGCGAGCAGCACCGGCAGGTCATGGTTCCAGGCCAGCCCGCTGCTGTATAGGAAGATGGGATTGGCGACCAGCAATAGCGCGCTGCCCGCGCCCAGTGTCAGCCTCGCCGCGTAGCCCGCTTCACGAAAGAGGCTCGCAGTGACAGCGAATAAGATTACGGCTGAAAGCGTGGCGCATACGGTGTTGAACAGGCGGGCCGCGAGCAGCAGGTGGCTCGTTCCGAGTAAGATACTCGCGTAGGCAAATGCCAGGTTGGGCATTTGCAGATAGGGGAGGTCCGCATACGGAATGAGAAGCCTCCTGGCAAGCAAGTAGCCCCCGGCCACGTACATGTGCTCGTCGTGGCTTAGTTCTTTGCGCATGTTCGCGCTCAACAACAGCAGGAACACCGCTGCGAAGAAGAGCACAGCGGCTGCGTAGTAGAGGATTCTAGACAGCCCGATAGGTTCCTTTGGCATGGGTTTGTCGCTGGCATTATATAATGTTCCCACAATAGTCGATTACGGGGGTTAACAACCCGGGAGCGAGACCATGCCAATTGAGATTTCAACTTTCACCGGAGAGCATATTGACGATGCGGCCCGATTGCTGGCTGCCCGACACAGGGCCGACCTGGAGCGCGAGCCCGACCTGTCACCGAAGTTTGCCGATGTCGATGCCGCGCGCGATGCGGTCCTGGAGGTATTGGAGGCCCCCGGCACTCGGGGCACGGTGGCGGCGCGTGGAGGCCGCTTAGTGGGATATTTGTTGAGCACGCCCCAGTTGCCCTCTCCCACGAGCGGCCTGGCGCTGGCCGTGCCTCCTCGCTCGGTGCGTATTGCACTGGCGGGCCATACGGTCGAGCCGGATGAGGGGGCCGATATCTATCGGAGCCTTTACGCGGGGCTATCCGGGCACTGGGTCGGCGCGGGCTACTTCAGCCACAACATCGGCGTGCCCGCGAACGACCGGCAAGCCCTGGATGCCTGGTTCTCCCTTGGCTTTGGGCAGGACAGTGCCCAGGGCCTGCGCCGGACCACGCCGGTTGAGGCCTCGGCAGTCGGACCTGGGATCGAGATTCGCCGGGCGGGGCCGGAGGATATAGACGTGGTTGTGGACATGGTGGTCGCGAACGCCGCGCACCACGTGGCCGCGCCCATGTTCGCCCCGTATTTACCGGAGGTTTTCCCCGACATGCGAGAGTACCACGTTAGCTTGCTAGCCGACCCGGCCAACGCGGCGTGGGTGGCTTATCACGAGGGCGTCCCGCTGGGCTTGCAGACGTTTGCGGCTATGCGGGAGAGCCTCTCTACCCCGGCGAACTGCGTGCTCTTGCAGAACGGCTATACGGTGCCGCCGGCCCGTGGGACCGGCGTGGCGACAGCCTTGCTCGCCAGGTCCCTCGAATGGGCACGTGAGACCGGTTACGAGCGCTGCACCGTAGGCTGGCTGACGTCCAACCCTCTCAGCTCTCGCTTCTGGCAGCGCAGCGGCTATCGCCCGGTCACGTACCGCCTCAGCCGCTCGGTGGACCGGCGCATCGCGTGGGCAAGGCCTTAGAAACTGTCTGAAAAGGTCAGCGAGCAAGACGACGAAGCATGAGACGGGTCATGGCGATGTAGATGAAAGCCTCGCTGCTCTTTGGTAGTACTTCGTAGTCGCGGGCAAGTCTTCTTGAGTAACTCAACCATGAGAATGTCCTCTCTATTACCCATCGTCTTGGCAACACTACCCACCCTTTCACTCCCTTCGTATCGTCTGAGCGTAACACTGGCTCCAACTCAAACCTGAAATGCTTCTTTACCCACTCCATCAACCCTCCACGATAGACGCCATCCACCCAGATGCGTCTCAGCCGTTTGCCTGTGCCCAGCCCTCGCAACCTCCCCAACACATCTCGTGCTCCACGTGGGTCGGAGGTGGAAGCCGGAGTAACTACTACCGCCAACAGCAATCCCATAGTGTCGGTTATCAAATGCCTCTTACGCCCCATTACCTTCTTGTTGGTGTCGTACCCACGCACACCTGGCACCTGGGTGGCCTTGACCGATTGACTGTCCAAGCAACCAGCACTTGCCTGTTTGTCTCGTCTCACCTTACGGCGAAGGTCTGCTCGTATTCTGTCATGGATACGTTGCCATGTGCCGTCATCTCGCCACATTCTGAAGTAGTGGTAGATACTCTTCCACCGAGGGTACTGTGTGGGCATCATCCTCCACTGACACCCACCAACCACTATATACAGAATGCCGTTGATAACACTTCTCATGTCCAGAGCACGAGGTCTGCCGCCGCTCTTTGCAGGTGGAATGTAGTTTCTGATACACTCCCACTGACGGTCAGTCAGGTCGGTTGGGTAACTTTGGTTGGTCACACTCCAAGTTTATCTGCTCGCCCTCCTGACCGTCACCCCTTTTCAGACAGTTTCTTACGTTTTACGCATTACGTTTTACGCGTCCGTTTTACGTTTTACGCGTCCGTTTTACGGTATAATGCCCTTGCATGGGCGAACTGATCGCACAACTCGTCACCTGGGCCACCAACCTCATATCCCAAATTGGCTATGCAGGCGTGGCCCTCTTGATTGCCCTTGAGGCGGTCTTTCCACCCATCCCCTCCGAGGTAATCTTGCCCCTCTCGGGCAGCCTGAGCGCCGCCGGTAGATTCAACGTCTTCCTCATGGTGGCCGCGGCCACGCTCGGCTCCCTCTGCGGGGCCACCATCCTCTACGGCATCGGTAGGTGGGGCGGCGAGCGCCGTATCGGCGGCTGGCTCGACCGCTACGGCAAATGGGTCCTCCTCGCCCGCTCCGACCTCGACCGCTCCCGCGACTGGTTCGCCCGCTACGGCACCCCTGCCGTGCTCATAGCCCGCGTCATACCCGGCATGCGCTCCTTTGTGTCGGTGCCCGCCGGCCTGGCCTGCATGCCCTATTGGCGCTTCCTCGTCTTCACCGCCATTGGCAGTGCTATGTGGGACGGGGCCCTCATCGGCGCAGGCTACTTCCTCGGCAAAAACTGGCACCAGGTTGAAGGCTGGCTCGCCCCCCTCGGCCCCCTCGTCTACGGCTTCATAGCCCTCCTCCTGGCCCTCTTCATAGGCCGCCGCCTCTGGTCCCGCTTCCGCCCCGCTCCCGCCGACGACTAACTTCCATTACCAAATTGCCTATTGCATTACAGCGCATGTTATGTTAACATGCCTTTCGTAACCTTTATTGGTTTCGCGCCAGGCGGCGCGTCCCACCTATCGCTCTTTTTCAGCCGCCTGAACAAACAAATCACTCGGAAAGAAGACCTCGAGCCTGCTGGGAGCCGTATGCCCCCGCTGCCGCCTTCTGTCTGGGTTATGTGGTTTGCTGTGCGTTTCCGGTCCCGTGTCGAAAAGGCAGCGGGAGGGCACCTGTTTGTGGTAGGATAAGGGGCGGTACCGGCGTGCCCCGTTCCTTTCCTGCTGTGCGTATGCAGGCATCATATTTTTGCTCGCCTGGAGCCGGGGGCTGTCGGCTCCGGCGGTACAGCCGGTTCAATTGAATGCTTTACCGAAATATGCAAGGGGGAAGCAAATGCGGGCACTTCGTTTTGGATCATCGCAATTACTACACCGGCTGAGGAGCGGGCGCGTTCTCTTCACGCTCCCCCTTCTGCTCGTTCTTTTTGGCGTCCTGGCCCTTGTTCCTGGAGAGGCAAACGCGGGCGGGCAGCCCGCACGGTTCCTCTCTCCCGCGGGGGTCATCCCCGGCGACATGAGCCAGGCCCACCAGTCGCCCTCCAAAGGCACCGGAGCCGGCAACGCCACAGCCGGCATGGCTGCGGGCTCGGCTCGCAACGCCCCCACGGGCGCCTGCCCCGGTTCCTTCCATTATTTCGTGCCCGAGACTGGGGCTCCTCCCAACGGCGGCACCATTGATACGGGGCAGCAATTCACCCTCGACCTGATGGTAAGCCCCGGCACCAACACCGTGGCAGCCCAGCAGGCTTACCTCACATTCACCTACCAGTTGCTCGACAATGTGAACGCCACCTTGACCTCCTGCACGCTTACCGGCACCTTAGCCAGCGACCTAGCCGTGTTCGAGAGCGCTCTGCAGAACGAAGTCTGTAACGGCCCCAACCCCTGCGTCTTCCGCGGCGTTCCCGCCGAGCCCGGCTCTATAGGCTTCGCCTCTGGCGCCCTCACCAACCCGTCCTATAGCGGCCCCGACTTCAGGGTCGCCAGGGCTGCCTTCTGCGCCACCCACCCAGGCACGGCCACCTTGCACTGGCAGTTCTCCCCGCCCGATCCCGTCACACGCGATACAGAGGTCGTAGACGATGGTAGCAACGTGGTAAGCGATCCATCTTGCTATCAGGACTATGTCATAAACATTGTCGGCCCCACCACCACGCCCACAAACACCCCTACCATCACCCCCACCGCCACCAACACCCGCACCCGTACGCCCACCAGGACCCCCACCGGCGCAATCACCAACACCCCGACTCCCACCACCACCTCTACCGCCAGCAACACCCCCACCGTCACGCCCACTGGTACCCCCACGTCCACACCGGCAAATACCAACACCCCAACGGATACTCACACCAACACCCCAACGGATACGCCGACCAATACGCCGACCGACACCCCCACCGATACCCCAACCGATACCCCCACGTCCACCAATACTGCTACGTCCACCCCTACTGATACCCCTACTGATACCCCTACTGATACCCCTACTGATACCCCCACCAACACTCCGACAGACACTCCGACAAACACTCCAACAGATACCCCCACCAACACTCCAGCTAACACCTTGACGGACACTCCGACCAACACCCCAACAGATACCGCGACAGGCGTACCAACCAACACGCCCACAGATACTCCAACTGATACCCTAACCAACACGCCGACGGACACCGCGACAGGCGTACCAACCAACACGCCAACTGATACGCCGACCGATACGCCGACCGATACGCCGACAGACACCCCCACGTCCACCAATACTGCCGCGGCCACGTCAACTGATACCCCCACCACCACGCCCACAGATACCGCGACAGACGTACCAACCAACACGCCCACAGACACCGCCACCCCGGTAGCGTGCGAAGGCGCGTACCACTACCTCGTGCTCGAACCCCCGTTCCCGCCCGCCAACGGCCTCGCCATTCAGACGGGCCAGAAGTTCACCCTGGATATGATGGTCAACACCGGTGGCTATACAATTGTCGCCCAGCAGGCTTATCTCACCTTCACGTACCAGCTCATCGACAACGTGAGCGTAGCCTCGGCCTCTTGCGTACTGACCAACGCGGTTACCCCGGATCTCACGGTGTTTGACGCCGTCCTGCAGAACGAAGTCTGCAACGGCCCCAACCCCTGCGTCTTCCGTGGCGTGACCGTCGAGCCCGGCTCCATAGGCTTCGCCTCCGGCTCCCTCGCCAACCCGTCCTATAGCGGCCCCGACTTTAGGGTCGCCAGGCTCGCCTTCTGCGCCACCCACCCCGGCACAGCCGTCCTGCACTGGCTGTTCTCCCCACCCGCCCCCGCTACTCGCGATACGGAAATTGTCGCTGACGATAGCAGCATAGTAAACAACCCTGCCTGCTACCAGGACTTCACCGTCGTCATCGTGGGCCCCACCACTACGCCCACCGTTACTCCCGCTTCCACCGACACTCCCAGTTCCACCTCAACCAGCACCGACACCGGCACTCCGGCCTCCACTGATACCAGCACAAGCACGCCCACCACAACATCCACCGACACTCCAACCAACACCAACACTCCAACCGGCACAGATACACCTACGATCGCGCCGACCGACACAGCCACCGACACAGTCACCAGCACCAGTACACCAACCGGCACACCTAGCCTCACGCATACCGAAACTCCCATCAGCACCGATACTCCTACCGATACCCCCACCATCACCGACACGCCAACTAGCACTCTTACGAGCACTGATACTGCCACGAGCACCCACACAGCCACCAGCACCGATACCGCCACGAGTACCGACACGAGCACTCCAACAAACACGCCTACCTTCACTCACACGCCCACCGTCACGAATACCGCCACCAACACCCCTACTGACACCTCCACCTCCACCCACACCAATACCCCCACCGTCACCCCCAGCAACACCGTGACCCCCGTGCCGTGCAACGGCGCTTACCACTACCTCCTTCCCTCCACTGCCGGCGACCCACCTAACGGCGGTACCGTGCAGACCGGCCGGGAGTTCCACCTCGACATGATGATCAACACCGGCGACCACAACCTTAGCGCCCACCAGGCTTACCTCACCTTCACTTACCAGTTGCTTGACAACGTGGACGCCACTGCGGGTTCCTGCGTGCTGACCACTACCGTAACCCCGGACACCACTGTATTCGACACCATCCTGCAGAACGAAGTTTGCAATGGCCCCAACCCCTGCGTCTTCCGCAGCGTGACGGTCGGCCCCGGCTCCATAGGCTTTGCCTCCGGTGCCCTCGCTAACCCCGCCTACAATGGCCCCGACTTCCGGGTGGCTACCCTGGCCTTCTGCGCCACCCACCCCGGCACCGCGGTGCTCCACTGGCAGTTCGCCCCGCCCGACCCGTTCATCCGTGATACCGAGATAGTCGATGACAACGCGGCAGTGGTGAACAACCGCACTTGCTATCAGGACTACATCATCAACGTTGTCGGTCCCACCACCACGCCCACAATCACCCCCACCGCGTCCAACACTCCCACAGTCACGCCCACCGGCACCAACACGCCCACGCGCACACCCACTATCACCCCCACGCTCACCCACACACCCACCTCAACCCCCACGGCCACTGCAACTTCCACCAGCACCTCGACCAGCACCCCCACGTTCACCAGCACCCCCACGGTCACGCCCACCCGCACCGGTAGCAACACACCCACGGCTACGCGCAGCGTTACCAATACCCCCACCATCACCCGCACCGTCACACCCACCGCTACTGGCCCCGCCACCAATACGCCCACCCCCACTCCAACCAGCACTCGCAGCAACACGCCGACGCCGACGCCCACGGGCACCATCAGCCCGAGCAGCACGGTCACGCCCACCTCCACCCGACCCACCAACACGCCCACCATCACCAACACGGGCACACGTCAGGCCACGACCACCAGCACGAGCACGGCCACCCGCACCCGCACCGCCACCTCTACCCTCACCCCCACCGCCTGCCCGATCAACTTCACTGACGTGCACGCCAACGATTGGTTCTACGACTTCGTTCGCTGCCTCTTCTGCCACGGGGCCATCTCCGGTTACGCCGACGGCTCCTTCCGGCCGAACAACAACACCACCCGCGGCCAGCTCGCCAAGATGGCTACCCTCGGGTATGCCATGCCGCCCTACGCGCCGCCAGGCCCTACCTTCAACGACGTGCCCACCGGCAGCACCTTCTACCAGTACATAGAGACCGCCTATCACAACCACCTCATCTCAGGCTATGACTGCGGCGCGCCTGGCGAGCCATGCCCCGGCCTCTACTTCAGAGCTAACAACACCATCACCAGGGGTCAGCTAACCAAGATAGTGGTCCTCGCCGCTGGCTGGACCCTGATCAACCCCACGAACGCTACCTTCAGGGACGTGCCGAGGGGCAGCACCTTCTACAACTACATCGAGACCGCCTACTGTCACCAGATCATCTCAGGCTATGACTGCGGCGAACCCGGCGAACCGTGCCCTGGCCTCTACTTCAGGCCTGGCAACCTCGCCACCCGCGCGGAAATCTCCAAGATACTCTGTATGGCGATCCGCAACGAAGGCATCTGCATCCCGCCCCCCGGCGAAGCCCCCGCGGATGCCGACGGGGATGCCAAGCCCGCAAGCGCCCCCTGATACCCTCTTCAAAACCAGCACAGGCCGCCCTCGGGCGGCCTGTGCTGGTTTTGAACTTATCTTACCCTTGTGTTATCTTATAACCAATCCCCCACCGGAGGTAAACACGATGCTCAGCGAGCTTACCAGGGCCATTTACGATTCGTCCGCCATGGACTGGGCCACCGCCGAAAAGGTGGTCTATACCATGCTCACCTACATGGAGCAAAAGATGCCCCCCGAGGACTTCGCCACTGCCAAGAAGTATCTCCTCGGCTACGCCGAATACCAGCTCCCCGACAGATCCGGCTACCCCGGCTACGCCGGAGAAGTGCCCGACCAGGCCAGAGAAAAATAAGACCATGGGTACCCGCAGCGGCGTCTTCAGGATCGCCAGGATCGGCGGCATTGACATCAAGGCGAGTTGGAGCTGGCTGCTTGTGCTGCTCCTCATCACCTTTCAATTGGCCGCCGGCTGGTTCCCCACCCAGATGCCGGGGGATAGCGCCCTGGTCTACGGGGTGCTAGGCCTGATCGCTTCTCTGCTCCTATTCGCCTCCGTCCTTCTCCACGAACTCAGCCATTCCTTCACCGCTCGCGCCCTTGGCCACAACGTCCACGACATCACCCTATTCATATTCGGCGGCGTCTCCAACATCGAAGGCGAGCCTAAGACCGCCCGCAACGAGTTCCTCATCGCCGTGGTCGGCCCCCTCACCAGCATCGTGCTGGCCGGGGTCTTCTACGCTCTTGAACAGGTGGTTACCCCTCCTGTGCGTCGCGTGGGAGCAGGCGCTGCCGCCATCCTCCAGTATCTCGCCCTCATCAACTTACTGCTGGGCCTCTTCAACCTGATACCCGGCTTCCCCCTCGACGGCGGGCGCGTCCTCCGCGCCTTCATCTGGGCCATCACCCGTAATTTCCAGTCGGCCACCCGCATTGCGGGGCTGATCGGCGAGCTTGTCGCCTACGGCTTCATATTCTACGGCCTCTACATGACCTTCTTCCAGGGTGATTTCAGCGGCCTCTGGCTCGCCTTCATCGGCTGGTTCCTCCTGAACGCGGCCCAACAGAGCGTCGCCTCCGTCGTCATGCGCGAGACCTTCCGAGGCATAACCGCGGGCCAGGTCATGGAGCCCGCCCCGCAGGCCGCCGCGCCCCACATGACCCTCGCCCACCTCCTCACCCAGTTCATCCTCCCAAACAATGCCCGCGCCGTGCCCGTCGTCCAGGATGGCCGCCTCGTGGGCATCGTCACCCTCACCGACATCAAAGACGTCCCACAGGACCAGTGGGGCACAGTCACCATAGGCCAGGTCATGGCTGGCCCAGACAAACTCCGCGTCGTCTCCCCCTCCGACGGCCTGGAAAAAGCTATGCAACTCCTTGGCGACGGCGACTATGACCAGCTCCCGGTAGTAGACCCCTCCGGCCACCTCCTCGGCATACTAACCCGAGCCCGCGTTCTCCGCTGGCTCCAAATCCGAGATGAACTCAAACTCCAGCGTAAAACGTAAAACGTAAGCGTCGTAGGCGCACGTGGTTTGTGGTCCCTAGAAGCACGTGCGCCTACGACGCTTACGTTTTACGTTTTAGGCATCGTCACCCAAACTCCCTCCACAACCTTTGCTTTCGCCGTCGGCCCAGGCGCTCCTGAAACCCGGATAGCCTCCAGGGTCCCATCGGCCAGCATTTCCTCCAGCACCCGGTCAGTCAGCCCCGCGTCCCAACCGAAGAAGCGGGGGAAGACCCACGGCGGCGCGGCGATGGCCGAGCGCAAGTAGCGGCCCACCAGGTGGCGCATGGCCGTCCGGCTGTTGTACTCCCTCGCTTGCTCCGCCAGGCTGGGCGCCCACCTGAGCAGTAGGTCGTACACATAGCAATACTTCCACCGGTTGTCGTCCGAAACGCCCGATTTGACTATCTTCAGTTCCGATTGCAGTTCCGCGATAGCCCGCTCGAATCGCCTGGCCGGTTCCCCACCTCCCACCAGCCCTGTAGCCTTTCGCAGCGTGCTCGTCGGCAGCGGCCCCTCTGCTAGCAGCACCTCGTACACCAACTTCGCCTCGTTGCTCATCAGCCCGTCTGCGTACGCTTCCAGGTAATCATCAAGCTCCCCGTAATTGGGACTCAGCGCATACACCGCGGGCAGGTCGGCAAGCGCGATGAAGGCCGGTTTGCCCCGCACCAGCTTGCCGTACCACGCCTCCTTGCGGTCGGGTATCTTGTCCTTCCACTCCCACGTCTTCCCCAGTGCCCAGTCGTGGTGGTACTTCGGTATCCGTCGCTCATGCCCGTTGATCGCGCTCCACAGGTCGGGGAAAGGCATGTTCTCCCCCGGAAAGAGCAGCGCGATGCCCACGTCGTTGACAAACCCCACCGCCTCCCGCCGCGTCTTCACCTTCAGATCAGGGTGCTGCCGGTAATGCGGCTTGCGCAGGTCAACTATGTCCGAGTAGCGCATAATCTCCGCGCCCACTGTCTCAACTGCCATTAGCATAATCACCTTCCGGTAAATCTCTGCCCCGCGGCCCCAATTCGCTCGCCAGCATCCCCGCCAGGATCAGCCCCGCCCCGACCAGAGCCGCGGGTCCCAGCCTGTCCCCCTGGAACCACGCCCCCGCGATCGCCGCAAACACCGGCTCAAGCGTGAAAATCAGCGCCAGATGCACCGCTGGTGCGTACCTCTGCACGCTCGTCTGCACCACGATAGCCAGTGCCGTCGCCACTACCCCCATAACCGCCGCCGCTACCCACACCCCCGCGCTCAAGCCCGCGACCGCTTTCTCGGCTCCCATTTCCCTGGCCGCCATTGCGCTCACCGCATACAACACCGCCGCGGTGAGGACCTGCACCAGCGTCACCCGCAACGGATCGGCCCACCCCGCCACGTGTGAGACCAGCACGATCTGCACCGCGAAAGCGATGGCGCACCCAAACACCAGCGCGTCGCCCCAGCTAACTCCCAACCTCTCCTCGATGTGTAAGCTCAGCAGCGCCAGCCCCACCGTCGCCATGACGACCCCGATCACGGCCCACCTGTCCGGCCTCTGCCCCAGTATGAAGAGCCCGAACAGCGGCACCAACACCACCGACAGCCCCGTGATGAACCCGCCATTGCTGGCCGAGGTACTCTGCAACCCAACAGTCTGCAAAGCATACGCCGCCCACAGTACCACCCCTAGCAGCGCCCCCCAGCGCACCTCCCGCCACGTCAGCCCTCGCCACCTCCGCGCCGCCACCACGATGACCGCCAGCGCCAGCGCCCCAAACGCAAACCGCACAGCCAGCCACAACATAGGCGGCACAACCGCCACGATATCCTTCACGAGCACAAACGAGCAGCCCCAAACCAGCGTCATCCCCACCAGCGTCCCGTCTGCCAGCAGTTGCACCCTCCTCGAAGGCGCCTCCCGCTCCCCCCGTTCCTCTACCACACTAACCATGCTCTCAGCGGCCATAGACTCAATTATACCGGAACGAGAAATACGACCACCCAACAAGCTCATGCTATAATCTTGCTACGGCGCCTTATTACCCTTACCGCATTTGCAGAAGAAACCCGCAGGTAACACACCATGGCAGTAGAGCAAATACAGCAGGCAGAGCAATTCCCACTTACACGGCGCTTGTTTACCCTCGAAGAATACGAGCGCATGATAGACGCGGGCGTCTTCGACGAGGATGAGCGCATCGAGCTTATCAGAGGAGAAATAGTACAGATGGCCCCTATTGGCCTGCCCCACGCTGCGTGCGTAGCTCGATTGACCGCCCTTATGGCGCAGACGGTCCTGGCCAGGGCTATAATCTGGCCCCAGAACAACCCCATCTACCTCCCACCGTCATCCAGGCCCGAACCCGACCTCACTTTACTCCGCTGGCGCGACGACTACTATGCCGGCAATCCCCCTGACCCCGAAGATGTCATCTTAGTGGTCGAGGTCGCTGACACCTCCATCGCCTACGACAGGCGCGTCAAGGGGCGCCTCTACGCGGAGGCCGCCATACCCGAATACTGGATAGCTAACCTCCAGGATCAAATCTTCGACGTCTACACGCAACCGGTCGACGGCGTCTACAAGCGCGTCCGCAAAGCCCGCCGAGGCGAAACCCTTCCCCTACCAGGCGATCTCGAAGGCTCCGCCAACGTTACAGATATCCTGGGGGAGCCGAGCGAGTAGTATCGACTGACTCCGAAGCAGCTAGCCCCTCCCACGCCCATTAGATCGGGCTACGCTCATAGTTGGCTCACTCCCCAAAGGCGCACCCGTAGTACGTCGCCCAGACCCCGCAAAATCCGCTGGCTCGTCATCAATTAGGGTGTCCACTTCCTCCACCGACCGGTCTTGCCTCGCACTGCCACCCATCTCCTGCCCACGCCTTGCACCACTTCGCCCACGTTCCCCGTCCACCGCGCCTCCCCTACCACTCCCCATCGCCCGGCTATCCACTATGGCGTCGGCTCCTTCGGTCTCCCTGGAGCCTTCCGTGGCCCCCTGCTCCCTGGACGCCACAAGCCGGTTGTACAGCAACTCGATCTCCCCTGCGTTCAATTGCTCCAGCCGCTTACCGTTGCAGTAGCGGGCCGCGGCTTTGCTCATATGCGCCTCCGCGATGCCGTACTCCTGCGCCTTGGCCAGCAGATCCTTCACTGATAGCGTCTGCGATTCAGGCACCCACTCCTCGCTCTCCTCGGGTGCGGGCAACATCCTCGGCTCGAACTGCTTGATAGGCGCCTGGGCCGTGACCTCCTCAACGATCTGCCCAAAGGTCAGGTCCACTGTCCTGCGCCCCAGAGGATAAAGGTGGCTGACGTTAGTCTTGACCACCGTCGCCGTGTGTTGCGCTCGGAAATCGTCCCCTAGCGCAAGCGAAAGGTCGAAAGTAACGTCCGAGTAATAGTCGGTGCCGCCGATGGTCATGATGATCAACTGCCCCGCCTCGTTCTGGTCGAGCTCCTGCCCCTGCGGCACCGCATGCTCCGTTATCGCCACCCACCTTCTGCTCACCCGGCAGAGCAGGTCGAGCACCTTCTTCGCTTTCGTCTGCAAAAGCTCAACCTCGCTCGTCGTCAGTTTGGCCCCCTCACCGCGCTGCCCCTCGGCCATCTCTATGGCACGCCCGTACAGCGTATCGAAGTAGCCGTTCCAAGAGTCGAGCACCAACCCCCCGTACATGGGACCTCCGTCGGGGCCTTGCTCCTCGATAGCCCACCGGATATCCGCCAGCAGCGTCTCGGGCTCGCTTTCGATAGCGTCAAAGCGTTCGTTCACGCCCGGCACGTTGCGCGTCTTGAACTCGGTATCGAATACGCATATCCTGCCGATGCCCGCTTCAGCCATCGAGAGGGCCAGGTACGTTTTGCCTGTGTTGCTGGGCCCCCTGAAGATCGTCACCACGCGCCGCGTTGCGGGCCTCCTGTTCAAAGGGCTCGGCCTGTCCGCACCCTGCCTTGCCAGGTTCGCCGGGTTAGTCGCCGTGCCACCCACGTTGGGATCGAGGTCTGTCTGAGCGTTCGCCATCTTGTTCTACCTCCCTACACATACACCTTGCGCGATGCCCGGCGCTCCCCATTTACAATCGCCCGCCGGTACGTGCTGGCTACTCTTCAATATTACTCGCGACTCTGCTACAGAACTTTTGTTCTATGCTAAGGAGTATATTGCCACGGCTGCCCGTTGTCAATAGGGTTTTCCACAATGTCGCCCCGCTATGCGCCGTTACCCACCGCGATACGGGTCCCGATCGCTTTGCTCATGTTGAAAAACCCAAGCCCAGGCGGCCACAAATTACAGGCGGATTTCCTCAAGAGCGCATTCGTATTGCATAAGCGCGCTTCGTGCCGCAAAGCCTGCCCCCTGGAAAAGCCCCACAGCCGCCGTGCTCTCGGAGTCTACGTCGGCCAACGCCGTTTCGAGGCCCGCATCCCGCAGCGATTGCAGGCATCGTGACAGCAACGCCTTGCCAATCCCTCGGCCCCGAAAGTCGGGGACCACCCCGATCCCCTCAATCCAACCTTCCAGACGGCCCGCCTGCTCGTTCTGACTTTCGTTCACCTGGCAACCCGCCACCCCTATTGCCCTATCTCTGTCCCCTTCCGAGAAGGCCAGCCACGATAGATCGGGCCGCGAATACGGTGCCCCCATCTCACGGTCCCAAGCACTCTGACTCACCGGATGGAAATCGTAGTAGTTGGCCAACGCGCTGTTAAAAGCCTGGAGAGCCTGCTCGTTGTCCTCCGGGTAGCGGTACGTGCGAAGAATGACCCCCTCCGGCGCGGGCTCCTCCTCCACCGGTTCCAAGAGCCCGCGTGCCATCGTCCAGCCGGTGCGCACTCTACGCAGGCCCAATTCCTCCCACGCTTCGACCGACGATGTCTGGCTATCAAAGACGTAAGTAAGCACCCGCACCCTATCTGCCGGCTGCGTTCCAGCCTCCGATTCCAATTCGCGCGCCATCCCCACAAGGTGCCGGGCGATCCCATGTTGGAGTCCTTGTGGCCGGGCCGACGGGTGGGCCCTCAACATCACATGGTATACCCGCTCCCCAGTCGAACTGTGGAAGTACTGCGCGACCCTCCCCATACCTAGCAATCCCATCCCAGTTGCGCCTCCCCGCGAGCGCCCTTCCACACCAAAACCCGCTCTGCCGAATTGCCGGGGATGTCCCCGAACGCCTCCGCGATATCATCTTCGCTCGACAGCTTGAAAAGCCCATCCGCTCGGTCCGCGGCATCAAACAAAGTGGCGACGTCCCCTACATCCTCCCTCTTCAAAGCCCGGAACTGCCACTCCCGCCCCGCCTCGTCTGACGTATCCTTCGATACCATCTCCATCATCCCTCCTCGTTCTGCCCTACCCAACTGCTGACAGGTCTCGATTCTACACGATATTCGAACTTGCTGTCTGCAGTATTAATGGCAATACTATACTTTGGGTTTGCGGCAGTGGGCATGGGCTCGGGGTTACATGGCACCGATTCAAGAGGTTGCGGAATCGTCTTTTGCGGCTTGGCCGGAGCCTTATTTGGATCGATCCGGGCATACTCGCGCATCCGGTTCGAAACGGACTTCTGGGCGTTTACCAATGCGTTCACATGGTCGGTGGCGGCACTGGCAGGCGGTATCATAGGGTTCCACCCTTTATGACCTGATGAGAGCGCTCTGAGGGCCGCGTACCCACCTTTCCACATCAAGCTACATATCACTTGCACACCCGTTCTACCTGACATATAATCGAGCCCAGGCACCAACCTCACAACCGGAGGATACTCACCATGCAGCCCAAAAACGGCAAGTCAATCACCACCCCTGCGGAAAACCCCGCCAACCCCGCCCCCACCACTGGCAGGCCCAGCCTCGCGGTCCAGGCCGCCCTCTTCACCCTCAACGCCAGGGGCGAGCTAACCGATCCCGTAGCCGACATCCCGGCCCTCACATCCTCCTCCAGCCTCGACGTAGCCCGCTGGTGGTTCCGCCGCCACCTCGAACAGCTCAAGCGGCCCATCAACACCATCGACTCCTACATGTACGACCTCGCCCTCTTCCAGTCCAGCGTCGGCAACAAAACCCTCGACCGCCTCAACACCACCGACATAGCCAACTTCCTCGGCGACGCCAACAACAAGTCCACCCGCAAGCGCCGCCTGACCTCCCTCCAGGGCCTCTTCCGCTACCTCGAAAAAGAGAAAATCATCGCCAAAAACCCCGCCGACAGCTTCTACCCCGACTACATCCCCCTCAAAACCCCCCAGACCCTCTTCCCTCACGAGCAGGAGGCCATCCTCGACGCCGCCCACGCCGAGAACCCTCGCACCTACCTCATAACCTACCTCCTCCTCAAGCTCGGCCTCACCCGCACCGAGCTCCTCGCCCTCAAAGTCGACCACGTCGACCTCGCCAACGAAGCCCAGCCCATCGTCTACGTCTACTACGACGAAGTCCGCTGGCAGCCCAAAGAGCGCAAGCTGGCCGCCGACGCCGAATTCGCCGACGCCTTCCACAAATTCGTTGACGAATACAAGCCCGTCTCCCGCATGTTCAACCTCCTCCCCCAGTCCATCAACAAAATGATCGACCGCATAGCCCAGGAAGCCGGCATCAGCAAGCGCGTCACCCCCCAGTCCCTCCGCGACACCTTCGCCGTCGAGCAGTCCAAAGCCGGAGCCGACGAAAAGAAGCTCCTCCAGATCCTCGGCCTTGCCCCCGACAGCCGCAACCGCAAAAGCGTCCAGCGCTACATCAAGCTGGCCGCCCCTCCCGTCGCCGGCGTCGTCTAAGCCCACCCATGCCCTTACACAACGATAAAGCCACCCAATACATAGCCGCCCTCCCATCCCCACAACAGGAAATCTGCCAATCCCTCCGAGACCTCATCCTCGAAGCCTTCCCCCAAATGACCGAGGAATTCAAGTGGAACTTCCCAGTCTACACCTATAACGGCAAGCGCATCTGTAGCCTCGGCGGCTTCAAAGCCCACGCCAACATGGAGCTATTCTACGGCGCTCACCTCAAGGACCCCAAAGGCCGCATCGCCGGAGTGGGCAAAAACACCCGCCACATCAAGTTCAAGTCCGTCGAAGACATCGATGCCGCCTACCTTGTCGATCTCTTACAGCAAAGCATAGCGCTATCGCAATCACTGCCCAGCGGCGGATCCGAAACAGAAGGAAAGTAGAGTTCATGAATACGAACTGCGCCTGCTCAGACTACGACCACATGGAGCTCTACAGGCGTAATATCAGCCGCCGAATAAGAGACACCCAGGGTATCCAACGGCGCCTAGCCCTTATTGCCGAACACCCAAACAAAACACATAGCCTGTACAAATGTGAGGTGTGCGGGCAGTTTTGGCAAAGTAGCTATGCCTGGAACTGGGGAGGCAAGGAATACATTTACAAAGTGTCCCCCATCACCCTAGAAGATTGGACTGCGCAGCCCTACATCCAACCCGACCAACTGCTAATCTATAACGCCGTTATGAGCAACTGGTATGACAGAAACCACTTTACCGAGACTGATGAACCCTGCCGCAGGTCGGGCTGTCTGCATATGTCCCTGTCGGGGTTGGCACAGTGTTTGGAACACCACATCGAGGACTTACAGCGGGCACATGTCTTGCCAATGCCGCCGCAGGGTCGCTGGTTCTCGCCTTATGTTGGTCCCGAGGAATAGGTCGGGCCGGGGCGTTAGCCTCGCCCTCCCCTGTCTATCCAACCCGACGGCTAAAGCCCCGCACCCATAAACCGATAGCAGAAAGAGCGCACCCCAACAGCCCAACGCACAACCACCCCATATCACTCACACCTGCTATAGGCATCCCCGCCGGGATAATAGGCGGCACCAGGGCCGACAACTCCCGCATCTCCTCCCCGGCTTCCGACACCGGCTTGCTGGCCCCGGCAGCGCCCACCCATGCATACAAACTGCTGTCATTCTCGTAGACATTGTAATTAGCGTACACTAGATACGCCTGCCCCACCTCGAAGTCGCCCCAATCATTGACCTCGCAGTTGAGCCATGGCTGCGGCTCTCGGACTTTGCAATCAGACGTCGCGCTTAAACTGATCTCCTGGCTGCTTACGCCCTTCCATGCCGTCTTGACCCGGAACCGGTAATGCGCTACCGTGCATTCGTAGTCCGCGTTAAGTGCTCGTTGATCCTGCGTCCGGCTTAGAACCCTGCCAACAAACGCAACGTCAGAAAGCTCAAGGTTGAATTCCGCCCCGTGATCTCGAGGCTCGCACGCTTGCGCTACCCCCGGCGCACCTATCGCGAGGACCATAGCAGCCACCAGCATAAGGCCAGGTCTCATATTCATTTCCATTCGAGATGACGAAGCTTTCCTGTTAACCCGGCTGGACGAAATGCTGGAAGTTGAACGCTGAGGAGTGAAATCGGGATCTCAATCGTTCGCCACCACCGTGAATAGCTCCACGATGTTCGTGAGCGACCCGTACGTCTGACCGCCCGCCTGCAAGCCGCCCCCGATCACGTACCACCGGGTTCCTATAGCCGCAGACGGCAACCCATGGCGGGCGGTGGGCATATCGGCGAACCTGTCCCAGCGGTTCAAATTCGGGTTGTACACCTCGTGGTCGTTGAAGGTGTTGGACGAGCCGAGGTCCTCGCCCCCGGTCACGTGGATCCTGCCGTGGACCACCGCGGCGGTGAGCCCGCTCCTCGGCGTGGGCATGTTCGGTCTCCGGGTCCAGGTGTTCCTGGCCGGGTTGTACTCTTCCAGCGTGCTCAGGTTGCCCAACCCGCCCCACCGGCCTCCGACCGCGTACAGCTTGCCGTTCAAAGCCACCGCCGCCAGGTGCTCTCTCTGCGTTGGCAGGAGAGCGCGAGTCGCGTCCCAACTATTGGTCGCCGGGTCGTACACCCACAACTGGGCGCTGTTCTTCCCGAGCCCACCCACCACGTACAGCAAATTCCCTATGACGGCCGAGGCATGAGCCGCCCGGTTCTCCGGCATGTCGGCCGCCCGCGTCCAACGGCTCCCCGCCGGGGCCTCCGGGTTGAACACATACACCTTCTTGTTGTCCACCGTGAAATCGCTGTCGGTGTACCCTCCGGTGATGTAGATGCGCCCATCCAGCGCGGCGATGCCCATGTGGTGCAATTCCTCCGGCACCAGCTCCTCTTCCCGCCAGCTATCGGCCACCGGGTCGTACGACGCGAACGAAGAGGTCACGCCCGCGAAATTGTTGTCCGGCCCCGCCAGCCCGCCCGCCACGTATATCCGCCCGTTCAGTACGCTCGCCGCGTGCTCCGAACGGTACAAAGCCATCCCCGCGGCGTTCGACCACGTACCCTCCCCCGAGTTAGGCCACCCGAGTCGCAGCGGGCCCGCGCTCACCACCAAAGCGCCTCCCGCTATCAGCAGCGCAGCCATCAGCCCCCACACCGCCCCGCGCATCGCTTTCATCGCGCGCCTCCTTGTGACCAACTTGCCCGATTGCCGCCGTCCCTCTTAACAGTTATAACACAGGGGTAACAACCCACAAGTTCACTGACTTACAGAGCCTAACCAATCGTCAGATAACTACCCAGGCAAGGGTAGGGGCGAACCTTGTGTTCGCCCTGGTCGCGGTCGCACCCATGGAGGGCGAACACAAGGTTCGCCCCTATCTGACTGGTCTTGCTAGGTGCTCTTAGTCACCGCTACCGGAGGAGCAGAGGCTAAACGATGGCAAATAGAAACACTAACTTTGCTCGCATATGGTACAATTGCCCCGCTTGCGTTCCAGGCACTATCGTAAAGCGAAATAGAAGGCAGACCATATGCAAGAGGCTCGCATAGAGTCCCCGTTCCGCAAACCGGCACCTGCCCTCCTATCTGGGGCAAGAGACGCCGAGATCCGTTGTAGGCTTTGGGAAGTTACTCCGCATATGTAGCGGGGTAGCGGGCACTGACTTGCATTACTTGGAGGGGAATTGCGCGTTTGCATCCGCCAACACTGTCCCATACTGTACTTAGCTTGCTAAACTGTGATCGACTGAGTAAGCATATGGAGGCGGCATGATAGAGAATGCAATCACTGCGCTGAACAGATTGCAGGAGGTTGTCGCTCAAAGAAACGTCCCAGATGCCGTGGACTCGTATATTGAGCGAGTCTACTTCTGTAACGTGGCCAGACTCTTGCACGTTGAGTTTTATGGGCGGACCTTTGACTCATATTTGGATTTTCTGGGCACGCTGAGAAACCCAGACGTTGTACCGCACCTCAAGTCTGTGGCATTAAGAGGCCCCGACGAGGGGGCAAACGGTACTAGAAATTGGGATTTGGTGCCGTTAGTTGAGACTGAAATCGTTTTCCCCCAACTATCCACGTTCTTCATCGAGCCTACGGCCCCTGAGCATCACAACAGTACGATTGTGGCCCAGGACTACGCTGAGGCAGGCGTGTTAGCCCGCTTGCTCGTAGCGGCACCCAAGCTCGAAGCTCTGACAACCCCTTCTGCGCCCGATGCCTCGTTCTTTGAGGTAGATGCGCGCCCACTTTCGTATCTGAGGATTGACGCGGGTTACGATGCGCAGGACTTTATTCAGAACCTGAGCAAGTCCAATTGTTTTCCGAACCTGCGCCACCTGGACTATGGTGATTACAATGAACGCTACATGAAGGATTACCCGAACGGCTGTACTCCTTGTGAGCACTATCAGATGCTCCTGCACTCACTCGCGTCAGCGTCTATGAGAACTTTTATACTCAGGAACTCGATTTGCACGCCCGAAGAGCTTAGCGCGCTCAAAGCCTCGCGTAACGATCTGAGCATTATGGCCGTTCAGTCCTATGGTGGTTATGTCTACTGATGCGTTACCGGAAATGTTCGCTTAGCGAACAGGCGACGATAAAGGCCGGGATAATCACTGGCCTTTATTGGTATATTTTTGGCTTCAGCACCAGAGCGAGCCAAGATGATATTTTTCGCCGCACTTGGCAGAATCCGCCCGCTTTCGTTCGAGCAACGGATGCAAAGAAATAGGAGGCAGAAAGAATGAACGAGGCTCCCACCGAGCCACCCACCCACGCAGTATCTCACACCTTCCGCGTGCGCTACGCCGAAACCGACGCCATGGGCATAGCCCACCACAGCAGCTACGTCATCTGGCTCGAAATGGGCCGCACCGAGTTCATGCGCGCCCACGGCTTCACCTACCGCCAGCTAGAAGAGATGGGCGTCGTCATGCCGGTCCTCGAAATAAGCGTCCGCTACCGCCGCGCCGCCGTATACGACGACGAACTGTGCGTCTCCACCTGGCTCGACGAGCTAACCCGCACCCGCATCAAGCTGGCCTACACCGTAATCCGCACCTCCGACGACCAACTCCTCACCGAAGCCTACTCCCTCCACACCTTCGCCGGCCCAGATGGCCGCCCCCTAAGAATCACCCACCACCCCGAAGCCTGGGAAAAACTCCAGGGGATGAATAAAACGGACTCGTAAAACGTAAAACGTAAGGGTGGTAGGCGTGCTTGGTCCGTGGTCCACAGAGCCAAGCTTGCCCTACCAGCATTACGTTTTACGTTTTACGCATCAGTACGCCAGGAACGCCGGCACCCTATCCTCAAACTTCTCCATCTCCGCATCCGCCGCCAGCGGCCACCGCAGCAGCGACGCCACCGGGCACGTCTGGTTGAACGTGCTGATCTTGCGGTTAATCTCCTCAATCGCCCTGGCATGTTCCGCCGCAGCCCGCCGGTGCTCCGCCTTCAGCCGGTCCATCTCTTTCCGCAACCGCCTCACCGCGTAAACATCGGTAGCAATCAGTTCAAGCTGCCTCCGCAAATAAGCAAAATGCAGGTCCTCACTGTGCCTCAGCCTCTCGATATCCGCGTCGATCTGCTGCGACAGCACCATCCAATCCGGCGCATACCCACTGTTCGACAGCACCTTAAACGCCGCCCTCAAATCCGCAGGCACAAACGGATTATCCTCCAGATCCTTCAGAGGCTGCCCCATCCCCGCCAGGTTGTCAAACTCCCCGGCATCAATAGCCTCCTTGATCCGCCTCTCCGCGATCCGGTCCAGCTTAATAATAGCCTGGTCTGCCGTCTCATCCATAGCCCCAACTCCAACCCTTCTCTGAATACCACATCTATGTGAATTATATCACAATCTTTCCGCAAGTCAATAGTCCTTAAGCTGTAAGATCTTTCAGCAATAATCGCTCCAACCCCGTCACAACCCCTGCACCACGCAGCCCAGACTAAGTCCACGCGTGAGGCCGCCCAAAACATGGTACCTTTGTACTATATTACCTCTACCCGATCCTGGTGTAAAATGAGACTTACCAGAACATTTGTACGTTAACAATCACACATCAAAAAACACCGAAGCTTACCCCAGCCAGCCCGCGCAGGCGGGCTTCGTAAATGTTGCCCACAGATTTATCTGCCGGGCCAACTGCGGCCAATCTGCAGACCAAACTGCAGGGAATCTCCCAAGCCCAACTTACCCAACCCACCGGACAAAACCGGACACATTTCCCCAAATCTCAACGGCTCACCACACCCACCCGACAAAACCCGACACTTTTCAGAATCCCGAAAACGGACAGAACCGAACAAAACCGGACACATTTCCACAAAACCGTGGCTTGACATAAGACATCGATCAATCCACCCGGTAATACCCACATCTTTCCCGCAGAGAAACCCTGGTCGGAACTCCACGCCTCCGCGCCTCCGCAGTGAATTAATATCTTAGCGAACTTTGCGCTCTTTGCGGCTTTGCGGTTCGTAACCCGTAATTCGTAATTCGTAATTCCCGAAGGGGAAGTAATTCGTAATTACGGGATAGCCGTCCCCCCAGGCGAAGGCGACCCCACCGGCACCGCCCCGCCCGTCAACACTGCAAGCGCGTCCAGGTCCGCCTTCATAGTGTTGATTTCCTGCCCGTACGTCGCCCAGTCTGACCGCTTCAGCGCCTCCTGTGCGTTGTTATAGTGCAGCAAGGCGTCCTGCGCCAGCTGCGCCGCCGTCCGCACGCCCGGCGTCCCTCCGGCCCCCGGCGTGGCCCCGGGCACCGGCGTCCGTGCCGGCCCCGTGCCGCCACCCCCCACCGGAGGCGGCGGCGCGGCCTGGCCCAG
>JBJMMB010000295.1:0-2054 GCA_045805005.1 Chloroflexia bacterium
AAATTCGACCAAAAAGTACCACATTTTACGTAGGCCCTCATCACGGCATCTTCCCATACCGCTGCTGGTACTTGCGTATGCCCAGCGCGCCCAGGGTGACGTGCCTGGAGCCTTCCTGGTCGCCGGTTAGCTCCAGCCTGGAGCGCTCGAAGTATTGGACGCGGCGGGTCTGGCCGTCTAGCGGGTCCGTTTCGTCGAACGGCTCGCTTACCGGGTAGCCCAGGTTGGCTACATCTCCATGCGCGCGCCAGTATGATAGGAAAGGGTCCTGGAGGTTGTGGTGCGTCTCGGCGATGTAGGTCGCGCCGGGAGCGGGTTGGGCCGGCTCGAAGTTGCTGTCCTGGGGACGGTAGTAGGCCAGGCGAAAGTCCAGCTTGCCGAAGCGCACTTCGGTCCCCTGGCCTCCATCTTTAGCGTGCAGTTCGAGCGTCGCGTTGCGGAAATACTGCACGACGCGCTCTGCCTCGTTCAGCTCGCCGGTCATCGCAGGCCCGAAGCGCTCGAGCCCTCCATGCTCCTTCCAGAACGCCAGAAAGTCGCCATACGCGCATTTACCCGTTTCCGGGAAGCACTGCTTGTTGCTGCTCCCGGCTTCGCCCCCAGGGGCCCGTGGGGCCTCCACGAGCTTCCGGAAGAGGCTGAAAGGCGGCGGCTCCAACCCGACCCTGGGCACCTCGTACTGCCGGGAAGGTTCCGGGTAAGGCCCCGCGCTGAAAGCATAAACGTAACCATCGGTCGAAGCCACATACAGGACTCCCCCGGCTATCGAAGGAGCCGCGTATAATTGCCCCTCGGTTGCATACTCCCACAGCAGCTCTCCCGTAGCCGCGTTGAGCACCTCCACCGTATCGCCGCCCGCGGCCGCCACCAGGCCGTTGGCCGCCGCCAGCGCCGGTATCACCGCCCCGGTCGTCGGGTGTATCCAGCGCACCGCCCCCGTGGTTGGGTCCAGGGCGCGCACCGTGCCCGCGAATTTTTGCGTCACGCCGAGCGATAAATAGCCGCCCGCCGCGTATATCGTGTCATACGCGTAAGCGCTCGAAGAGATCGAGCCGTCGCCGCACTGCGGGCACTCTCCCCCGTCTGCAATGCGGGCCCGCCAAACCGGCCCCGCCTCTATATTGCCAGCGCGAAATGCGTAGTAATAACCGTTCTTGGCAGCCGCGCCTACCATCATCGCCCCGGCGTTGTCGCGGAAGAGTGTAGGTGTGGTGCCCCAGTCGCCATCGAATACCTGGTCGTCGCTGGGTATTTGCCAGGCGTCCACCACGGCCATCGAATTGGGGTCGAGGCGGGCTATACTATAATTGTGGGGGATGTAGTAATCGCCCGATCCGATGGTCACGTATAACGCGCCAGTGGCCTCATCGATCGTGGGAGAGGTCCAAATACCTCCGCCTCGCTGGTCGCCCGGCACGAAGCTCGCTTGCCGGTCGGCCTTGCCCGTGGCGGTGTTTACGCCCCACATCTCGGCGTGGGTGAAGGGCTTATCGCAAAACGAGGCTGTGCCGTAGTAAACCCTGTCCTTATAAACCAGGGGTGACGCCCAGTTATACGCCCCACCAGCCGGACTGTTGTCACCCGTCTTGAACTTCCAGATGACATCCCCGGTCCCCGGGTCCAGCGCATACAGCTGGTCGTCTCCCCCGCCTATATAGAGGGCCTTATCCGTGACGGCGGCGGCCGAGGTGATGCCCGCGGTATCGGGAGCGCACTTACCGGACGTAGTCCGGCCCAGGTCTTTCTTCCACTTGACCGCACCGTCTTTAGTGTCCAGCGCATAGAGGAACCCGTCCCACGAGCCCTCATACAGGGTATCGCCTTTGATCACGGGCTGGGCGGCCAGCACGTTGCCCAGCTTCTGCTTCCACAGCAGCTTGAGGCCGGGGGCGTTGTCCGGCGACAGGCGCGTTTCATTCCCGTTGAACCCGCTGCGCGCCCCATCATACATATAGGTGGGCCAATCGCCCGACCCCTCCGCCTCAACAGACCCAGGTATGCCGCCGGCCCTGCCCAGCAATATGAAGCCAACCGCCACCAGCGCCACCACTCCA
>JBJMMB010000296.1:0-7308 GCA_045805005.1 Chloroflexia bacterium
ACTGGCAAGGTCTATAGGTATTGACCTGGGCACGGCGAACGTGCTCGTTTTCGTGAAAGGCCGAGGGATCGTTTTGAACGAGCCCTCGGTCGTTGCGCTTTCTACCAAGGACGGGCGGCCGCGGGCCGTGGGAAAAGCCGCGTATGACATGCTGGGGCGCACGCCGGACACCATCGAGGTAGTGAGACCGATGCAGAACGGGGTGATCTCGGACTACCTGGTGACGGAGGCGATGCTCAAAAACTTCATCAAGCGTGCCACCGGGCACTTCAATATGTTCAAGCCCAAGGTGATGATCTGCATCCCGGCGGGGGTGACCAGCGTGGAGCGGCGGGCGGTGCGGGACGCAGCGATGCAGGCCGGGGCGCAGGAGGCATACCTGATCAGGGAGCCGCTGGCGGCGGCTATCGGGGCGAGGATCCCGGTGGACGCGCCGACCGGCAGCATGATCATCGACATCGGAGGGGGCACCAGCGAGGTGGCGGTGATCGCCCTGAACGGCATCGTGGTGAGCCAATCGATACGCGTCGGGGGAGATAAACTCGACCAGGCGATCGTTTCTTATATAAAGCGGAAGTACAACCTGCTGATCGGGGACCGGACAGCCGAAGAGCTTAAGATGCAGATTGGGAGCGCGCTGCCCCTGGATCCCGAGGACGAACTCAAAATGGAGGTGCGGGGCCGGGACCAGGTGCAGGGGCTGCCGCGGACCATCGAGGTGCATACGAACGAGGTGGTGGAGGCATTTGGCGAGCCGTTAGAGCAGATCGTGGGGGCCGTACGCCAGGTGCTGGAGAAGACGCCCCCCGAACTGGCGTCAGATATCATAGACCGCGGCATGGTGATGACCGGCGGCGGGGCGCTGCTCCGGCACATAGACGAACTCCTGACGCAGGTGACGGGCATCCCTTGCTTCGTGGCCGACAACCCGCTGGCCTGCGTAGCAGTGGGCACAGGCATGGCTTTGGAGAACCTGGACGTGCTGAGGGACTCGCTGTCGGAGGACTAGGCGTGGCAGACGATGGACGATGGAGGAATGAGATAGGTTACTTGATTTTGTAGCGCGGGCATGGTATTGTACCGAGGAACGCAAATTGCTAGCTGCCTGGTACGTTACATGGATGCGTCCCGGCCCTGTTAATTGGCATCAGTGGTTCATCTCAGGAGGAGAGAACAATGGCTAGTGTACTTTTCGATCACGTGGTTAAGCGCTATTCGGGTGACGTTCTCGCTGTGAAAGACCTGAACATGGAGGTCAAGGACAAAGAGTTCCTTGTGCTGGTCGGGCCTTCGGGGTGCGGGAAGTCGACGGCTCTACGCATGCTCGCCGGGCTTGAAGAGATCACGGAGGGCACGATCGCCATCGGTGAAAGGGTGGTGAACAATGTAGCGCCCAAAGACCGGGATATCGCCATGGTCTTCCAGAACTACGCGCTTTACCCGCACATGAACGTGTTCGACAACATGGGCTTCGCGCTCAAGCTGCGCCACATGCCGAAGGACCAGATCAAGACCCGCGTGGAAGCGGTGGCGGACAGCCTGGGCATCAAACACCTGTTGGAGCGCAAGCCTCGCGCCCTCTCCGGCGGGCAGAGGCAGCGCGTGGCGCTGGGCCGGGCCATCGTGCGCGAACCGCAGGTCTTCCTGATGGACGAGCCGCTGTCGAACCTCGACGCCAAAATGCGCGTGCAGACGCGGGCCGAGATCAGCAAGCTGCACCAGCGCCTGCAGACCACCACAGTGTATGTGACGCACGACCAAGTGGAAGCCATGACGATGGGCGACCGCATCGCCGTTATGCGCGACGGCATCCTGCAACAACTCGACACGCCGCAGCACCTCTTCAACAACCCGGTCAACGTGTTCGTGGCCGGCTTCATCGGCTCGCCCGCGATGAACCTGGTGAACCTGAATGTGGAGCAGCGCAATTCAGATGTCTACGTCACCAGCGCCGGCACAGGCGAGGAGAAGACGATGGTGCTGAAGGTGCCTGAGCGATACCGCAACGCCGTCAGCGAGTATACCGGCAAGCAGATAGTGTTCGGCCTACGCCCGCAGGACATACACGACGCGCGATTCGCCAAAGGCATGCTGGACGAGGATGAGGACCCCGAGGACCTGGTGGGTGTGCGGACGCGAGTGGACGTGGTGGAGCCGATGGGCAGCGAGGTATACCTTTACCTGTTGCACGGGCAGAACTCGTGGGTGTCACGCGTGGACTCGCGCACGGAAGTGGAGCCCGGCATGTCGCTCGACGTAGCATTCAACATGGACAAGATGCATGCCTTTGACCCTGAGACGCAGCAGTCAATACTGCATAAGGCGAAGGCGTAGACAAGAAGGACGGAAAGGCGTAAAGAATAATGGCTGAACGACAAACTTATGAACTGATAGTAGAGCCACGGGAGGTCACGGGCAAGCACGTGAAGAGGCTGCGCCGGCAGCACCTCGTGCCTGCTGTGGTGTATGGTTATGGTGTGACGGCCCGGCCGCTGCAAGCAGACCAGAAAGAGTTCGACCACGTCTACCTGCGGGCAGGCAGCAACAGCCTGGTGGATCTGAAGGTAGGCCAGGGGGACGAGCCGCGCAAGGTGTTCATCCACGCGGTGCAGCGGAACCCGATCACGCACGACGTGGAGCATGTGGACTTCCTTGCGGTCAACCTGCGCGAGGAGACCACCACCACCGTGCCCCTGGTGCTGGTGGGCGTGGCCCCCGCTACCAGGACCGGCGAGGGTACGCTGCTCCAGCAGCTCGACCACGTGCAGATCAGGGCACTGCCCGCCGATATCCCATCCCAGATCGAGGTAGACGTCAGCGGGTTGGCGGAGGTGGACCAGGCGATACACGTATCCGACCTGGAGATGCCCGAGAACGTGCAACTGCTGACCCACGAGGATGAGATGGTGGCCAAGATCGCGGCCCTGCGCGTGGAGGCGGTTGAGGAGGCCGAGGAAGCCGCAGAAGGCGAGGAGGCCGAGGAGGGCGCCGCCGAGGGCGGAGCCGAGGCCGAAGAAGAGAGTTAGTAGCTGTCACAGTTTATGGAAGCAAAGAGGTTGTCGCAATGGCAACCTCTTTGTTATGGGCGAAAGGGCCGTAGTACTGTTGGGCTCCAATCCCCCACCCGCAACGGGTATCCGCCGGCAGGGACAGCCCAGCACCACACTTGATGGGATTGGGGGCAATTTCCCATTTTTCCCATTTTTGGGCATTCTCACGCATGAAATGGGGGAAATGGGAAAGGTCAGATGACTGTCTAATGTATTGTCAAGGATTAGAATAGAGCAGTAGCCGGGGACACCCCCAAGCTCCCGGTAGGATGGGCCCTGGACTACTATGTTCTGACGCAGTCGGGGTGCAACATGGGGCGCGGTTGGTGCGTACATGGTGTAACTGTTAGGAAATGAATAGAGGTTTTTACAGATGAGCTTAGTGTTCCGGGTTTCGGATTTCTTGCTGACTTTGATGATCTTCGCGATCATCGCCAGGGCGTTGCTTTCGTGGTTCTACCCGGTGGGTAAGGACCGGTGGTCGCGCCTGCTTGTGGACGCGACTGAGCCGATACTCAGGCCTATACGCACGGTGCTGAGTTCGATACTGCCTATCCCGCTGGACTTCTCCCCCTTCATAGCTATCCTGGCGATCGGGTTTCTGCAGAACATGCTTAGAAGTGCGTATGTGGGGTAGGGGACACGGAGAACGTAAAGCGTAAAACGTACGGGTGGTAGGCGTACTGGGTTCGGGATTACAGACCGACTAAGTCTACTAAGAACGTAAGGGTGGTGGGCAAACGTGGTTCGGGATTGCGAACCGTGCTCGCCCACCACCCTTACGTTTTCGTTTTGCGTTTTGCGTTTTACGCGTCCGTTTTGCGTCACGGTCCCTGGTCGTCCGGGGTGTTGGGGGTGTTGGAGACGAGGTCGGTTAGCATCTGGTAGACCATGATGCTCATGGTGGCGCGGGTGGTGGGGGCGTTGGGGTTGAAGTGGCCTTCGGGGTCTGGGGTGACGACGCCGTGGGCGTAAGCGGCCTCGAGGTAGGGGGCGATCACTGCCCTGGGTTTCACGTCCAGGAAGTGGGAAGTCTTGGGGATGGGGGTCTTCCAGCCGGCGGCTCGGGCGAGGCTGTAGATAGCGGCGGCGCGGGAGGCTCCGATGTTGGGGTGGAAGGTGCCGTCGGGGAAGCCGTCCATGATCTGGCGGGCGGCGGCAGTTTCCACGTAGGGGTACATCCATGAATCGGGGGGCACGTCGGAGAAGCGACCCTCCTGGGGGCTGATGAGGCCCCAGTGCATGGCGAGGCCGAGGGTCTTGACCAGTTGTGCGCGGGTGACTGCTACGTCGGGGCGGAAGGTGCCGTCGCCGTAGCCGCTGACGATGCCCTGGGCGCTGAGGTACTCGATGGCGTTGAAGGCGGGGTGGGAGGCGGGCACATCGTTGTAGCGGGCGGCGGCCTGGACGGTGATTTCGAGGCGGGCCACATTGCCTGCCGGGTCGGCAGCGGTGACGTTGATGACGAAGTCGCGCCCGCTCGCGTCGACGGTGGAGGTGAAGACGCCGTTGGCTTCCTCGGCGCGCTTGTCGTTGACGGCCACGAAGATGCCGGGCTCGGTGCGGCCCCTGACCAGGAGAGCACCGGGGTCAACGTTAGCGCCGTTGAGGGGGGTATCGACGGCCAGGGGCGGGGGCCTTGTGTCGACGGAGGTATAGGTGTCGGGGTCTTCTTTATATGCCTCGACGTTGCCGGCTGCGTCGCGGGCGCGGCTGCGGAAGCCGTAGGTGTAGCCGTCCTGTCCCTCGAAGATGGCCTGGGTGTCGGCGGTGGCGAGTTTCCAGTCGGTCCAGGGGCCCTGCGGGACGATGCGGTACTGGATGTCGAAGGAGACGACGCCGGAGCCCTTGGGGTCGTCGTTGCCGGTCCAGCGAACGGGGATCTGGGGGTCGTTGCTGTAGACGGGGAGTGGGAGGACTGTCGATTGGGGCGGGACCGTGTCGCTTCCGCCCTTGCCCACGACCACATCAACGCGCAGAGGGGCTGAGCCCTCGTCCTGGAACCAACCCTGGCCATCGCGGATAAGGTCCCACACGAGGGCGTAGTGGCCGGGGACGGTGGGGGCGTTGAGTTTGGCGGTGACGGTTATGGTGTCGGCGAAGGGCACATCGCGCTCGAGGGGGGTTTTGACATCCTTCCAGCCTTTGATGGGTTGGTCGCCGGGGGTCAGCCAGCGGTAGCCGATACTCACAGCGCCCTGGCCATCGGATTGCCAGGTGAGGGAGCCGCTGTTGCGGACGGTGAGATGCACGTCGAGGGAGGCGCCGGGGGCAATATTGCCGGGGGTATCGTGGCCGGTGAAGACGGCGCGGAGGGGCGGCTGGTCGGCGACGATGGAGGCGCGGATCTGGGGGAGCATGCTGTAGAGCTTATCACCGGGGCAGGTGGAGGTGTTGAAGCCCTTGCCACAGGCGGTGCCTTTGAAGTCGCGGTGGCCAGCGATGGTGGGGCGGATATAGGTGACGGTGCCGCCGCAGTCGGTTACGCCTTTGATGGACGCGGTGCCGAGGGGGTCGATGCCGCGCTGGCTGGATTTCCAGGAGATGAGGTCGATGAGCGCGGCCTGGGCGGTGGCGGAGGGGGCGACGCGCATGAAGTTGCCGATCATGCCGATGCCCATGCTGCCGGAGTTGAAGGGGTAGGCGTGGCCGGCCTCGACGTCGTCGCCTCCGGCGCGGCCCTCGTAGATGACGCCGTTGGGGTCGATGAGGTAGTTATAGCCGATGTCGCCCCAGCCGCGGGTGTGGGCGTGAAAGTACCAGATAGCGCGGACACGGGCGGCGAAGTCGGTATCGGCGTTGGAGGTGGCGGTGTGGTGGATGATGATATTGGTGACGCGGCGGAACTTGGGGGTCCAACTGGGGCTGCTCTCGCCCTCTGGGGCTCCCCAGGCGTTGCGGGAGACGAGGGCGGGCCTGGGGGCATCGGAGGGGGTGCCGAGGGCCATGGCCTGGGGCTTAGGGGGGTTCTGAGTGATGCCGGCGTTGATGAAGGTGTAGGTTATCTCGTGGAAGGTGGGGGTGAGGCCGGGCTTGTCGGCGTGGAGGGTGACGCGGGTCTGGACATAGCGGTGGAAGCGCGGCTTCTGGTCGACGGAGACCATGCTACCGTAGGTCTGGGTGGGGGTATCGGCGGCGCTGAGGACGTCCTCCTCGTCGAGCGGCTGCCAGTCGTCCCAGGCCTTGCCGTCGGGGCCGGTGCGGAGCTCCAGGCTGACGGTGGTGTTCGGGGGCTCGTCGGCGGACCAGCGGGGGCCGAGGTCGGTGAAGTCCTGGGGGGCCCTGGTGGGGTCGGAGATGAAGGTGGCGTTGAGGGAGCCGGGTGGGAGGGTGAGGTCTTTCTTGAAGGAGGACTCTTTGACCTCGGTGCGGTCGCTCTTGAAGTCGGAGGCGGCTATCATGAAGTCCGTACCGTTGACGACGGGGGAGCGGGAGGCGAGGCCGGAGCCGGTGGGCATCCTGCCGGCCGATGCTCCTGTTTGTGGTAAGAGCGAGCAAATAAGTAGCGCAGTGATGGCCATGGCCGAGGATCGGTGTTGGGCAGCGCGGGTTGGGCCCGCTGCATAGGGCTTGTGGGTTGGAAATAACGGGCGCTTGACGCGCATGTGTGATGCCTCCGTGAGTATGCGGAAAGAGTGCGTATTCTAGCTTGAGGCCGAGTATATTGTGGAAACGGAGGGGTGTCAATCCGGGCCTTCGGCAGACGAGGGACGGGGGCCTTCGGCAGACGAGGGACGATGGACGGTGGGGGAATTGCGAATTCTGAATTACGAATTATGAATTATGTGGAGCTGGCGCGGGGGTAGGGACGACCGACGATTGGTTGGTTGGTGTGTTATGTCTGGGCTTGCGGAAAAGTGTCCGGATGTGTCCGGTTTTGCGGGTGGTGAGGGGTTTTGCGAAAATGTGTCCGGTTTGGTATGTTTGCTGGGTTTGGATAGGTGGGTGGGATTAGGTGGGTGGGATTCTGAAAATGTGTCGGGTTTTGTCAGGTTTTGTCGGGTCAGGTGGGTTTTGGACGGTGGAGCGCCCGGCGACCTTTCCCGGGCAGGTGGCCCGGCAGGTGGCCCGGCAGATAAATCTGCGGGCTACAAAGGAGCGAACCCCGCCTGCGCGGGCTGGCAGAGTGAGTTGGTGGGTTTGCCCGCGGAGATGCTGCCAGCAGTTGAGATGTTCTGCCGCTTGGAAGCGCGGCTTCTGGTCGACGGAGACCATGCTACCGTAGGTCTGGGTGGGGGTATCGGCGGCGCTGAGGACG
>JBJMMB010000297.1:0-39356 GCA_045805005.1 Chloroflexia bacterium
CGGGGCAGGTTGCCCGCAGCCCATAATCCGGTGAGGCCAATGGCAAGGTGGATGATATTGTGCAGGTCGTTGATGGCTACGAGGTTGAGAAGGTAGCGCGCAGCGATCCCCTCGTGATGAAAAGGGTTTATGGTGTCGATGCGAAAAAAGCCGATTATGCCGAGCGCCGTGTACACGACCCCGAGCAATCTCACCCCGAACTGCACGAACATGGCTTTGGTCTCGTTAGCTTATTGGCTTATTGCGTCTATAAAGATAAAGTAACACAAGTGGAGTAAGGAGCCACTCGGCGAAGATGAGGGGCAACATGATAGCCACCGGAGAAGCCAAGTTGTAAGGAGTAGGGCCGATGAGGAGACTCAGGAGTTGCACCAGCCCGAAGACGCCGCCCAGGATGAGGCCCAGGCGGAGCCTCCTCCAGAACGGGCCGTAGATGATAATAACCGCCGCACCCCAGCCCAGGATGGCTAGTTGACCCATGAACACCCGCAACTCCAGCGGGAGCACCGGCCAGGGCCACGCGCTGCTCAACCACTCCGCAAACACGAAGCCGAGGAGCGCCAACAGCAGATAGACAACTCCTCTGGCAAGGAGCCAGGCGCGCCAGCCGGGAGCAATCCTCGTGGCCTTTACAATTTCGCCCTCAGCTTCGCCAACCGCCCCGACGCCAACTTGATCTGCGGCTCGGTCTCGGGCCGGCGCCCCCAATCGCTCGTTTTGCAGGCGGGTGAAGATGGGAACCAGGAAGACCCCGGCGTAGTAGAAAACGAAGTATAGAATCGTAGCCAGGTGGTAGGGGCGAAACTTGTCCCAGTGCAACATCATGGCGGCGATAAGCACCAGCGAGTATACAACCAATCCGCCCATGCCGCCTTCTGTCTGCGTCCAATCGTTGTAACGCAGGACCAGGATGTAATAGGAGGCCGCGCCGATGTAAGCCGCGCTGATGAGGAGCGCAGAGCGGGGGCTGAGGAACACCCAGGGGCCGTAGACGGCGGTCTCGGCGGGAAGGAAGAAGAGTACCAGGCCAATTATCAGTGCAAGGCCGAGCACCCCCCAAAAGAGCACCCGCACCTCGGGGGTAAGGCCCTCACTACGCAAACTCTTATGCCCGCGCATCATATCCGCTCTATGTGCTTCGTCAGCCGCCACTATGGTGTGCTGCGATACTCAAGCTCATCATTCGCCCGATCCCTCAATATCTTATCACAGTTTCACTTGACGGGTCGGCCTGGGATTGATAGGCTTATCGTATGCAAGGACTTGAAAGAAAACAGATCTCCACGGCCATCGATTTTAGCGCGCCCGAAGCTCGCAAGGACCCTTATGCGCTGTACAAGCAACTACGGGATAACGACCCCGTAGCCTTGCTGCCCGAGGGGTTCGCCGCCGGCTCTTACTTTCTCACTCGGTACGAGGACGTCTCAGCGGCGCTCAGGGATAGGCGGTTCGCGAACGACCGGCGCAGCCTGGGTATCCGGGTTGATGGAGGGAACGGTAGCGGCGAACGGGATCTGTCGGAGGCGTGGTGGATGCCCTCCACTTTCCGGGCCCTGCTCAACAGCATGGTCATGGTGGACGACCCGGACCACAAGCGCTTGCGCGACCTGGTGCATAAGGCGTTCACCCCGCGCATGGTCGAGTCGATGGCCCCGCGCATTGAGAGGATCAGCAACCGCTTGCTGGACCGGCTCGCCGCCAGGCCCAAGCCTGTAGTTGATCTGGTCTCGGGCTTCGCGCTGCCCCTGCCGCTCATCGTCATATCTGACATGATGGGCGTGCCTCCCAGCCAGCGCTCCAGGTTTCACAAGTGGTCTGTGCAGTTCATAGACTCAACCTCGGGCACGCGGCGGGAAATGTTGATGAGTGTGCCAAGCGCCATGGCCAACGCCTTCGCCATGCAGCGCTTCTTCAAGAAGCTGATCGAGTTGCGCCGCCGCCGGCCCGCCGCTGACCTGATTACCGCTCTCGTGGCCGCTGAAGAGGGGGGCGATAAGCTGAGCGAGGACGAGCTGGTCGCCATGCTCTTCTTGCTATTGCTGGCGGGGCACGAAACCACAGTTAATCTGATCGGCAACGGCACCCTGGCTCTGCTGCAACACCCCGACCAGATTCAGAAGCTGAGAGATAACATCAATGACCCGGCCCTGATCGAAAGTGCCGTCGAGGAGTTGCTTCGCTTCACAAACCCGGTGCAGACGATCGCCCCCCGCCACGCCCTGGAAGATATCGAGTTGCACGGCCAGACCATACGGCGGGGCAGTTCCGTTATGCTGGGTATAGCCGCGGCCAACCGCGACGACAGGGTGTTTTCTAACCCCGACCGCCTGGACATCACTCGCCGGCCAAACAGGCACGTCGCCTTCGGGCTGGGCATCCATTTCTGCCTGGGGGCGCCGCTCGCACGATTGGAGGCAAGGATAGCATTCCGCGTGCTGCTGGAGCGATTTCCAAACCTGCGGCTGGCGGTCAGGCCCGAGGAAGTGCAGTGGCGCAGCTCCACCGCCTTGCGCGGCCTCAAGTCGCTGCCGGTGCGCCTGGGTTAGCATCCTGGGAACAGCCGGGGTCATATTGTGGCGCTTGTGTCTTCGGCGTGCGGCGGCTACGTTGAGGGGCCAGGTGGGAGAGGAACCCCAGGGGTGTGCGGCAACAGGCTGATCCTTCGCAAGCTCAGTATGACAATCTGGGTAGTGGGACCCGAACCGTCCGCTTAGGCTGAGCGATTGCCTCCTAACCCATAACCCCTAACCATAACCTCCAACCTCTAACCCCTGGCCAGCGACCCCTAATCCGCCCCTACCACGCGGCTGATGAAGTATTTTTCCTGGAAGCGAACTAGGGATTCGATTTCGGTGGTAGAGATGGGTTGACCTGGGGGTGCTACTACAAGTTTGTCTTCGAGGTCGTTGGCGCGGAGGATGACGGCTATGACTTCGCCGTGGAAGTCGGTCAGCGGCTTGGTGGGGCCGAGCACGTAGGCGTCTATTGGCTGGCCGTCGGGGGAGAGGGTATGGGGGATGTAGCCGTAGTTGACCTCGTAGCGGATGTCGGGGTGTCGAGGGTGACGAGTGCCGAGAGGCCGGTCGATGAGCACGGTGACGTGGCAGCCCAGGTAGAGGGTGAGGTCGGGGCGCGCGGGTGAGGGTGTGGTCTGGCGGGGTTGTGCGGGGCGCTCGGGGTCGTTGGCTGGCATATGGATTGCTTCCTTGTGGTGTTCTGTCCCAACGAAATCACTGTAGTATAGCGGGTTGGGCGTGAGAATATCAGGGTATAAGAGAGGAGTGACGACAGTGGCACAGCAAGAGAAGCAGGGGCAGGCGCAGAGACCTGCTCAGGAGCAGGAGCGGAGACCGGGCGAGGAGTCGCAAATGACGCCCAGGCCTCAGCAGGAACGGCCGGAGTACAAGGCGTGCGGGAAGCTCGATGGCAAGGTTGCCCTCATCACAGGGGGCGACAGTGGCATTGGCCGGGCGGTGGCAATCGCTTACGCCAAGGAGGGAGCCGATGTGGCTATCGTCTACCTGAACGAGCATAAAGATGCGGAGGAGACGACGCGGCAGGTGAAGCAGGAGGGCCGGAAGTGCCTGCCCATCGCGGGCGACATAGGCGACGAGCAGTTCTGCCGCGAGGCGGTCGAGCGGACGGTGAAGGAACTGGGCCGGCTGGATATACTGGTGAACAACGCGGCTGAGCAGCATCCGCAGAACAGCATCGAGGAGATCAGCGCGGAGCAGTTGGAGCGCACCTTCCGCACCAACATCTTCTCCTTCTTTTTCACGATCAAGGCGGCGCTCAAGCACCTTGAAGAGGGGAGCGCTATCATTAACACCACCTCCGTGACGGCGTACAAGGGGAGCCCGCAGTTGCTCGACTACTCATCGACCAAGGGAGCCATCGTGGCCTTTACGCGGTCGCTGGCGCAGTCGCTGGTGGAGAAGGGGATACGGGTGAACGGGGTGGCCCCTGGGCCGATCTGGACCCCGCTTATCCCTTCAACTTTCCCCGGCGAGAAGGTGGAGACCTTCGGCAAGGACGTGCCGATGAAGCGCGCGGGTGAGCCGGCGGAGCTGGCCCCGGCCTACGTGTACCTGGCCTCTGAGGACTCGTCGTATATGGCAGGCCAGATTTTGCACATAAACGGGGGCGAGGTGGTGAACGGGTAGCGCGTATTGCGTATTGCGTATTGCGTATTGCGTATTGCGTAAGGGTCGTGTGGTAGCAGGACTGAGGTTCTGGATGTATACTGTCCATACCGACTTACGCAATACGCAATGCGCAATAGAATGAGTAGCCGTCACCGGGGACGTTTTCTGCTCTTAGCATGGTTAGTTGGCGCTCTTGCCGTTTGGGGTGGTTTTCCGGCAGGGGCGCTTGCTGCTGTCCCGCTACGGCCTCCGGGGCCTGGGACGCCTCAGGGGGCTCCGGCGGCGCGGCTCGTACATGTACCCATCCTGATGTACCACTATATCAGGGTGAACCCGAACCCGCATGATAAGGTGGGGGCCGACCTTTCGGTGCCGCCGGACCGGTTCGCGATCGAGATGCAATTGCTTATGCAGAACGGCTACCACACGATCAGCGTGGCCGACCTGGTGGCTGCCGTCCTGGACGGGGCTCCGCTCCCACAACGGCCCATCGTGCTTACCTTTGACGATGGGTATGAGGACTTCTACACGGCGGCCTACCCGGTGCTGAAGCGATATGGGCTGAACGCTACCAGCTTCATCATCACGGGCGTAGTTGGACAGCATGGGTATCTGACCTGGGATCAGATGCGGGAGATGCAGGCGAGTGGGCTGGTGCAGTTCGAGTCGCACACCGTGCATCACGTGTTGCTGGACCGGGTACCATTGGCGAAGGCCCAGCGCGAGCTGGTCAATAGCAAGGCCGCTCTACAGGAGGAGCTTGGGAGGCCGGTGGACGTTATCTGCTTCCCATCAGGGAAATACAACAGCGCGGTACTGGCGCTGCTGCATGAGGATGGCTACGTAGCCGGGGTGAGCACGAGGCAGGGGGCGGCGCACAACGCGGCCGACCTTGACGCGCTCCACAGGGTGCGCATCCACGGCCGGGATACGTTGAGCGATTTCGCGCTACGGGTGGGGCTGGGCAAACATTGAATTACGAATTACGAATTGTGTCTGGATGCCAATTCGTAATTCGTAATTTGTAATCTGGTTAGAAGCCGGTGACGCGGTCTATCATGCCGCGTTCTTTGGCGGCGTGCTCCACCCATTGGTAGAAGAAGTAGGAGCCGGCAGCGCTGACGAGGGCACTGAAGGCCAGGATGCCGGTTAGCTGCCAGTTGTCGAACTGGGCCAGTATCGGGCTGATGGGGGTAGTGACGCCCTGGGCGTTGGTGACGGTGAGGATGCCGCCGCTGAAGGCCCGGCGCATGCCCTCAAGCCAGTAAGTGACGGGCACGGCAAGACTGATCTCTTTGAGCGGCGAGGGCAGGATGTCGGGCGGGAAGTAGGCGCCGCTAAAGAGGAGGAGCATGCCTGCCATGACCTCGCCTATGAAGCCGCCGTGGCGCGCTATCACCAGAGAGACGCCGGCGAGGACGATGCCCAGCCCACCCAGGATGAACATGCCCAGGACAAAGTAGAGGCCCAGCCAGCCCCATTGGATGCGCGCTAAGCTGATATTGACGCCGAGGAACAGGGCCCCGGTGAGGAGGAGGAGAGTGGTAGTGAAGAGGCCGATCAGCACCTTGGCCACTGACCTGCCGATCAGGTAGGCGAACTTGCGGGCGGGCGAGGTGTAGATGTACTTGAGCATCTTGTAGTTCTCCCGGTCGTCGACGATAGTCCACGAGAGGCCCACCATCACCTGCACCACGAGCACGAAGAAAGCGTTGCTGATGAAGAGGTAGTCGAAGGCATCCGCGCGCTGCCCGCCGGCGATCACCTGGTACATGACGACCAGAATCAAGGCGGAGGCCATGGGGCGCAGGACGGCGAAGATGAAGAAGACCAGGGGGTCGGCCCAGTTGCTCTCGATCTGCCAGCCAAGCCAGGTGGCAACGCGAAACGTACGCAGGTTCTCGCGCCAGCCGCTGACGGGACTGAGGACAGAGGGTTGAGGACTGAGTGGTTGGGTGAAGGGTTTCACATGTGTCTCCTATTGCGTTTGATGTATCGTTGGGCCACCAGGGCGAGGTATGCCTCGCCCCTACTGGTGCGCGCAATACGGACTACGCAATATGCAATTCTTACTGCCATCGCAGGCTCAGCCGACCTTCGACTTTGGCGAGCCACTCCATGCGCTTGAGCAGGATGTAGGCGGCTATGGTGAAGATAACGCCCATGACGAACAGAATACCCATCTCCACGAGAGGCGGCAGCACGCCCTCCAACTGGCCGGGGAAGAGTAGCTGGCGCAGGGCGTCGAGGCCGAGGCTGATGGGCACGGCTGCCGACACGACCGCGAAGACGCCGGGTATGGTGGTGAAGAGCTTACTGAGCGGGAAGTTCATGCCGGTCAGGAAGAAGACCGGCTCCTGGAGGGCCAGGGAGACCTGCCACGCCTCACGGCCCCACATGAGGAAGACCGAGCTTAGCACCATGCCCAGGCCATAGAGGGCGAACATGGTGACCAGGAAGACGAGCAGGGCGAGGCCCCACTGGCTGAAGTCGAACTTGACGCCGAAAAGCAGCGTGCCAAGTACCGCGATGGTGCCCGCCCTCAGCGTGCTCATATAGAGCCCGCCAACGCCCATGCCGAAGAGTATGGCCATGGTGGGGGTGGGCGCCATGATATATAGCTCCAGAAAGCCCTCTTGCTTGTCCCAATAGAGTTGAGACGCCATCATCCAGAGAACGTTCAGCCAGTATGTGGCCATCACGCCGCCGAGAATCACGAAGCCGATATATGCCTCGGGGGCGTGCAGAGCCTTGTAGAGGAAGACGAAGGCTGTAGTGTTTATCAAAGGTATGACGATCTCGAAGAAGAGCCAGCTCAGTTCCCGGTTGGCGCCGATGACGCGCGGGTAGGCCCGCGCTGACGCGGCCCTCAGGAACAGTCTTGCTCCGGTGCTCTTTTCCATGCACTACCCCTTTGTGGAATTACGAATTACAGGTCATGAATCAGGTGCCTATCAATTCGTAATTCGCAATTCACCTTTAGTCGCCGCTGAGGCTGCGGCCTACTAGCTTTAGGAAGACGTCTTCTAGCGTCGGCTCGTTCTTTTGGAGGCTGACGATGCTGCCGTTCTGCTCGGCCAGGGTGCTGATGACGGCTCCAATGGCCGACTCGCCTTCCAAGATGAATTTCAGGTTGTAAACTGTGCCGCTCTCGTCGGGCTCGCCGCTGACACGAACCACGCCGGGCACGCGGCCCATAGCTTCGATGCCGCGGTCGTCGATGCCGGAAGCTCCGATCTCGAAGACGGGCTGCTGCTGCAGGATGCGCTTCAGGTTGGCCGGGGTGTCGCAGGCCAGCACCTTGCCGTGGTCGATGATGGCGATGCGGTCGCACAGCTCGTCGGCCTCGGCCATGTAGTGGGTGGTGAGGAGCACCGTGCGGCCGGGGTTCTTGCGCATCCAGTCGCGGGTAAAGTCGCGCACGATGCGGGCGGCATTCACGTCCAGGCCGAGTGTGGGCTCGTCCAGGAAGATCACCGTAGGGTCGGTTATGAAGCCGCGGCAGAAGTTCATCCGCTGGCGCTGGCCGGTGCTGAGGGCGCTGATGCGGGTGTTGGCCTTGTCCTCAAGCTCGACGATTTTGAGCATCTCGCTTATGCGGGCCTGGGCGTCGGGCCACGTGACGCCGTAGAACTGGCTGAACATCCAGAGGTTCTCGCGCACAGTAAGGAGGCCATAGCCGCTTGTCTCGCCACCGCTGACCATGTTGATGCGGTGCCGGACCTCGTTGGACTGCTTGACCACGTCGAGGCCATCGACATAGCAGACGCCGCCGGTGGGGGCGAGGAGCGTGGTGAGGATCTTAATCAGGGTGGTCTTGCCCGCACCGTTCGGGCCCAGCAGGCCAAATAGCTCGCCCTGATAGACCTCCAGGTCCACGCCGTCGAGGGCCACCAGACTCTTCTGCGCTTCGCCGTTCTTCTTCTTCTGGCCCTTGACCTTGTATTCTCGGGTCAGGTTCTCGGTCTTGATAGCCAGGGGGCGCGAAGTGTCCAGCATGAGGGCCGGGGTTCCGAGCGAGGCGAGGCCCGCGGTACCCTGAGCGGCGTCCTTGGTGGGTCTGTCAAGTTCCTGGATTGCCTTTGCGCTCATGAAATACGTTCCTTGCTATGATTGTGCCGTGTGGCATGCTGATAAGAACCGGTGTTCGATGGTAGCACGAAGGTTCTAATTGGTCAATGCTGTGGAAAACCGCGCCTGGGAAGAGCGGGGCTCAATACCCTTCCGGCAATACTAACATAACCCGTGCCACACGGCATCAGACCACAAGAGTATGTATCCTAAGACCTTAGGCCAGGGGTTATCCGGGTCGCGCTCACGGGCCGCACCAGGCCGGTTGGCCTTAAGATAGAAACCGCCAAGACACCAGGATCTTTATGAATCAGGTTGGCCAGGCCGCGCTCTCCGGTCGCAAGCGGATATGATGGTTGCGAGGAAGAAATCGACAGGAGCGTTATTGACTTTGATGCGCGGGCGATGAGCCGGGCGCTTGCAGCTAACGAGCAGAAGGTGACCCGTTTGAGGGGTAAAGGGAGGACCAAGAAGGCCCACAGGTTTGAGAAGGCGGGCCCACCAGAAACGTACTCTTGGGCGACTAGGCTAATGGTCCGGTTTGATACAGGTCCGGCCGCGGGACCTCGATGAATTCTACTTGTTTTGGAGTAGTCTGAGGGAGCGGCATTTTGTTAGCCGCCAACCCCTCCAGGTGGAAGGCTATGGCCTCCTGCATATTGGTCGTTGTTTCTTCCAGGGTATCACCAGTGGTGATGCACCCAGGCAAGTCTGGGGAATATGCGGAGAAGTTGTGTTCGCCTTCTTCGATGATAACCAGAAACTTCAAAGTGGCCGAGCGTCTTTCAGGGCTTAAGGGATGTTGCGTCTGACGGCTGCGTACTGGATAAGTATATTGTAGCACGGTCATACCAGCCCGTCTATACGCGAAAGGTGTGTCATTTTGGACCTATGGGATCCGATGTGCTCCTACAGGAGTTCAAGAACTACGCGCAGGCCTACGGGCCGTGAGGGCTGAGGCGAGGAGGAGACCGAGGACGGACCAGGCGAGGAAGGCTGGTTTGGTGCCCCAGGTGACGGCATCGAGGAAGCCGTGGGCGAGCATGGCGACGAGGGCGGCCAAGCACCCTGCGGTGAGCCAGGTCATTGTGGGGTTGGCGGCGGCAGTCCAGCGGCGATGGGCGGCGAATGCGAAGACGGCGAGGGAGATTACCAGGGCAAGGAATGAGGCCATGCCAGGGACGCCGAGGTCGGCCCCGGTCTGCAGGTAGAGGTTGTGAGCGTGGTGCACTCTGGCCGGGTCGGAGAGGACGTAGGGGTAGAGGGTGGGGATCACAGAGCGGAAGGCCCCCAGACCGACGCCGGTGAGGGGGTAGTCATGCAGGGCCTGCGCAGCACGTGACCAGATCTCGCCCCGGATTACGAGGTCGCCTGCCGTATCGGCTTGAAGGAACTTAGAGGTGAGCAAGTCGAGCTGCCCCGATAGGGCCGCCCACAGGGACAGGGCGGTGAGGAGGAGGCAGAGGGCGGGTGCCAGTAGGCGGTAGGCGGATACTGCCGACTGCCGACTGCCGACTGCCGACTGCCTACCGATGGGAAGGAGATTGGGGCGCATGGAGAGGAGGATGAGAATGGCGACGAGGCCGGCGATGTAGGAGCCCCGGGATTGGGTGAAGGCGATGCCGGCGGCTATCAGAACGGTTGCGGCGAGCGCGCCGGCTCGTGCTCCTCTTCGGTGGTCGTCGCCCCACGCGCCGGCAAGGAGGCCGAGCGCCACAGGCAGGATCATGACCAGCATGCCGCCCATTACGTTCTTCTGGATCGTCTCTGACAGCGCCAGGGGGTTGCCGGGAGAGGGAGCGGAGAAGAGGCGGCCGGTCTGCTCCATGATGAAGGGAGCGGAGAGGGCCGCCAAGCACCCAGCGCCCACCAGGCCCCAGGCCACCAGTGTGAGACGGCGCTCGGTATTGGCCCAGGTGGCTGTAGACGCGAAGCAGGCCATCTCGGCGAGGAAGTAGCCCAGGTGCTCGCGGGTCAGGTCCGGGAAGGGGGTGATGGCCAGGGTGACTGGCAGCATGAGCAGGAAGACGGCCAGGCAAACATCGATGCCGGAGCGCCGCCACCAGTTGCCGGTGCCCACACCGGCAACTATCCACAGAGCCAGGAGCACGGCAAGCCCCAGTGGAATGTATCGCCCCTCCCCAAACAGAAAGAAGGGGAGGATAGCGGCGGTCCAGAGTGGCCGGGTCATCTCGACGGCAGTACCGAGTGTCGAGTACCGCGTACCGAGTGTCATGGAATGGCTGGATATGCCACTCCGAGCCACGGGTCTAATATTATGGAATCGACTTTCCATACCTGGCTACCTCTCAGTACCCGCTACTAGTTGGCGCAACGCTCATATACCTCAAGGGTCTGGCGGGCTGTGTTTTCCCAGGAGAAGAGGGCGGCTTGGCGGCGGCCGCGCTCGCGGAGTTGCTCGCGGACGGCGCTGCTCTGGACGACACTCGCGATGGCTTCGGCTATCTCACCCACGTTTAGCGGGTCTACGAGAATGGCCGCGTCGCCCGCGACCTCAGGCATTGACGAGGTGTTGGAGCAGATGACTGGCGCGCCGCAGGCCATGGCCTCGAGGATGGGCAGGCCGAAGCCTTCGTAGATGCTGGGGTAGACGAGGCCGAGGCTGCCCTGATAGAGGAGGGCCAGGTCCTCATCGTCCATGTAGCCGGTGAAGACCACCCGGTCCTCGATCTGGAGTTCGGTCACGCGCCTGTAGATCTCCGATTCTTTCCACTGGGCTTTGCCAACTACAGCCAACTTGACATCCGAAGCCGAAGGCGGGAGTTGTGCAAATGCCTCGAAAAGGCGGAGGAGGTTCTTGCGGGGCTGGAGGTTGCCCACAGCCAGGATGTATGGATCCTCCAATCCGTGGTGACGCCGTAGGCGCGATACCTCCTCGACCGAGGCGGTGCCCGTGAAGGGGGCGCGGGCGGCGAGGGGGGTGACGGTGATCTTGCTCCTGGGGATGCCGTAAACCTGTTCGATGTCCTGGGCCGCGCTCTCGGAGAGGGTGATGACCTGCTGGGCCCTTTTCATGGAGTAGGGGATGTAATTGAGCATGATGCGCAAGTCCCGCTTGGAGAAGAACTCGGGGAAGTGGACGAACGAGATATCATGCACCGAGACGACTAGCCGGCAGGAGGCGAAGAGGGGCACATTGTAGCTGGAGTGGAGCAGGTCGAGGCGGTCGCCGCGGGAGGCCTGGGCGAAGCCGAGGGTGAGCCGCCAGACGTTGCTCTGCTTGCGTAGGTCGCGGCGCAGGAGCCTGCCGTGCCCGTTCACCGAAGGGAGCACGTCGGGCGAGGCAAGGTAAATCAAGTATTCGTTATCGTCTTCAAGCTGGGCAAAGCCCTCGATCAGCCCCCGGCAGTAGGTCTCGTTCCCGGTTTCGCGGGTGCCGATCATATGCGCGTCGATGCCGATTCTCATGGATTCTTCCTCTTCATTTCTCCCCGGTCTCCCCAGCCTCGGCGAGTTTGCCCTGGATGGAGGCCGAGATGCTGGGGTCGGTTGGGGCGGCGGCGAGGGCTTCGCGGTAGGCTTCTGCCGCTTCGGTTGGCTTGCCTTGCTTGAGCAGGGCGTCGCCCAGGTGGTCCCAGACCCAGTAGGCCCGCGGGCCGTCCTGGGTGGCGAGGGCGCCTCTGAAGGCTTGCTCGGCCTGTGGGAGGTGGCCTGTGCTCAGGTAGAAGACGCCCAGGCGGTTGAGCGCCTGGAGGTCGTTGGGAGCGAGGTTTACAGCCTGCTCCAGGGCCGCCTGTGCTTCGGCGAGCCGCTTGAGGTTGACGAGGGCCTGGCCCTGCTGCTGCCACACCCGTGTGTCCGCGGGCATAGATTTGAGGAGGGGGGCCAGGGTGTCGAGAGCCTCCTTGCCCATTTTGGCGGCGTTGTAGGACTGGGCCAGGTAGATGCGGGCGGGTGCGTTGGAAGGCCCACGGGATATGTCAACGGCGAGGAGGGCCTGTTGGGCGGCACGGTGGTCCGCGGCGCGGCTTTCCGCGAGGTCGCCGAAGGCGTCGTAGGGCTTCACGAGGAAAGAGCGAGCGCGGCCCCAGTCGGTATGGGCGCCTTCGATGTCGCCCTTTTCAAAGCGGTCGAAGGCGCGGTCGACGAAGGCGGCGGCCAGCCTGGTTGGGAGCTTCGGGAGTTGGGCCTGCACGCCGGGGAGGGCGCGGCCGGTCCAGGAGTAATATGCGGCGGCGCGGTCGATCTCGTGGGCATCCAAGCAAATCGGGATGACGGAGTTGGCCTCTATCCACTTCGCCAACTCGGCAACCTCCTGTGGGTTCATGGGGAAGGGGCCGGTTGCATTGGCCATGGGGCCGGTGGTGGCGGGATCGGGGCAGGTACTCACCGGGGCGAGGGCCACCTGGGCGGCGCGATAGGCGTTGCGGGCTGGGTCGGCAAGGGCCGGGCCCGCCGCGTCGCGCTCTCGAAGTTGCCGGGTGGCGTCGGGAGAGAATTGCAGCCTGAGAAAGCTGAGGTTGCCGCCGGCCTGACCGAGCACGGCCTTGAGGCTATCAGAGGAGAGCACTACGAGCACGACCGCCAGGGCCAGACCGGCGACGAGGGCCGAGGACTGAGGGTTGAAGACTGAGGACTTGAGTCCCCAGGGCGCTTTCGGATTGTCAGAGCCCTTCACGGGGGCTTCTCTATCCATGACCTGTCTCGCTCGTCACTCCGTCCTGCCTTCTGTGGTCCATCAATCCCTTATGGGCACCGCTTGCTTCGCCCGCGCTACCTGGAAGGCCGCGGCGCCGACCCCGAGGAGTATCCAGAGAGTGCCCTGGGTCCAGCCCACGCTGGTGGAGATGTTATCGCCGTTGATGCCCACCAGGCCGCCCAGGACGCCGGCCAGGGATGCGAGGGCCATGGCGAACACCGGCTCGTAGCGCGTGAGGAGGCTCTTTACGACGCGCCACATCCAGCCAAGGAGCATGAGGACCACGACAAATAAACCGGGGAGGCCGGTGCCCAGGGCCCAGAGGATGTACTGGTTGTGGGCGGGGTATCCGTAGAGGCCCAACATCACCTGGAACCCAACGCCGAAGGGGTAGTGGGCGATCAGATCGAGGCCCCAGGCCCAGATGCCGTAGCGAGCAACCACGGTGTCGTCTTCAAGTAGGCTGCCGAAGGAGCCCAGACGTCGGATGACCTCGTCGTTGACCAGGCCCAGGGAGGTGAGCAATATGACGGCCAGGAAAGCGAACACGACGATTGAGACGCTAACTTTGGGCAGCGATATCTTGCCTGCATGGGCCGAGAAAAAGAGGACGACCATAACACCCAGCGCGGTGCCCATCCAACCCGACCTGCCCGCGGCAAGCAATATAGTGAGTACCAGGGGCACGATCAGGGCGAGCGACGAGATGCGCCGCCACTTCGAGGCAGAGTTGATGGCCAGAGAGGTTAGTGCGGGGATCAGCATGGAGAGCTGGGTGGAGATCAACACCGGGGTGATTATGACATAGAGGCCCCCGAACTGGTACTGGCCCGACAGGCGCAGGCCCTCTTTCTCGAAGGGGACCGGGGTCCAGAAGCCGGTGCCCTGGAAGACGAAGGCGATGGCGCTGAGCACCGCCGTGCTGAGGGAGATGAGCAGTATCAGGCGTTCGGCGTCTCCGGGGTCACGCATGAAGTGCCAAACGACCAGGTAGAGGAGGGGCGCGACCACGCATGCCTCCACGAGAAACTTCACGCCGTTGACGCTGTCGACGTCCGGGCGGCCGGTGAAAAAGGCCACAACGCCACCCAGGCAGTAGACCGCGATCAGGGGCCAGAAGGGGGGCAGTAACGCGTTGAACTTGAAGTTGCCACCCACGAACCGGCCGGCTAACCAGAGGAGGCCAACGCCGCCCGCGACGAGCACGTGGAGCGGGACGATGGCTTCGAGACCGGGCAGGTAGATGCGCGGCAGGATCCAGATAAGGGCGGCGTAGACGTAGAGCACGCGGATGCCGCCCAGCCACGCCAGCACAGCCGCGCCCACAATGCCCGCAGCGATGGCCACCATCACCAGGGCGTTATCTGTGAACGAGGCGGCCACCACAAGCACGAGCCCGGCCACGATCAGCGCCACGGAACGTGGGGAGAGGGTGTCCTCAGAATTGCGTATTACGTATTGCGTATTGCGTTCGCGGACGACATTGGGGAGTGCGATGCCCCTGCCCAGAGAGGTAATACGCAATGCGTAATACGCAATATCCTGCTTCAGCACGCTAGGCTCCTACCTCAACGGGTGCGCGCTCGGGGATGTGGGCCGGCCGCGCCGAAAGGGCGGGGACATAGGAGGGGACAAGAGAGGCGTAGGATTTGCCAAGGGCCTCGCCCGCCGCGATAACGGAGGCGACATGGCCGCAGTAGCGGTCGTAGTAGTCGACATAGTCCACATCGAAGAAGCCGGGGTGCGCGTTGTTGACTGTCTGCATCAGGTCGGAATACTGGGATGCCGAGTGGTGGGACCAGAAGGCGGTGTCGACCGGCTTGCGGCCGTCGCAGCCGAGGACGAAAATTTCGTCGGCCAGGGTGCTGGCCACCGGAAGCATAAGCAGATTGAGGACGCTATCGAGAGAGCGGACCTGGAAGCGATCGAGCAACTGCACGTTCGCGCCGCCCAATTTGAACCTCGGATCGAAGCGGTTAGCCACGGGGATGGCTATCGTGCGCTGCGCGAGCGCGGGAAAGTGGGCGAACATGAGCGGGGCGATGGGCTCAGGAATCAGGAAGTAAGCGCCCGTCGATTCGAGGGCGACGGCGAGGTCGCGCCGAAATTCGGCGGCGTAGCGCGATGGCCCGTAATGGAAAACGAAGTCGGCGGCAGCTATGAAGTGGGGCTCGATATGCCTTAGAAGCTCGGGATTGCGCACGATGCTGTTGCAGACGACCCGCAGCCCGTCGCTGAAGGAGAACTCGGTAGCCCTGGCGAGCGAGGGGCCCGTGCCGAACACATACGCCCTCTTGACGTCACGGAAATGGTGCGACAGCCGTAGGAGGAGCTGCCTGCTGCGGGCGCGCAAGGCGTGCTTCTCGGCCGCGGGCATACGGTCGTAAAGTAGGGTGGCGTACCTGACATACTCCCACGTGCCCTTCGCCCGCGTGTCGAGCACAATGTGACGCTTGCCCGTCGCGACGGACAGCTTGTCGAGATCCCGTGCCCTGGTTGTCTGCCAGAAGGCCACGGTGGCCGAGCGTGCCGCGAGCAGAGAGAACCGGGCGCGGGACCAGGGTACTATATGGACGTTGGACGCACCGCCTTCTGCCTGCTCGAAGTGCTCGGGCCGGACGCTCTCGATCTCCTCGGTGGAGATATCCAGGCCGGGACGGTGAAACAGATAGACTTCGCGAGAGTTGCCCTCAGGCACGTACCACTTCACACGATGATAGTGGTCCGCCAGGTCCGTCACGCGCTCGAACGCGGGGAAGAATAGGATACGTTTGGTCATTTGCGCCTTTCCAGTGGTCGGTGCTCAGTATCAGTAGTTGTACGCAGACACTGATCCCTGACCCGTGATCCCTACTCAGTGCTCAATCGGGCTAGGGCGCCGCCGTCTACTACGAGGGCCTGGCCGGTGATGAACGAGGAGCGGGCCGGGTCGGCCAGGAAGAGGATGGCTTCGCCTATCTCGTGAGGGTCGCCCACTCGCTGCAGGACGTGCTTGGAGCCCAGCTTGGCTACGAGGTCTGTCGGGTCGGGGGCTTTGTTGCCGCTATCAAGGTGACCCCTCATGAGGCCCGACATGAGCATCTGCGTGTTCACGGCGCCGGGGAGCACGGCGTTCACCCTTATGCCCCGGGAGGCGAACTCCAGAGCGAGGGCGCGGGTGAAGGCGAGCAGGGCCCCCTTGCTGGCCGCGTAAGCCGCGATGTTGAGCGACGTGGCCATGGCGTGCACCGAGCTTATGTTGACAATGGAGCCGCCGCTGACCAGGAAGGGGTAGGCGAACTTCACCCCCAGGAAGACCGAGCGGATGTTGGAGGCCATGACCGCGTCCCATTCATCAACGGAGGTCTCCACGATGGGTTTGCAGACCTGGATGGCGGCGTTGTTTACCAGGGCGGCGATGTCGCCCACAGTCTTGCCGATGCTTTCGTACATCTGCTCGAGGGCCTGGGGCTCGGAGATATCGGCCTCCACGAAACGGCTCACGCCGGCTAGAGGGCGGTCGGGCCGCTTACGGTCGACCCCGACCACGTACCAGCCATTCTCGGCAAATACCTCGGCCGTGGCGCTGCCGATGCCGCCGGCCACCCCGGTGATTACCACGCTCTTGTTCATTTGGACCTCCTGCGCAATTCCTCCAGAAGGTTGCGGCTGGTGTTGCGGTGCACGTGCTCCCACGCCTCGGGGCTGCTGTTGGCATTGTGGGGGGCGAGCATGACGTTGTCCATTTGCCTGAGGGGGCTCTCCCTGGGCAGGGGCTCGGCCTCGAAGACGTCAAGGGCGGCGCCCGCGATGCGACCTGCGCGGAGGGCGTCCACCAGGGCTTGCTCATCCACCACTGGGCCGCGGGCGGTGTTGATGAGCACGGCCTCCTTTTTCATGATGGCCAACTCGGCGGCGCCGATCAGGTGGTAGCTGGTTCGGTTGAGGTCACAGTTTACGCTGATGAAATCGGCCTCGGCGAGGAGTTGCTCTTTGCTCACCATTTTGATGCCGGTCACCTCTATGAAGGCGGGCGATATGTCAACGATGTCGTGGCCCAGAATGGTCATGCCGAAGCCGACCGCCCGGCGCGCGACAGCCTTGCCGACGTTGCCTACGCCGATCACGGCCAGGGTGCACTCGCGGAGGGCCCTGCCGGGGATCTTCTGCCAGGTTCCGCTCTTCATAGCGGCGTCCATGCGTGGCAGGTTGCGGGCGAAGCTCAATATGTAGCCGAGCACACTGTCGGCCACCGGCTCGCTGAAGGCGTTGGGCGTATTGCAAACGGCGATACCGAGGCGCTCGGCGGCGGCCACGTCGATAGAATCGATGCCGGTGCCCCACTTGGAGATGACCTTGAGCCTGGGGGCGGAGGCCAGCACGCGCTCGGTGAAGCGGTCGTCGCCGCAGATCACGCCGTCGATGTCCTCGATCCACGCCAGGAGGTCTTGCTCTTCGAAGCGCTCGCCGACCGGGGGCACGAACAGCTCGATGCCGTGCTCCTCAAAGACTGGCCGGTAGCGCTCAATCACCGGCTGCATATAAGGGGCCGAAATCAATACTTTCCACGTCATCCTTTTATCCCTCCCTGTTCCGGCCCGGGGCCTGGATGTTCAAAGCCCCTCCGTCGTCTATGGGTTTCTGACCGACGATGAACGAGGGACGATGGACGAGGGTTATTGCGGAGCCGGTGTCCCTTCCCCCTATCGGCCTCGATTGCATGAGTCTTCCCTGTTCATCCATGGAGTGCCTCCCGTCGACGGTTGTCTGCATGGGGTACTCGCTTCTAGTTACTTGATAGAGAAACTCGGCTACCTGGAAATCCAGCTCTTCATCGATGTCTACGGCTTCCAGGCGATCGACCTCGAACAAATAGGGCCGCTCACCGATGCGATTGCGGCGCTGCTCCAGGGTCTCGGCGGTGAAGATGTAGAGGTTTGAGTTCTCCTCGTAGATAGGGGGCAGATCCTGGGTCCTGAGAAGCACCGCGGGGTTGTGGTTCACCGCGCGGCCGAGCTGGTCCCATAGACGGGTCTGCCATCGTGTGACGGCGAAGAGCGAGTCGTAAGTTGGGTAGTTGGCGAGGAAGTAGTCGATAGCTCGGCTGATGGTTTCCGTGCGGAGGAGTGGGTTGGTGCTGTGCGTTTGCAGGTAGAAGTCGGCGTGGACCCGCTGGATGTCGTGGAGAAGCACCTCGTTGGTGGGCACCATGCCGCCCCGTACGTGGTCGGGCCGCTCGATGACGGTGACAGGTGGGAAGTACTCGAAGGCATCGGCCACGATGACCGGGCTGTCGGTGTCGATAACCACCTCGGTAATCTGCGGGCAGGCAAGCAGGCTGCCGATAATGTGGTGGTAAAGGGGCTTGCCGCCGAAGGGCCGGTAGTTCTTGCCCGGCACCCGCTCGCTGCTGTGGCGCATGGGCACGATGGCCGCGATCTTGGGTTTGTGTATTGCGTGTAGTGAATTAGTGCTCATACTTGATTAGCGCTCGGCTGCCCGCGGGGTCGGGGTTGGGTGTGGTTCTTGAGAGCCCGCGCGGGTAGTAGAAAGTCTGCTTCAGTTGGCGGCTGATTGTGCCATGCTGGCGGAAACCTTTGTAGGTGCCCCAGAATTGCATCAGGCGGAAGGTGAATATCGACTTGCTGTTGCCCAGCAGCACCCGGTCGCGCCGGGCGTGGTAGAGGTCGCTGGCGACGTTAGTTGCGAACAGGCGAACGAAGTCTGTGGACGAGAAGCGCTGGTCCGGGAAGATGAGCTTGTGAGCGATGGCCTCACGGTGGTAGCGGTTGTAGATGCGCCGCGGGGTCTCGTTGTGCACGTGGACGATCACGGCCTCGGCGGCGTAGGCGATCTTGTAGCCCTGGGCGGTGACCCGCCTGGCCCAGTCGAGGTCTTCCAGGCCGGTTACCTGCTCGTCGTAGGGGAAGCGCTCCCATAGCTTGCGGCGTACTACGGCGTTGGCATTGTTGCAGAAGGGGTGGCCCTGGTCGTAATCAGCCTCGGGGGGGAACCAGTGGGCGAAGACCTGGTGCTCCGAGTACTTGGTACGCTCGTCGCCGCGCTGGCCTCCGTAAGAGAGGGCCACCTTCGGATCGAGCTCCAAGGGGTCGATTAGCTTCTCCAGCCAGTCCTCGTAGAGGGGATAGACGTGGGCGCTTGCGAAGACGAGCAGATCACCGTGCGCCGCGGCGCACCCTTTATTTAGCGATCGACCGAAGGAGAACTCCTTGGGACTTATGTGCAGGACGCACATGGGGTAGCGACAGGCGATGCTCAACGTGGCATCCGTCGAACCCGAGTCTACAAGGATTATTTCAACGTCTTTGACCGTCTGTTGGAGGATGCCAGACAGCAAGCGGCCTATGTGCTCTTCCTCGTTGTAGCAGCGTATGATGATGCTTACTTTGCTCATGCGCCCCTGCCGATTACGAATTACGAATTACGAATTACGAATTGGGCTTGGGGCTAATTCGTAATTCGTAATTCGTAATTATCATACGGGGCGGCAGGCGATTGAGGAATGACCAATGTGTCCTAACCGGTAGCGCGGATGGTACCGGTCAATCAGGGACAAGCGTATTGAAAAAGCAAGCAGCACCGAGCTTCAGGCAGGGGAAAGACTATCTGCCGGATCAGGTCGAAACCTATCCTTTCTACTGCTGTCGCCGGTTGCTCACGCGAGATATACTCGCCTTAGCGGCTCGCTCTCGCCAGAACACCGGCACGGTTTTGCTTTTGCCCATGTGCAGAGCACGGGCCGGCGCGTATGGCTGATAACCCGGCTTGCGCTCCTGCCGCCTGCCGTTATCACCTTTATCCGCGTCTCGTTCGAAATAGTCTGGCGTGGATCGTTATTGTGTACATAACTGACCGCGGCCCGCGATACCCCAACCTCCCGCGCCACGTCGATGCTGGTGACTCTACGCTGCCCGCACTATGCAAAACTTAAGTTAAGTAGAGCTGCTTGGGCTATGACACCTGACCGGAGGCACACATTGCTCGAGGCACCAGTCGCCGCTAACGAAGCTGATCGTATCGCAGCCGTTCGCGCTCTCAGCATCCTGGATAGCTTACCCGATGGCCGGTTTGACCGGATCACCAGGTTTACTACCCGTATCTTCAACGTGCCTATCGCAATAATCAGCCTCATTGACGTCAATCGCCAGTGGTTCAAGTCCTGCCTCGGTCTTCCCAACACCGAAATCCCCCGCAGCATCTCCTTCTGCACCCACACCATACTGAGCGATGATCCCTTTGTCATACCCGACACCCTGGCCGACCCGCGCTTTGTCGACAACCCGCTGGTGACGGACGAACCCCACGTCCGCTTCTATGCCGGCCAGTCTCTGCACGACACCACTGGTTACCGGATAGGCACCCTCTCTATCTTCGATAGGCGACCGAGACAGCTTTCTCCGGAGGATGTGCAGACGCTAAGAGACCTTGCCCTCTCCGCCGAGGACGAGTTGAACGCTCTCGAACAGAGCCGTGCGCTCGACACAGAAAGCTACAAGGAGGAGCGCATCAGGGCGGTCATGGATAGCATACCCGATGCGATTCTCACCTTTGACGAGTCGGGCGCCCTGCAGTCTCTCAACCCGGCAGCCGAGCTAATCTTCGGTTGCGCTGCCGAGGATGCCAGGGGCCGCCCTATATCCACCTTTATACCCGCCCTCGGGGGTGCCGAAAGCGATAGCGACGGCGAGCAGTCAAAAGGACCACTCCTCGAACAACTCCTGGGGCAGCGGCCAGGCGGTAGGGGTACGTCCATCGATCTGCAGGGCCGGCGCCGAGACGGCACGCTCTTTCCGCTCGATTTTGCGGTGAGTGAGGCCAAGCGACGTGCACCCGGCGCACCGGCACCGAGCTTGTTCATCGGTGTAGCAAGGGATATCACCGAGCACAAGCGCGCCGAGGAGTTGCTCCGTAACGCCCTGGATGAACAGAGAACTCTCCAGGCGGATGCCCTGAAAATCGCCCTCGAGATCCAGCGCAGTGAAACTAACGCCGTATTTGATGCCACTAGCGAGGCGCTGATGCTGGTGGGGCGCAACAGCCGCCTGCTCAGGGCCAACAGCCGGTTTGCCGAAATGTTCAGTATGCCCCTCGACGAGGTACTGGGCCACTCATTTGCCGAGTTGGAGGATCGGATCGAGAGGGTCTTCAAGGATGCCGCTGCGCTGCACACAAGCGTGAGTGGCACCGCCTCAGATCCCGATCGCCACTTCTCCACCGACCTTGCCCAGCGCTGGCCTGAGGAGCGAGAACTCAGTCTCTACTCCGCGCCCGTGCACACTGCCGGCAAGCGTTTCATCGGCCGGCTCTACGTTTTCAGAGATGTAACCAAGGAGCGGGCAGCCGATCGAGCAAAGTCCGAATTCGTGTCGATGGTATCCCACGAGCTCAGGACGCCCCTCACCTCGATTAAGGGCTATGTTGATCTCATCCTTGATGGGGATGCAGGCGAGATCTCGGAGGATCAGCAAGACTTCCTGGGCATCGTAAAGAACAATACCGACCGCCTCGTTGACCTCATCAACGACCTGCTTGATGTCTCAAGGATCGAGCAGGGGCGGATCGACCTGAACCGCGAACCGGTCGATATTGGCGGTTCCATACAATCTGTAGCTACTTCCATGAAGCCGCTACTGGAGGAGAAAAACCAGCAGCTAACTTTGGATGTACCCCCGGAACTGCCCCCTGTGCTCGCTGACCCCGCACGCGTCACACAAATCTTGAGCAATCTCCTCTCCAATGCCTACAAATACACCCCCTCTGGTGGCCACATCACCATAGCCGCGTATGCCGAGCCCGGGCGGGTATGCGTCAGCGTCCAGGACACCGGCATCGGCCTGACCAAAGAGGAGCAGGGGAAGCTATTCACCCGCTTCTTCCGCGCCCGCAATAGCACAACTCAAGAGGTGGGCGGCACCGGCCTGGGCCTTACAATCACCAAATCCCTGGTAAAACTGCACGGCGGCGAGATGACTGTAGCCAGCGCCCCAGGTGCCGGTGCGACGTTCAGCTTTACGCTGCCCCTGCCCCCCGTGCCGGAAGAAGCCGCGCAAGAGGCAGAGGAAAGCCACCTCTCGAGTGGTCAGAGGCCAGAGGCCAGTGGTCAGTCTTTGCCGACCACCCGCGCCACTGACCACTCGGCCCCCGACCTGGCCGGCGCGGGCAAGAAGCTCCTTGTTGTGGACGACGAGCCCGACATTGCCAACCTGATACGCCGCTATCTCGAGAAGGCAGGCTACCATGTGGAGATAGCGCGCACGGCCAACGAAGCGTACAGGTTTGCTCGCGAACTACACCCGGACCTCATTACGCTCGATATATCCCTCCCCGATGCGGATGGCTTTAGCGTCCTGGAGTGGCTCAAGAACGATCCTTCTACGGCTCAGATCCCGGTGGTCGTGCTTTCTGTGGTGGACGATAGCGCCCGGGGCATGCTGCTGGGCGCGGTGGATTACCTGCGTAAGCCTATAGAGGAGGACGCCCTGGTAGAGCGGGTAGGTGCGATTCTAGAGTGCTAGAGTGCAAAGAGTGATTATGGGCTCGAAAAGCAGGAGCTAGACGAGATCCAGACGCAACTGTTCAGGAGGATTATAGATGGCCACACGCGTGCTTGTGATGGACGATGAAAGTGACATAAGGCATCTGGTCGAAGTAAAACTAAAGGGCGCGGGTTTTGAGGTACTCACTGCTCGCAACGGCAAGGAGGGAGTCGAAATGGCCCTCGCCGAAAAGCCCCACTTGATGGTTGTAGACGTGATGATGCCCGAGAAGGACGGCTACACCGTCATCCGCGAGGTAAAAGAAGCTCTCGGAGACGCTGCACCAATTGCTATATTACTGACCGCCAGGGGGCAAGACGCTGATGTGGCCCGCGGGCTTGCGAGTGGGGCCGACGATTACATCATCAAGCCCTTCAGCCCGCGTGAACTACTCGCCCGAATTAACGTAGCCCTCATAAAACAGGGCAAAGGCGCCCAGCCTGAAATACCCACCGCTTAGCGGAATTACGAATTACGAATTATTACGATCCGGGCCAATTCGTAATTCGTAATTCGCCAAGGAGAGGCACGTGCTAATCGACGGCATACCCCCGCAGCAGAAGGAATACGTAGAGCCACTCCAGCCGGCACCGAGTCCCGAAGGTGCCCCTGCGATGGAGCTGGAGCAGGGCGCCGGGTGGATCGAGCCTGGGAGCTCCGTCCTTCGTCCTCCGAGCCCCACAGCGTCTCCGAGCCGCTACTGGCAAGCCGATGCCCTCGCGGAGATGCTGCTGCGCGAGTTCCAGGATGCACACTCAAGTGGCGACCGCGCGGAGATGCGCGAGCGTTTCTACCTGATCTCCAACTATTACGGGCGCACCCTGGCCATACTTCGCCCCTCCTTGCGCGACAAGCGTGAGCCCCTCCTCCAGGCGACACTCCACAATCTAGCTGCTCTGCACGAGACCCTCCGCAGCATGCACGCCGCCGACCCTGGCGCCGTGCCCAGCACCGTATCCCTCAACCGTGACGTACGTGGCCAACTCACTAACGACTTGATAATTCAGGTCCTGCAAAGCTCGCCCACCTCACTTGACGCCGCGGCGATCACCGCCAGGGTAAATGAGCGTGACTTGGTCGTAGCGATCAAAGAGCCCGCTATCCGCGACCGCCTTAACCACCTCATCGCCTCCGGGCATGTGCGCGCCGTGGAAGCCGTGCAAGCGGTGAAGGGCGGGTACTCGTGTACGGAGCGCCCCTATGCAGCGGTCAACCTAGACGAGGCAGGCCTGATGTCTGTGCTGGGTAGTGCGCTCTACTCGAGGTTTTCGTCTGCGGGCTTCAGTGGCCTCTCTGACGTCGTAGCGCGCCAGGAGGCCTTTCACCGCTTCTTCGCCGAAGAATTCGGCTATTCGCAGGGCACAGCCGCCCTATTTGTTGCCACTGCACTGGAGCATACCTCCACGCTCGATGGAGATAAGGAGCAGGGTCCGTGGCCGCACGCCGACCTGCTTGCCTCCGGTTACCCGAGGCCGTACCAGAATGAAGCCTATGCGATCTTCCGTGGCTACGGCTATAGCGGCCAGGTGATAGAATCGCCCACGGGCAGCGGCAAGACGATGATCGGCATGATGTGCATACAGGACTGGCTGCGCGCCATGTCCCAGGGGCAGTCAATCCTTGTGCTCGTGCCTACCGTCAACTACCAGCAGCAGTGGATGGGCGAATTGTGCTACAAGGCAACTGGTCTCAAGCTCCCGCCTCACCTCGTCTATACCGGCACACCCACTAGCCTGGAGGAGGTCCGGCAGCGCACCGGCATTACCCCTGCAATCATCGTGATGACCTACACTTCGCTGGCGCAAACAGGCTCGGGTGTTGGCAAGGGTGGCTTTGACCGCGACTCCATTGAGATATTCCTGCAAGGCAACGACATCAAGTACGTCATCTTCGATGAGGCGCACAAGGTCGTGGACGACCTCAACAGCGTATCCGCGGATGTTACGCGCGTCTTGACAGAGTGGGTGCGCGATGGCAGTCTGCGGGGCGCCATAGGCTTCTCGGGCACGGCAGCGGCCTACCGACCCCGCTTTGCACAACTGGGCCTGCAACTCGTCTACGTCATGCCCGCGGCCGAGCTAATAGCCTATGGCTTTGTCGCGCCCTTTGCCGAGTTCGGCGTGCCCTTTGCCTACTCGGACCGGGAGCAGCGCGTCCGCGATCTCCTCGACTTGTACAAGGACACTTTGCGCGCCTTCGTGGACCTTGTAGGTGGCACGAACTTGCGTCGCATGTTCGCCGCAATCCCAATGGAGGAGCGCATAGCGATCGGGCGCGATTTACTGCGCATCTACGCGGGGCAGCGCGAGCAGACAACCCTCCTGGAGAGGCGCTTCCGTCTGTGGGAGTCGGGCGCCGGATCTCTGAATTTGGCTGAACTGCCTCTCGTGTCCATAGTGCAGATTGCCCTGGGCCTATCTGATGCCGAGCTCCTGCATGCGGACAACACCCCAGGGGTTAGGGATCAGGGGTTGCAGGCAGACTTGGCCCCCGACGCCCGACCCCTGACCCCTGGAGAGGCGGAAGCGCGATTTGGCGAATTGCTGGGCACACTCGAATCGGTACGCGCCGAACTGCTCGAACTGCTCTACGCGGCGGATTCGAAGCGCCGGCTCGGCATGCCCGGCTTCGGGCGCGAGCTTGATAGGCAAGGAGTGCAAGCTCTGCGTACCGAGTCGCTGACGATAGCCGCCCGCACCTCAAAGTTAGACGATCTGATGGCATCAACGATAACTGGCCTGTACAGCAGCCTGAGCGACTGGTACTTGAGCGTTGGCGAAGGTCGAGTCGACAGCATCAAGGCGATAATTGAGGCAGAGCGGGCGACAAGGCAGGTGCACGGTACGATAATCTTCGACCGTGGCAACAAAATAGCGTGGGAGCATGGAGTTGCCGAGCCTGGCTACAGAGGAGTGGGCGGGGTGTTCGCACAGATGTTGGGCGATAGTCGCTTCACCCCGATAGCTGCGCTCGCGGGCGAGATCTACATGGCCCCGGGGAATGGAAGAGTGCCTGGCGCAGAGGGCACCCCGCTCATGCACTTGCCCGAGCAGATTTCGCACTTCATCCATACCGAGATCATGTCGGGTGAGCTGGCGCAATCCCTGTTCGGACTCGCTACCCAGGGCCTGCCACTCCACGACGACATCAGGGCGCTGTTGTGGAGCCGGTTTGAGAGTCCCCTTTCGGCTTACGTGGAAACCCTGGAGGGCGTGCATGCCGCAAGGCCCGGTGTATTTAGCCGTAGGGTGTTGCGACCTTTCCTGCGCGACGCGGCCAAGATCCTGGGGGCCGACATGCACGAGAGGATGCGAGCGCGCCTGAGCCCCACCCACCACCACATGCGCGACTGGATCGCCAGTTTTTTCGACTACGCCATCATAGCCGAGAGTTTTCGCAATCCCCACCCGGCGCAACTGAGGGATATACGCGGCACCTTGCTGGACTTCTATGTAGTCCGTATGCCAGAGGGTAATCGCAAGCAGCTTGTTTACGACCTGACCGCCCGCATAGTAGACGCCGAGAGCCTGGCCGTGGATATGATTATCGTGTCGCCGTGGGCTCGCACCGGCTGGAACGTAATCAAGCCTAATCTGCTCATCGACGCCACGGCAACGCGCGATGTCACTGCCTGGCAGCAGCTACGCGGGCGAGCTATGCGAGCCATGCGCACCTGGACCAACGACTGCTACCGAGCCATGCTGGTACTGATGAACTCTCAATCATTCAATCTGGACGACTCTGTAGCGCTCCCCGAGGACGCCCGCGCGGCGTTCCGCGAACTGCAGGCCAGGACCCGCGTGGATGCGCTGTTGGACGACGCAACGCGGGCCATATTGCTCGATGCCCACCTGCATATTAGGGGTGAGCAGCCGCTCGGAGACGACCCTATCGAGACCAAGCTGCGGCGTCCCGGCTCCGGCGATTTCACCCCTCCGGAGCAGGAGCAACTGATCACGGAGCTAATGCTGAGCCGCAACAAAGTAACCCACATCTACGAACTCGTGAAGGCCTATGGCAGCACGAGCCAGGTGCGTTACAGTAGGGGCGAACGCCGGTGGATACGCACCGACCCCATAGCGGCCAAGCACGAGCGCGAATATGCCGTGGACCCCCTCGAAGGTTCGTACGTGTCGGGCCCCCAACACGCCCCGCTGATCTACGCCACCGACCCGCGCCGGGATGTTCCCTCGGAATCGCAGGTGCACATCGCGTCGCTGTTGCAGGGTTGCGATCCGAAGATTGTACAAGGTTGGCTGCGCGCTATCGCCACAGCGCCCGGGGAAGATCCCGGCCTGGAGTAGGGGACGTGAGCCAGACTTTGAATTATGAATTCAGAATTTTGAATTAGCTCCCCAGGAGGAAGACAACATCTTCCCAATTAAAGGATTTCTACGTACCCTTCTGTTCCATGTACGCGAATTCGTTGCCCATCTTTTATCAGCTTAGTAGCATTCTCAACTCCGACAACTGCCGGTAAGCCATATTCACGTGCGATAACTGCTCCATGGGTCATCAGTCCACCAACTTCGGTGACTAGACCTTTTATGGATAAAAACAACGGTGTCCAGCTAGGGTCAGTAAAGGGGGTGACTAATATATCTCCATCTTCTAGATCAGCGTCTTCCATCCTTAAGATGACACGTGCTCGTCCCTCTATAACTCCGGAAGAAACAGCGAGACCTACAATAGCACCGGCTGGAAGATTCTCTCGTTTGTACCGACCCGCGATGATTTCACCATCAGACGTGCTAACACGTGGGGGAGTTAGTTTTTCAAATGATTTGTACTCGTCTTTTCGTTTGCTGATGATCTGGTAATCCAATGTATGTGTGCGTACAACTTCACGAAGCTCTTCAAAAGTGAGGTAGTAGATATCTTCTATTTCATGAATGACGTTGGCTTGTACAAGCCGTTCGGCTTCTTTCAATAACGCCTGCTTGTACACGAAGTAGCGATGAACGATGGCGTATTTTGGATATTCACGATAACCGATGAAATTCCGGACCAGGTTGATCATTCGTTCCGTTTCTTTGGCTTTTTGTTCACCATCCGGTAATTGCTTCAATCGATCTAATAACTCTTGCTCTTTTTTCAAAGCCTCCTGTCGTCCTTGCTCGAATCTCCGCTTGCTCGCACCAGGCTCTACATTCTTGATGTTACGGAGAATCATGGGTACCAGCGTGGTTGGTTTTTCGCTCCAACGAGTTCTGGTGATATCGATTTCCCCGACGCATCGCATCCCGTATTTGGCGAGATACGCAGAGATAGCGTCCCGGGTTTCCCCTCCACCATGAACCTTCACCAATTCATCCCAAAAGTCATCGTCTCTTGCATGGTGCAAATATTCAATGACTTCCGGATACGGGCGAATCACATCTGCGACATCCAACAATTCCAGACCCATTTCCGACGTGACATTGTTGGGTACGGATTGAGAAAGTGTGTCCGCTACGTTCTTTTCGCCCAACCATTCCTCCATTTTTTCATTGATCCAAGATGAAGCATTCATGGCAGTCATAATCACACCAAAACCCTGTGGGTCAGATCGACTCTTCTTCCATTGCTGGATATCTTCCAGCATGAAATCAATGAGATCCGAGCCTGTTTTCGTTTGGATGCGCTGTTGTAGCTCTTCTATCGATGCCTGACTCTTCTTCATCAAATCTGAAACGATTGCCGGATCGTAGTCGGCCAGTGTTTGATAATCCACAGGCGGACTACCTTTATCGCTCTTACCGGGACTCTGTTCTTTTTTGTCATCCGGTAACGATTTAATAAAGTCTCCTCGCTCTAAGATGGTCGTCAGTGCGTCTCTGATGACCGGATCGGATTTTCCCAGGACATTTACCAGGGTTTCTCTGCCGGCAGGTGAAGCCAGATCGTGTGCGACATCAACAAACAACCTTCCACCGGCTGTATACATGGGTCGGCCAGCTGTTAGCTGCCAATTAGACAAGCCTAACGGTTTTATGGGGTCGGTCATCATTTGCTGGTGACCGACAGATATAAAGACGTGATTTTCTTGATCACCTACTTCAGGAATGGGGAATAAAGTAGTGATGGGCCGGCTCTGGACAATATAAAATGCATCATCAACCAAACACCATTCGATGTCCTGGGGGTGGCCGAAATGTGCTTCGATCTTTCTGCCTAGGCGCTCAAGCTGCAAAATCTGCTCATCCGTCAGCGCTTGCCTATTCTGCCTCTCAGGCTCGATCTCCTGTTCTTGCGTACCGCCATCTTTTAGGGCATAAATGGCCAGCATCTTGGTGGATATCTTCTTATCGATAACCTTGCCGCTACGCACTTTATAGATATCAGCATTGACCAGGCCGGAGACCAGGGCCTCACCAAGTCCGAAGCTGGCATCAATGGATAACACCTTCCTATTACCATTGACGGGATCGGCAGTAAACAAGATTCCTGCCGCCTGCGGGAAGACCATCTTCTGAACCACCACAGCCAGTTGGACTTTACGGTGGTCGAAGTCGTTTTGAAGGCGGTAAGTTACTGCTCTCTCGGTAAACAGCGATGCCCAGCACTTGCTGATGTGCTGTAGGATTGCCTCCTTTCCAATAATGTTCAAATACGTATCCTGCTGGCCTGCAAAGGAGGCCGTCGGTAAATCCTCTGCAGTTGCGCTGGATCGTACTGCATAGGCGTTTTCTTCTCCAAGCCTGGAGAGAAAGCGGGCGATCTCTTCATTAATGTCTTCAGGGATGGCTATCCCTTCGATGACACTGCGAATCTCACCGCTAAGTTCACCGATTTTACCCCGATCCTCCATCTTCAGAAGCGATAACTGATCAAGTAATTCGTTAATCGACGACGTTTCCCCGATGATTCTCTTAAAGGCTTCAGTAGAAATACAGAAGCCATCTGGCACGCGTATTCCTTCAATCTTCGAGAGCTCCCCCAGGTTCGCGCCTTTACCCCCCACAACCATGAGTTTTGTCTTGTCGATGTCCTGAAAACCAAGCACATATGAACTCATATTCTTGCCTCCTCTGGCAATACCTTCTTTGATAATATAGTCCGCTTACTATAACATCAGTGCCTGCCGAAGAAATCGTACCGTGGACGGTTTTTTCTAGTGGACCGATTTGTTATACTTATATTGTGGAAGGCAGCTGTTTTCCTCTCCACTGCATGCCGAAGCGTCGTGCTCTTCCTTGTGGGAGAGCATCTTTGTGGGAGAGCATCTTTACATCTTGGGCACTTCGGTCGAACTGTCACTGCAATGCTAGAGCGCGATCGCTAGATGATCCTGTTTTCAGTCTCAGCCTTTTTCAACTTTCGCCAGCCGCCTGCGCGATTGTTGGCAGCAATCTGCTTGAACATGTCGGCGAGCGCCCGTGCGTTGATCTGCTCGCCCTGGTGGATGGCCACTGTTCGTCCGGTCTTGTTTTCGTGCCCGCCCGTAATAATGCCTTCAGGATCAGGGACTATGCCGCCATCATATAGAAAGATGTTTACGTGGTCACTCGTGGCGAGCAGGGCGCAGACGTTGCCTTGAAGTACGAAGTACGGCTGGCGTGTGCGCTTGATGGTTTCTGTTATCTCGTGGTCGGCGGCGTGAACCAGTGCGCGAACTTCGCGGCAGATCTCCTGCTGCCAGGGAGGAAGGGCATCGATGTAGGCGTCGACCCGCGGATCGGTCGTATGTTCCGTAGATTGCGGCTCTTGTTTCATTGCAGATACCTCCTTTTGTACGATGTTTCTCAATTCTGACGTCCATCTCGGCCCGAGGGCTGGAGCCGAGCACTTCATCGACCGAGCCGCCCAGGCTGGGGTCAGCGTCCCGACCATCACCGTCACATTGGCAGATCACAGCATCAACAGGGAGTGTCTTTGATGGAAGGTAAGATGGCCGAGGTTCCTTCTGGCGCTGGTGTCACTGGTGCTGGCGGGTCACCGACAGAGAAGCCACTTCTGCGTGGCTGGTTCCACGCTGCCGCAGCGGTAGCAGCGGTAGCGGTTACTCTGCTGCTCGCCTGGCTTAGCTCGGGCGACTGGCCGAAGATGGTGTCGATGCTCGTCTTCGGCCTGAGTATGGTCGAGCTGTTCACGGTGAGTGCAGTGTACCACATGGGCAAGTGGCGCCCTCAGGTGCACCGGGTGCTGCGTGCCCTTGACCACTCGAACATCTTTGTCATCATCGCCGGCACCTACACCGCCCTTTGCCTGAACCTGCTTACAGGTGCATGGCGCGTCACGATACTTACACTTATCTGGGCTCTCGCCCTTGCCGGCATCGCGCTATCAGTGCTAACGATTGGAGTTACGCACCTGCACATTCAGGTGCCTCGGTGGGCGGCCACCGGACTGTATATAGCTATGGGCTGGGTAGCGGTTTTCGCCTTGCCGGAGCTCCTGCAGGTGCTGCCCTGGACGGCTATGGCACTGCTGTTACTGGGCGGTGCTCTCCACACAGTGGGTGCGGTTATCTACGCCCGAAAGCGCCCCAATCCATTCCCCCGTGTGCTAGGCTTCCACGAGATCTTCCATGCCTTTGTCGTGGCGGGCAGTGTCGTCTTCACGATTGTGGTCTGGGTATGGGTGCTGCCGGCCGTCCGCGGGTAGAAGGGGAGGTACAAGGCTGGCCGGTTGCCGCCAGTTGCTCTATGAGCCGGGCTGCGATAGCCGGAGCATCGTAGTGCGACATCTGCTCTTGCATGCGCTTGGCCCTCTGGCGGTAACGTCGTTCGCTCATTACCGCTCTTACCGCCTCCCTGATCTTCTCGGGCGTCGGGGTCTTGGTACGCAGGTTTATGCCCACTCCAGACCAACTAATCCGGTTAGCTATCTCCGGCTTGTCTTCCGTGTTGCCCGCTGCAACCAGCGGTATTCCCCGCGCCAGGGCCGCTTGCACCCCTCCGTAGCCGCAATTGGTGACCATCGCGCGCACGTGCGGCAGCAGGTCATAATAAGGGATGAAAGGCTCCACGCGAGCGTTCGCGGGGATCGGACCTAACGCAGCCATTCCCGCTTCATCCAGCTTCAGGGTAGTGGTAGCTACTACCCACATATCCTCGTTTGCGAGCGCCCGCAGCGTTGGCGCGATCAACTGAGAGGGGTCGGTCGCCGAGGTGCCCTGAGTTACGTGCACGACCGGACGCTCGCTCTCTATTACCTCCCTCCACCAAGGCGGAGGCGTGAAACCGTCCGAGGCTTCCGGCAGGAAGGGGCCAATGAAGTGCGCCTGTGGTGGCAGATCGCTGCGGGGGTATTCAAACGAGGGCACCGTCGCCTGCAGGTACAGGAACGGCGAAACCGGTGTGTCGAAGATGCCGCCCCGGAAGGGCTTCAGTCCCAGGCTTGCCCTGGTTTTGTTGTAGTTGTTACTCACATCGCGGAACAGCACCTTATTGACCAGCGCATTCAGCGCGTGGTTGCGAATTCGCCCTATTGCAGATCTATCAGGCAGAATCCCCAGTCCGAATGGAGCGGTGTCCCGGCTGCTAACGGTAAGTGCGCTGATGCTGAACACGGCCCAGGGTGGCCCGCCCAATTCGTGCAACAACCTCGCGCCCGCAAAGCCGGTGTCACACAGTATCGCATCGGCGGGGAACTCGTTCAACACTTCTTGAAGGTCGCTCACTTGCCCGGTCCCCGCATCACCAAATATATGCTGCAGGTCGAACTTGAGTTGGGGGAAATCCTTCAACCTGCTACGACCGGGGAAGGCCTCGTTGAGCTTCAGGTCGTTGAAGTCGTAAGCAGCTTTCATGGGAACGAAGCGGGCTCCCACTGCCTCTACCCTCGATTGGAAGCGTTTGCCGGTGTACCAGCGGACATCATGCCCGTTCATAACGAGCTTACGAGCGATGGGCACCGCGGGTTGGACGTGGCCGGTGATCGGCATAGTTGCTATCAGGAGACGCGCCATGAACGTGCTAATACCTCCACTTTCATATGAGCTGATCTGCCCCTACTATGCATGTGCTTACAAGTGTAAGGGATACGCTGTAACCACCAGTATATCTTCATAGGTCGCTCACTTCACAGCCCATCCGGTACTCGTTCATTACTCAATACGGTAAGTTCGGCTTCCCCGAGTGTCAGGTTCTACAAACCGGCTCTCAGGCCGTGGCTATGCATGCGAGCACCGCTTTCGTTGTGGCACCGGTTGTGCGGATGGCGTACGTGGTATGAGTTTTGATTGTGCGTTTAGGTGCCTATAAGATTATACTCAAGTTGTGAGGAAAAAAGAGGAGCGAATACATGATTGCTATCCCCGAGTCCCACAAGGACCTGCTTACCGCGCCGGTTGCAGTGCTTGCTACCAATGGATCCGATGGGTTTCCCCAGGTTTCCGCTCTCTGGTTTTTGTACGATGAGGACGGTATGCTGCGCCTTTCGCTTAACACCACCCGACAGAAGTTCAAGAATATGCAGGAAAGACCTGCTGTAACGTTCTTCATACTGGATCCCGCCAATCCGTACCGCACGCTCGAAATCCGGGCGCGTGCGGAGATCAGCGAGGACGCAGGTGGCGCATTCGCCCAGAAGCTCGCGGCCAAGTACGGCGGCGCCGATGTGCGCGACAATGACCGGCCAGGAGAGACGCGCGTCGTCGTAACGCTGCACCCCATCAAGGTCAACACCTGGGGCTGAGCCAGGGGCATCTACAGCAAACTTAACGCCAATAATCGCCGGGTGGCGGTCAAACGGGCAGCAGTGCTGGAATTGATATTATCAAGCAAAGCCGATCAGCCAGTCAGCCAGTTAGCCAATCAGAAAGGGCCAATACCGTGAACGAAGCTGAGATCGGCCGGTACATCACCGGTAGGCTTGAGGGCGTGGATGTTGTGGACGATTCGGGCAACAGCTTCTTCTTCTACAACCCGGATCCTGACGTGCCGCCCGATCACAACTTTCCGTTTGCAACGCTTGTGACCAGCGACATCTACGACCAGTTCTCCGACCTCAACCGCCCGTCGGTCTTTCGATTGAACATCGGCATCGGCAAGGAGACGTTTCGCTCGCTCTTTGGCAAGCCAAACCTACCTTCCGACAGGGACAGCGCCGTTGAAAGCGGCGATAACTCAAGCGACCCTACCGACTACGACTTCACCGCCCTGGACAAGGTGATGCCTCACCCCGTGTATGGGCGCCAGTACTGGGTGTGTGTGCTCAACCCCAGCGACGAGACTTTTGAAACGAAAGTGCGGCCGTTGCTAGCTGAGGCTCACGAATTGGCGGTGAGCAAGTACGATAGAAAGGCAGCCCGCAGATAAGCCCCAACCTCCCGTTCGGGGGCCGCACCCGCCACGATCTCCAGTTGCGGAAGGCTCGCGTCCTAGACCGGCTATTTTGAGATAGTGGCCTGCCCCTGCCGGATAGTTAGCCCCGCCAGGCGTAATTCCTTACGCCCTTAGCTCAAAATCAAGCGCGAGCGTTGGAAGCTCACCAGCGACAATCCAAGCAAGACCGCGTCCAGTATGGCAAGAACCGCTATGACAACGAGCAAAATCTGGGAATAGCTCAACGATGAGTAAAGGTCCGTAGGCAACAGGCTGACTGCTAAGACACCTCCCAATATGAGTACGATCGTGCCAATGATCAAGAATTGTTGCGCCTGCCGCACCGTTGCTACGCGTAGTGATACCAACACTCCTGCACTCGCTGTTAGGAGACTGACCAGAAAACTCAAAGCGAGCGCCTCCAGGAACAGTTCCAACGGATGATAGAACGCCAAGCTCCCATTGCCATAAGACAGGTTCACTACAACCGAGGCGAGCAGCAGGCCGGCGAGCGCCATTCCCCAGGCATATCCGACCGCAACGATTACCTTCCCCAGCAGAATCGCTCGATCAGGTATGCGAGTGGCCAGCAGTGTTTCAAGTGTATGTCGCTCACGCTCTCCGGCTATGGCATCGCCAATAATGCTGACGATGTATTGGAAAGGCACCAAAACCACTACAAGCATCACGGGGAGCGAGAGCTCTAGCCACCGAAGCCCGGTTCGGTACGGGAGAGCAACACCCATAATGCCGACCACGATCAGCGGGCGTATCAATTGCGCCCTCCCCCCCTGGAAGATCAGGTCCTTCGATTCTTTCCATATCATGGTCCAGATGTCGCTCATTTGTTTTCTTCCTCCATCAGGGTCAGGAAAACATCTTCCAGGCTGGCCTTGCCCCGGCGCACTTCCTCAATCTCTCCGCCCGCTTGCACGATCATGTTGACAAGAGGGGCGATCTGATCATCTCCGCGTAGCTCAATGGTTAAGTGCCCGCCATGTAGCTCGGCCTTCACCACCTCTGGTCGCGCTCGGAGTAACGACACTGTTTGTTCGTTGAAGCCACGTCCCAGGAACTCTGCTTGTGGGCCGCCCTCCCGCACACGCAGCTCATCAGGGCTGCCAACAATCAGCAGCTTTCCCTGACGGATCACTCCTACCTGGGCACAGAGCTTTTCGGCCTCTGTGAGATTGTGCGTGTTGAGGAAGACCGTCACTCCTTCACGCGCTACCAGGCTGGCCAGATCATTACGCAATGCCGTCGCCGCCACCGGATCAAACCCCGCTGTCGGCTCATCCAGGAAGACCAATGGTGGATGGTGAAAGAGCGCCCGCGCTACCGCGTGTTTCTGTTTCATACCCCGGCTCCAATTGCCCACTTGATCTTTGCGGCGTTCCCATAATTCGAGGTGGGTGAGCAGTTCCTTGCTGCGTGCCCGCCGCTCAGGAGCTGACATATGATAAATGCGCCCATAAAAGTCGAGGTTGTCTTCGGCGCTCATGCGCTCGTAGAGTCCCGTGAATTCCAGCAGCGCCCCACTGCGGGCGCGAATCTGATTAGCCTCTGTACGGGTATCGAAACCGAGGACACTGGCCTGACCGCTGGTTGGTTCCAGCAGGCCAAGCAGAAGATGGATGGTGGTTGTCTTGCCGGCACCATTTGGTCCCAGGAAGCCAAAGACTATTCCTGCAGGCACATCCAATGAGAGATCATCGACCGCTTTTACCCCATCGGCCGTATTGCCCGTGTCAAAAAAGCGTGAAAGGTGTTCTGTGTGAATGATGGGCTCCGCCACAAGAATACAACTCCTGCTATGTGGCACCGAATCCTGAACGACGCTTGCTACCCTGGATCTCGGTGCGCCTCAATTACCAGGCTCTCCCCGGCACCCTCCGCCACAAATCCTCACACATACCCCACGCGTGGGGAAGACAGCTCCCCACCTCAACTATTATATTGTGCTCGAAAAGAAGAACGGATGCAACGACGGAGAGATTCATCTCATATAGAGGAAAACGCACGAGGCGCACGATGAGTGAAACACACGCACCAACGAGCGATCGCTACGAACCTGGGCCTTACGAGATTCGCATCCCTGGACATCTTCCTGACAGCCGGGCCGCCTGGTTTGGGGGCCTGCCCATCACGCTAGAAGACAACCGTGATACGCTTCGCACCGGCTCTGTAAAATGACAGATCAGGGAGGGCCTTCGGCCCTCTCTGATCTGTCCCTACCCGCTCACTTCAATGGCCGGTGTCCGCCTACTGCCTGCTGCCCTCTTGTGATACTTGGTACTCCGCCCTTGGCGCTCGGAAGGCGCGCGACAGAGTGCTGGTGATTTTGGCTTTTTCGCCGGGGGTCCAGAAGCCCAGGAGCCAAAGGACCATGGGGAGGAGGGCTACGAGGGTCAGCTTCAGGGCCAGGTCCAGGAGTATGCTCCGGTCGTAGATGGAGTCGCCCAGGAGGACGCCGAGGGCGTATATGAGGAGGGCGGCCCCGGCTAGTTTGGCTATGCGCTCTACCTCGTATGCGAGGTGGATGATGCGGCGGGCGTAGAGGGTGGTGAAGACCGCCAGGGCCCCGTAGCCAATGGCTGTGTCGATGGCCGCGGCCTGGATGCCCATGCGGGGCACCAGCAGGAGGTTCAGGCCCACATTGATGGCGGCGGCCGAGACGGTTATCAGCGGTATCTTACCGGTGCGGCCCGCGGTCATCGAGAGGAGGTTCATGGGGATGAAATAGAAGCCCATGGCGGCGATGCCGAGGGCGATGAACGGCACCAGTTGGCCCGCCTCGTGGTAGGAGGGAGGCGTGAAGAGGTGAATCAGGTCCCTGGCGGCGAGGGCCACGGGGAGGGTGAGCAATGCTACGGCCAGGTAAAAGTAGGTGGCGAGCCGGCCCAGGGTGCCGCGCACGTCGCTGTTGTTGGCGGCCCGGCTGAAGGCGGGGATGATGGCCTGGTTGACCGAGGTGATGAGCATCTGGAGGACTGTGCCGAACTGGTACGCCAGAGAATATATGCCCAGACCGCTGATGCTTGCGAAACGTTCGAGGATAGCGCGGTCGGAGATGCTGAGGGTCCAATGGGCCGCGAAGTGAGGGATGAGCGGCAGGCCGTACTTGAGAGCGGCTCGAAGGTTTGCGCCCCGCCAGCCGGGGGAAACCTCGCGGATGAGCAGCACGATGGAGACCAGGGACAGCAGACCGGCGGCGATGCACTGGGCGGCGAGGGCCCCGGAAGCGCCGCCGCGCTCGATGACCACTAGGACCACGGTAAAGGCCACCGTCGCGACCATGGTGCCCACCGATAGGGCCAGGTAGCGCCCAGCCTGCTCGCGAGCCCGGTAGAGATTGGGCAGAACCGTGCCGAACGCGATGGTCATGTAGGCGCTCGCGCAGATCAGCTCGACGTAAGGGTGGAAAGGCACCTTGTGAAAGAGCGCCCCGAAAATGGAAGGGATGAGGATAAGAGCGGCGGCGATGATCGCGCCGGGCACGATCACCAGGAAGAGCCAGAAGCCGCCCAGGAACCGGGCGCGCTCGCCCTCATCCGAGTACTGGTGGTAGAAGCGGATCACCACGCTGGCCCCGCCGAAGGAGAGGAGCATCACCAGGAAGCTGTTGATGAGGGACGCGAGAGCCAGGATGCCGTAGTCCTGGGGGCTCATGAACCAGGTGTATAGGGGGATCATCAGGATGGCGCTGCCCCGGCTGAGGGTGTCGGCCACGATATAGAGCAAGGCCCGCCCGGTCAAGCCTTTCAAGCCGTAGGGGCCCAATTACGAGCCCCTCGAAGGCGGATAGACGATAGACGATGGACGACGGACGATGCGGGCATGGATGGAGGTTGCTTTAGACCCCGTCGTCCATCGTCTATCCGCCTTCGAGGGGCGCGCAGCCTGGTTCAGCACCACGCCCAGGACGCGGGGGCCTGCGCTGGTGGGTTTGGCGGCGGGCGTGGGGGCACCGGTGGCGATCTTGCCCTGCAACTGATTGAGGGCCTTCCGAAGAGCACCCGACCTTGTGGAGCCTCCCTCCACGACCAATACCACGCCATCGCACATAGAGGCGAGGGTGGTGGCGTCGGATGTGCCGGAGATGCAGGGGCTGTCCACAATTACCAGGCCGTCAGGGGCGAGCAAAGTCAGTTGCCTGAGCAGCGGGGCCATGCGGTGGGAGAGCAGGTCGGTGGGGTTGGGAGGGAGGGGGCCGCTGGCCATGAGCAGGAGTCGCTCGATGCCGGTCGCGGTCAGAAACTGCCCGGCGGGCGCGCCAGGGGTGATCAGGGAGATCGAGAGCCCGTCCTGGTTTTGCAGGCCGAAACGCGCGTGCAGCGTGGGGCGGCGCAGGTTGGCGTCCACCAGTATCGCGGGTTGGCCCCTGCGCGCAATGGTGAGGGCCAGGTTGGCGGCCACGGTCGATTTGCCCTCTCCGGCGCGGGGGCTCGTGACAAGCAAGGTGCGCAGGGGGGCGTCGAGCTTCGCGAACTCGAGGTCAGTGGCCAGAACCTGAAAAGCCTCGGCGGCAGACCCACGGCTCGCGGTGGCAAGCACCGGCAGGCCCACCGCGCGGGTCACGCTGGCGGGGGTGCGGATCACGTCGTCTACCTTGCCGGCGAGAATCGACACGCAGATCGAGACGAGGACCCCCAGGAGGCCGGCGGTGAGTGCGCCCTGGAGGGGCCGGGGCCTCACGGGATCGGCAGTGGCCTGGGCCTCGCCGGCCACGATCCCCGAGCCGGTCCTGGCCTCGGCCAGCTCGGCGTCGAGGGTGCTCTTGAAGAGGCTCTGATAGTTTGCCTGGTTTTGAGTGATGGAGGCTTGCAGGCGCGAGATCTGCTCCAGGTCCTCGGGGGTGGTGCTGCCGTCCGAGAGCTGCGCGAGTTGGGCCTGCGCGCTCTGAAGGTCTGCCCGCACCTGGTCGAGCTCGCTTTGGAGGCGGAGCTTGAGGGCGGAGCTGCGCTCGAGGTTCTGCCGGCGAATGCCGTCGCCGAACTCGCGGGCTATGGCGTCAACGAGGGCGACTGCCCGCTGGGGGTTCGGGTCTTCCACGGCCAGGGAGATGAGGTTGGTGTTGGGTACCAGCTTCACCGCTAGATGCTTCTTCAACTCCCTGGCGTCTGCCGGGATGCCCAGGGATGATATAGCCCGCTCCAGGAGCGGCCTGGTGGCGAGCATGCTCGAATAGGTGGAGGCCAGGTTCTCCCCGGAGAGCACCGCCGAGTACTGGTTTGAGGTCACGCTCGGCACGTCGTTGGTCACCACCAGGGTGGTGGAGGCCTGGTAGACGGGGGTGGTCAGCAGGGCGGAGAGCAGAGCCCCGGCCATGCCCGCGAGCATATAGAGGGCGGCCAGGCGCCACCAGCGGGCGAGTGCGGGGAGCAGGCTGTTGGGGGTCATGCTAAGGGTTCGTTCTCTCCTGGCTAAAACGCAAAACGGACTCGTAACGTTCACGCATCATTGGTTACTTGCAACCGACCAATGGGAGCCCGCGGCGGGCTCGGGGGTGGTGGATTCGGACTTGTAATTGTAGTAGTAGTAATTCTGCCTGCCGGATTGGGGGAGCATGTTCAGCACGGCGCCCAGGACGCGGCCCGACTGCGCACCAGAACCGGCGCGTTTGAGGGTGTCGAGGGCGTTCTTGGCCACGCGCTTGCTGGTGCTCTCGGCGGCGACCACGAAGAGCACGCCGTCC
>JBJMMB010000298.1:0-9005 GCA_045805005.1 Chloroflexia bacterium
AGAGACCTTTATTATTGGTCTCTGCGCTCTCTGCGCCTGCGGTGAAATTAGATACGTTCGAGGCGGGCCATGCTGGCGAGGAGGCGTTTGGTGCCGGCGGATTTGAAGAGAACGGTGACTTCTTCTTCTAGGCCGCTGGCTTTGACGGCGAGGACCTGACCTTCGCCGAATTTGTGGTGCTTCACCTTCTCGCCCACCTTGAAGCCGGAGGCAGCGGGGGGTGGAGGTGGGCTCACGCCCTGCTGGCGGTCACGCAGGTCGGCGGCGGAAGAGATGTTGATGTTTAGGCGGACGTGCTGCTGCTCGCGCTTCTCCTCACGGCGGCGCTCTACGCGGTGGGAGCTGGGGCGGAGGCCGGGTTGGCCCGCGGGCGGTTGTCCGCGCTTGCCGCTGCCATAATTGCTCACGCTGCCGCGCAGGATGTCTTCGGCGCTGAGACCGCCCTCGGGGACGGTGTTGCGCTTGCCACCGAAGAGGGCAGGCTGGAAGGCTGTGCCGGGGTCGCGACCGGTTGTCAGGTCAGCAGGCACGTCGGATAGAAAGCGGGAGGGGCCGTTGGTCTGGGTCATGCCGTAGAGGGTGCGGCGGAAGGCGTAGACGAGGTAGAGGCGCTGCTTTGCGCGGGTGATGCCCACGTAGGCCAGGCGGCGCTCCTCCTCCATCTGGTTCTCGTCCTCGAGCGAGCGGTTGTGGGGCAGTATTCCCTCGTCCATGCCCACTATGAACACTACCGGGTACTCTAGTCCCTTGGCGGCGTGGAGGGTGATCAGGGTGATGGCGTCTTGCTCCTCGCGAATGGTGTCGGGGTCGGACATGAGGGACACGTCCTCCAGGAATTTGCCCAGGGCCTCGCCTGTAGGGACGTCGGCGTACTTCTCGGCCTGGGTGCGAAGTTCTAGCACGTTCTGCCAGCGCTCTTCGCCTTCGGGGGTGCCATCCTTGAGGAACTCCTCGTAGCGGGTCCTCTCCAGGAGGAGGTCGAGGAGGCCAACCACGGGTAGGTCGTTCCGGGAGGCGATCATCTCCTCAAGGGTGGCGAGGAGGGGCTCGAATCTGCCGGTGGGGAGGTTGAAGGCTGGCGCGCCCTCCTCGGCTTTGTCCCTGTTCTCCGGCTTGTTACTCTGCACGGCCTTATGCATGGCCTGGTAGAAGGATAGCTCCTGCCGTGTGGCGTATTTTTCCAGTTCCTCCAGGGTCTTGGCGCCAATGCCCTTACCGACCGGGGTGTTCTTGAGCATACGCACGAAGTCGGTGTTGCTCTGGGGGGTGTGCACCACCCGCAGGATGGAGATAACGTCCTTGACCTCGCGGCGGGAGTAGAACCGCACGCCGCCGATCAACTGGTAGGGCACACCGTAGAACATGCACGCTTCTTCAATCTGCCTCGACTGGGCGTTCGTGCGGTACATGACGGCGATATCTTTGCAGGCGAAGCCCGCCGAGGCCAGCCGCTTCACCTCCCGCGCCACATACTGCGCCTCCTCGTTCTCGTCGTAAGCCTCGAACATGGTAACGGGCACGCCCTGCTCGTTCTCAGTCCACAGTTCCTTTTGCTTGCGCTGGGTGTTCTTGCGGATAACCCCGTCGGCCACTTTCAAAATGGTTTGGGTAGAGCGATAGTTCTGCCCCAACACGATAACTTTAGCGTCGGGGTTGTCGCGCTCGAAGTTGAGGATGTTGCGGATGTCGGCCGCGCGCCATCCGTACACACTCTGGTCCTCGTCGCCAACAACGCAGAGGTTGCGGTGGAGGCCTGAGAGGAGCTTGATGAGGATGTATTGGGAGTGGTTAGTGTCCTGGTATTCGTCTACGAGGACGTAGCGGTAGCGCTCCTGGTATTTGCGGAGGACGTCGGGGTGGGAGGTGAAAAGCTCTATGGTGACCTTGATGAGGTCATCGAAGTCGAAAGCGTGGTTGGCTAGGAGGAGTTCCTGGTAGCGGCGATAGACCCGGGCGGCCAACTCCTCGAAGTAGTTCTCGGCCTGCCGCAGGGCCTCCTCGGGTTCGGCCAGCACGGTCTTGGCGGCGCTTATCTTGGAGAGGAAGGCGCGAGGGGCGTAGCGCTTGTCGTCCAGGCCAATGTCTTTCATGGCCTGCTTGACGATGCCCACCTGGTCCTCGTCGTCGTATATGACAAAGTTGTTGGAGTAGCCAAGCTCTTCGGCGTACTGGCGGAGGATGCGCACGCCCAGCGAGTGGAAGGTGCCGACCGTGAGGTCTCTGAAGCGGGGTCCGACCAGCCCCTCCAGGCGGGTCCTCATTTCCTGGGCAGCCTTGTTGGTGAAGGTGACGGCGCAGATGCGGCTGGGCCATACGCCCATCTTCTCTATCAGGTAGGCAATGCGGTGGGTGAGCACGCGGGTCTTGCCGCTGCCCGGCCCCGCAATGATCAGGAGCGGCCCCTCGGTGGTCTCAACGGCCTCGCGTTGCTGGGGGTTGAGCCCGGATAGTATTTTAGCCACGGCGTCGGGGTCGGGGGAGTGGGTGTAGGCGGGCCTGGCGGCTTCCTCTTGTTCGGGGTCGGGGGCTTCGGTGAGCCAGGCCGGCTCGGAGGGCTGGTGTTCGTCCTCCGGCTCGGATGCAAGCTGCACCGCCATGGGCTCCTCGGAGGGCGCGGCATGCCGCGCCCCTACGGGGTTCTTGGGGTCGTCCGGTGGGCGCGCGGGGGCCTCAACCGGGTCAAAGCCGAGGCTTAGCTGGGAGCTATGGTTTGTGCCGTTCTTGCCGGGCGATTTGGGGGCGCTGTTTCGTGCCAAGGGTCTGCTCTCCTGATTCGGCGGTCCGTAGCCGTGCGCGCCGGTACTTTCCATGAGGGTAAAAGCATGGGGACGCCCCTTAATTTTACCATTTGTGGAGGATTGGGGGCAAAGGAATCCACCTTGCTCATGCTAGCTTTTCCTCGACGGGCTAAGTAGTTGCGGAAGCCGCATGCCCTGCTCGGAGCCCTCTATCAGGGCGTCCAGCCGCCTTTGTCTGGTTTCCTCCTTCCTGGCGCTCATGACCCACCAGTTCGCGAGCTTGCAGTAGGAGGGAGCCTGCGCCTGGAAGAAGTCCCAGGCTTGCTTGTTGGCCTGGAAACGCTCCTGGTAGGGTTCGTCCAGCTCGGCGTTTTCACGTTCGTAGGAGTATTGCCGCGCCCGGCCCTCATCGCGTTTGTTGAACTCCGCCAGGCCGGAGGGGCGCATTAGGCCAAGCTCGATCAGTTCGTGGACGCGGTTGATGTTGACGTTGCTCCACACGCTTCCCGGCCTGCGCGGGGTGAAGCGGTTAGTGTAGCTGGCGGCGTCGAGGCTCTTGCGGATGCCGTCGATCCAGCCGAAGCAGAGGGCCTCATCAACGGCCTGGGCGTAGGTAATGCCGGTTTTGCCGGAGCCTTTCTTGTAGAAGCCAAGCCAGAGTTCGCCGGCTTTGTCGTGGTTGGCCTCAAGCCACTCGCGAAACTCAGCGGGTGTGAGGAAGAACGTTACATCCATGATGGGCTTACCTCGATTAGTTTGCGGTCCGTGGTATGAGAACAAATGTTTGCTTTTCTTACAGTAATAATAGCAGATGCTACGCGTGGGGTGTCAAGTCCAACAGCAGAGCGGCCTGTAACCGGCGGGCTGTGCGGCGCGTAGCTTAAGTGTAGCGGGAATTTTCGATTGACAGCGAGTCTGCACGAGCCTATAATTGGTCCACGGCATGCGGGGCTCGCGCCAGCCAGGGGCGGGGACAGAGGTAATGAGCACGGAAATGCTAACATGTCCATCGTGCGGCAGCCAGGTAGCGATCAGCGCCCTGCTCTGCCCGAAGTGCGGGCGGCCCAACATCTCGACCGCCTTCACGGGGGCGTATTCCGCGCTGCAGTCGGTGGAAACAGAGCCGACACTGGATACGGGTAGCGCCGGCGCTGCTCCGAATGAGGACAATAATGCCGGTAGCCTGAGCACGAGCCAATCTTCTCCAAAGGCGCAGGCCGCGCCGCCCGCAGTCAGCGAACCACCCAGGCCGGTCAGATCGCCCAAGGAACCGCCGGAAGCGTACCGGACATGGCGGCGCGAGCAGCCCGCTGCGAACCCCGCTACGGCAAAACAGGCCGGACAGCCGGTTGGGCAGGCCGCAGGCTCGCCTAGTGCGTCGGCTCGGCCGCAACCTGACATGACCCTGGAAGAGCTCAAGCAGGCCCTGGCGGACACCCATTACACGCCTTCTGTAGACCCAAACACGCTCCTGGTGGGTGGTGAGATGCCGCGGCAGATCCTGCGACCTCTAAACCTACCCCCTGCATACCGGGCAGTCTACCCACCTCCGCGTGTGCCCTCGGCCACGGAGCGTGTAGAAGAATACGCCCAGCAGGCCAGGGGTGCATATAGGAAGCTGCGCGAACTCGGTCCACCTCACATCCCGAGCGTGGTGCGCACCGATCCGTCGCTTGTCGCGACCACGGCCGTGTTGGCGCTTCTGGGCATGGGGCTGTGCGCCTCCGTGGGCGGAGGCATAGGCACAGTGATCAACCTGGCATTGCTGGTGGGGGGCGCGATTGTCGTGTTCCTGGTGATAATATCGTCGCTGGAGGATAAGGACATCTTCCAGTAAGCGTTATGGCACCGGCTGAGGGCGCCGGAGGAGGGGTTGCTGCTTGTCGAACCTGATTTGCCCGTCGTGCGGAAGCGAGGTGGATGCCGGTGCCCTGCTCTGCCCGAAGTGCGGGCGGCCCAACATCTCGACGGCTTTCGCGGGGGAATACTCAACCCCTGGGGCGCAGACCGCTAGAGAGATGGAACGAGGGGTGGAGCAAAGCATCATCCCACTCGCGCCGTCTGACGCCACGCCAACCGGAGGGCTTCAGCCAACCCCGGCGACCACACTTTCGCCAGCACAACCGGGTGGCGGCATTGAAGACACCCTCACGGCCGGCACCGCCTCGCCCGTCTACACGCCCGGGTTACCCGCCAGCCTGCGCCCGGGCACACTGTACGCCAGTTCAAATGTGATGGTCAAAGAGGTGGAACAGGAGGCCGGTTCCGGGCCGCTCCCTGCACCCCAGGCGCACGCCACCGTGGGAGGCCAACAGACGCAGGGGTCAGGTTTACCGGCCCCAACCCGGCACGACCGGGAGCAGACGTTGCGGGTGAGGCAGCGGGAGACATTCGATGTGAGCGGCCCTACCCAGCCGCAGCAGGGGTACGGGGCCGGGGACCGAGGAAGCACTGGTGGCACCCGCGGGTGGAGCAGATCGAGGAAGACGGGCACGCAGCCTGTTCCCTCGTATACCGGGATCTTGTTCGCGGCAGCGTGCTTCCTGGGTTTGACCTTCTTCCTGGCCGTCAGCAATTTTCGAGGGCTGGCCTGCATACTTCCATTGGTAGCAGGGTACCTCGCGATTTTGTGGTGGCGCGCATCCTCATCAAGGGGTAGATAAGCCCATAGATAGGAGTTAGATGATGAATAATGAAAACGTAACCTGTGCATCCTGCGGGGCTGCGATGCCCGCCAACGCGGCATTCTGCCCGGAGTGCGGACGAGCGAACACGGTGAGTGCCCAGGCAGCGTCCCCGCCCCCACCCGCGCCCGAAACCGCACCCGCAACTCCCCAGGAGATGGATGCGGCCCCTGCCGCAACGTCCATGGCCGAGAGCGCATCTGCCGCTCCGGCCGCCTCGGAGTCGCCCTTCTCCACGCCCATGGACCCAGGCATGTTCGCCACGGGAACCGGCGCCACGCCTGAGAGCGCGCCTGAAACACCGGCGGGCTCGATAGCGCCTACCCGGCCCATGGAGGCTGCCGGCCTTGCAGCCTCCATGCCCGAAGGGGGAACGCCGACGGTGAACATCGGGCGGGTGGAAGAGCAGCCGCCCGACGTCCAGCCGGCACCCGCGTGGCAGCCGGGGTGGCAGCCTGAGCAGTACCGCGCGGAAAGCGCCGCCCCACCCTCGGTACAGCCCGATGCGGCTTGGCAGCCGGGGTGGCAGCCTCCGCAGTACTACCCCGCCGCGCCCGTCGAGCAGCAGGCCGGCCAGCCTCCCGCGTACGCGCCTTATCCGCTGCAGCCGCAGGGGCAAGCGCAACCGCCATCGCAGCCGGGGCAAGCTCCTTACGTACAGCCTCCCGGCGCGGCATACGGCTCCGAAACGCAGGCCTTCTCGCAGTACGGGGGCCAGGCGGAGCCGCCCGTGCAGGCCTACTCCAACGCTCCACAACCGCCGATCAACTACCAGTACCAACAGCAGGCGGGCGTGGCAGGGACGCCGCCACGCGACCCCACGGTGGCCCTGCTGCTCGAATTGCTGGGCTACATCGGCTTCCTGGGCATCGGGCACATCTACGCGGGGCGCGTCACCAGGGGCGTGCTCCTGTTGGTCGGCTGGTGGTGCTATCTGACGATTTCGGCCATACTGGTCATCCTGGTGGTGGGCCTCTGCATGCTTCTGCTGGCACTAGCCGGGCCGATCGCTTCGGGCCTGTGGATAAGGAACGAGCTGGAGAAGGAGAACGCCCCGGCGCGGCAGCGTTACCAGTAGCGTAGGCTTGCCCCGGTAATCGCCTTCCACAATAGATGGCTGAAAGGGCAGGCCCCATTGCCTGCCCTGTTCGCTAACCCAAAGATTGGCGGCAAACGAACAGGGCAGACAACGGGGGCCTGCCCTTTCAGGTTTGGGGGTAAGGGGAAACGAGCGAAGCAGAAAGGGGGAAGTGAAATGCTGGAGGCCGCGTTCTGGGGGCTGATCGGAGGGGTTTCGCTGCTCCTCGGCGCGCTGATCACCTTCGCCGTATTGCTAAAGGAGCGCACAATCGGCCTGATTATGGCCTTCGGGGCGGGCGTGCTCATCAGCGCCGTAGCTTATGAGCTGGTGGGCGATGCGGTCAAAACGGCGGGCGGTGGCGGGGTGGTCGGCCCCGGACTTGCGGCCGGGGCGCTCACCTTTTTCGCCGGCGATACGGTCATCAGCCGTCGAGGTGGGGGTGACCGTAAGGATGCAGGCGGTGACCAGGCGGCCGGAAACGGCCCGGCGATCGCGCTCGGAACGGTGCTCGACGGCATACCCGAGTCGATCGTCATAGGCGTGAGTCTGGTCGGAGGGCAGGGGGTAAGCGTCCCTTTTGTGGTCGCTGTTTTCTTATCGAACCTACCGGAGTCGATAGTGTCGACCAATGGACTACTGCGGGGCGGTATGACGAAGTCTCGAATCCTGGGATTTTGGGGGGCCTGACCGTGATTTCTGCTGTCGCAGCGGCGCTTGGCTACGGGGTAGTCGCCGCCCTGCCGGTGACCGTCGCAGCCTTCGTGCAGGCTTTCGTGGGTGGCGCTCTGATTACTATGCTGGGGACACCATGATCCCCGAGGGCTACGAGGCCGCCGGGCGGTGGGCGGGCATCGTGCTGGTGCTCGGATTCGCTCTCTCCCTGGGACTGACGGCGCTTGAGGCCCTTGCGTAGTGAAGTGATACGTTCAAGATGCCGAATGGGAAAGCCTGGTGTGGTCAGGGCTTAATCATTCTCCGTCAAAGGTGCGGATTCGTAGGGGCAGGTCCCCGTTGCCATTAGTTCCAACTAATTCAGAGAACTACTACATATGGTAGGGCAGCACCGGCACAATGAGCCCTGTGAGTGCCCCCCGGATCCGCCAAAATTGCCTGTTTCGGGCCAAAACAGGGGCCAAAGCGGTCGTTAGGGGCAGTTTTTCAGCCCCAGGCAGCAATATTGGGTTGGATTAGCCATTCTATCATGCCCTCATCGGTGAATTAGTTGGAACTAATGGTCCCCGTGCCTGCCCGGTTGCCCAACCCCAACGTTTGCGGTGCGCTAACAGGGTAGGCACGAGGACCTGCCCCTGCAGCGAGTGGGTCGCTAGATGATTACGTCCTACCGGTGCGGTCCACAGGTGTTTTGGACTGAGGGGACCGGTGATATAATAGGCTGGGCGCGGCTTTCGCATTTACATTTATAGGAGGGAGATAATGAGAGGGCTTAATAGCAGCTCGGGCAGGATGCTGGCTATCGCGGCGGCCATGTTGGCGGTGCTGATGAGTATGGGTCTGTCGGCGCAGGGCGGGGGCGCAACCGCCGGGGCGAGCGCACTAGGCCCGCGGGGGAGCGTCGTGGGCAGTGTGCCAAAGGCCGGTGCATACCTGGGGCCCGCACGCCTATCGGTTCGAGTGGAGGACGTGCAGGCGTCGGCGCCAATGACCACGCCTACAGCCGTGCGCACCAACACTCCAGGGCCTACAGAAACGACCGTGGCCGAGCCGGAAATGCTCATTCTGCAATACGTGCAGACTAACCACCCTGGCTGGTACTGTCAGGGGCCTTTCGGGACGCCGGGACACAGGTACATACGCGACTGCTATACCTTCCAGTTCGGCACCCACCCGGCGAGGGGCTACGTGGATAATTATGCCACGGAAAGCGGGGCCCAGACCGAGTGGCAGCAGCGCAGACTCTACGCACAGGGAGCGTACCCGATCTTTCGTGAGTTCGACTACTCGGGCTACCCCGGCTACGAGGCAGGCAACGAGACCTTCCCCAATGGGCACACGGAGAACTACTTCTGGGGCTCCATTTGGGTGATGGGCGGCACGAGCCAGGACGACACCAACTTCAACCGCGGCGCAGGCCCCATCGCCAACGCCGTCTACGAGGCCGCCGCGGCCCTCGGCTACCTCGGCTCACCAACTCCCAATCCTAGCCCGAGCGCAACCTTCTTCGTGAGGACCCCTACGAACAGTGCCACGCCGACCGGCTCGCCCACCGGGAACCATACGCCTACGGCCACCCCTACAAGCCTTTGCCTGGGCTCGAACCCGATGTGCACGACAACGCCCACGCACACGGCCACGCCCTGCCCGATGGGTTTCAGCGACGTATCGACTACCGATTACTTCTACGAGCCGGTGCGCCACCTCTTCTGCCGGGGCATCATCTCCGGCTACTCGGATAGCACTTTCAGGCCCTACAGCAACGCCACACGGGGGCAACTCGTGAAGATCGTCATACTGGCGGCGCTTTGGCCCATCTACACACCACCC
>JBJMMB010000299.1:0-6247 GCA_045805005.1 Chloroflexia bacterium
CTGGGATCGCGAGTCGGACCTGTGGCGCATACAGGGCCCGGAGGGAGAGCACGCCGTGCGCCTCCTCTCGGTTTGGAGGATAATGCTGCCGCCCCGTGACAACTGGGCTATGGGCCTGTGGATGGCACCGGGGTAATAGGACGGAGAAAAGCGCAGTGAGAAATCTAGAACCCGAAGACCCGAGCGCCCCCCGTTTCTGGGAGTCGCGTTACAACACGGGCAACACAGGCTGGGATATCGGCCGGCCCGCGCCCCCCTTCGTGGACCTGATGGCGGGGCCTGAGGCGCCCCCACCCGGCACGCTAATAGTGCCCGGCTGCGGGCGAGGACACGACGCGATTTTCTTCGCCCAGCAGGGGTTCACGGTGACGGGCGTGGACTTTTCGCACGCGGCCATCGAGGACGCCAGGGCCGGCGCGCAGCGGGCCGGGGTGGAGGCCGATTTCGTGGAGCACGACCTGTTCACGCTCCCCGCCTCTTACGACCATGCCTTCAAGTACGTCCTGGAACACACCTGCTTCGCGGCGATCCCGCCTGCCCGGCGCGAGGAGTACGTGCGGTTGGTGTCACGGCTGATAGAGCCGGACGGCCTGTACATCGCTATCTTCTTCACCCACGGCAAGCCGGGCGGGCCGCCCTTCAACACCACGCCGGAGGAGGTGCGCGCCCTGTTCGGCCCACATTTCTCGATAGACAAGCTGGAGCCGCCCGCCCGCTCGGTGGAAGAGAGGCGTGGCGAGGAGTATTTCGCGCTTATGCGGCCCCTGGCCGGAGGGCAGACATGAACTGGGTGGACATCGCCATCCTGGGCATCGTGGTCTCAAGCGTGCTGTTGGGTCTGTTCTGGGGCTTGATAAGGCAGGTTGTATCTGTGCTGGGGCTGGCAGCGGGCATATTCTTCGCCGGTCGGCTCTACCAGCCCATAGCCGATTTCCTGCACCCCGAGGAGGGCGGGGGCCTGGTGGCCGACCCTAACTGGGCGCGAATCATCGCCTTCGGCGGCGTGGTCATAGGCTTCAGCCTGCTGATAGGCATCGCGGGCTCGATCTTGCGTTTCGCCGCGAACCTGCTCTTCCTGGGCGGGCTGGACCACCTGCTGGGCGGTCTCATGGGGCTGGTGACCTCTGTTTCGCTGGTGATGGCTATGCTGGTGGTTGCCACGGTTTTCCCCGTGCCCAACCTCTCGCAGGCCATCAGGGATTCGGTAGTGGCCCACTGGCTGGGGGTCTTCGTGCCGGTGATAGTCGCCATGCTGCCACCCGAGTTCGGGACCTTCAGGCAGATGGCGGGTTGGGGCTCAATATGAACGATCAACCATTACGATTTGCGACATTTCTAGCGCCTGGCATTTATCCCGTCTATGAGTTCATAGCGCAATACGTAGGGCAGCGGCTTGGGCGACCCGCGCAACTGGCGGTGGGCCGGTCTTACGACGAGTTCGAGGATGGGCGAACCGACCTTGGCTTTATTTGCGGGCTGCCCTATGTGATGCTGGCGCGGCGGGAGCCGCCACCGGTCGAGCCGCTGGCCGCGCCGGTGCTGCAAGGCGAGCGATATGGCGGCAAGCCGGTCTATTACTCGGACATAATCGTGCGCCGGAGCAGCCCCTTCAAGTCGTTCGAGGACCTGCGGGGTGCTCGGTGGGCATACAACGAAGAGGACTCCCAGTCGGGATATGGCATCACCCGCGACCGGCTCCTGCAGATGGGCGAGACAAGCGGTTACTTCGGCCAGGCAGTGCCCTCGGGGTTCCACCAGGAGTCGATCCAGATGGTGTGCTCGGCGCAGGTGGACGCCTCGGCTATCGACTCGCAGGTGCTCGCGGTGGCCTTTCGCGACGACCCGGGCCTGGTCTTGCAACTGAGGGTCATCGACACCCTCGGCCCGTCCACAATCCAACCGGTGGTCGCCGCCAGCCGGCTGTCCGCCAAACTAAAGGCGGAAATACGCTCGGCTCTGCTCGGGATGGCGGACGACCCATCCGCACGGGAGCGCCTGGCCGAGGCGTTCATCGACCGCTTCGTGCCGGTAACGGATGCGGACTATGAGGGCATCAGAAAGCAGTTAGCGGCCGCGGAAGAGGCAGGGTTCTTTGAGTTGAAGTGAGGCGTGTTATGAAAGTACAAAGTCGTGGTCGCCGCTCGCTCGTAGTGCGAGTTCTTTCAATGTTTCTCTTGCTGTGCACCGGGCTCTTTGTCGATGGCCAGTCCGAACGCTCAACTGTGCCCCAGCCAAGCCCCACAAGCACACCCCAGGCCGACCGCTCGTATTCGCCCCCATTTCAGGCCGGGAACGGCACGGTACGCAATGCGAGGGATCCGGGCGCGCCATCCTTATTCGTAAGGCGTAACGCCTCGACTAACGCGCTTTCTCCCGCCAATGCGAGCAAGAGAAACAGCACGGGCACGGGGCCGGGTTCCGGCTTCGTCGTGGAAAATACCTGGAATCCTAACCAGCCCAGTCATCAACAGGGTTGTGTTCATAATACGGTCTATGCGGGCGCTGTTCGCCGGACCGGTAGCCTGGGCCAGGGCGTTATTGTTCTCGATATGGATGCGTATTGCGAAGACCATATGCCAATGCTGGGGCTCTATCTTACACCGGTACGTGCCGGATCGCTGCGAATTGTCGATGTCGTGGGAGGGCGTTTAGTGCTCAGGTCGACCGATGGATACGGCTTCCTCTTTGACTTTTCCGCACGCCCACAGGGATGGGTCAGCTTTCTCCCTCCACAATCCGGCAAACCAAGTAGTGAGAAAATAGACCCGAACTCGGAGGGCTGGCTCTCACTGCGCGAGGACAAGGTCCGGCGGGCCACACGGGGCATGGTAGTCGAATATGGCTATGGCGATCTACCGCCCGAGGCCGGAGTCTTCCAGAACCAGTGGTTTGAGTCGGAGGGACTGCCTGGAAGCTGGCGTCTGGGGTATCCAGAGATGACGGGATTTAGTTCAAGTTTTCCCAATGGTACCCGAGGTCCGGCTGGTGTAGTCAGGCCTCGGGTTTTTGCGGGTGCTGAGCGAGAGGACCCGTCGCAGGGCCTGCTGGTCATGGTAGACTACATGGACCAGTTGCCGGGGCAAATCCTTCACTCATACCGGACGCCCGCCCACAAAGGTCCAATCCGCATAGTGGATGTGGTGGGGCAGATGCTCGTCACGAGGGCCGAGGACGGAGCCATGTTCTACTTCGACTTACTCTGGCGCGACTGGATAACAGGCGAATGCACACCCAGGCCAGCCGCCACACGTCCTGATGAGCAGAAGCGCTATGAATTCCTGACGCCGTCCGGTATGGCGGCATATAGCCATTACCTGAACGGAACTTGGACCGTGAACAATGGGACAACAAGGATCGAGATAACGATACACTATGGCCATGACTCATCACAGCCGCGACCCGTGCTACAACTCGCGGAGTACGATGCTGTGGGCGGCCAGCCTATCATGCCTCCGCGCCTGTATGAACCGCCACAGCCGGCAAACCAGCTTGACATCATAGACGCTATCTGCCAACGACTGACTATCGAGGACGAAAGAGGCAACTTGCTTTACTTTGACGTTCCGTCCCGGCGGTGGGTGCAACCACAGAGGTGATTGGGGAGTAATTAGAGAATCCTGCTAAGGAAAGCCTGGGTGCGCTCGTGCTGGGGGTTGCTGAACATCAGCAGGGGCGGGGCTTCTTCGACCACCTTGCCCTGGTCCATGAAGACCACGCGGTCGGCCACGTCGCGGGCGAACCCCATCTCGTGGGTCACCACGATCATGCTCATGCCCTCCTGAGCCAGCTCTTCCATCACTGCGAGCACTTCGCCGACGAGCTCCGGGTCGAGGGCCGAGGTGGCCTCGTCGAAGAGCATAAGCATGGGGTCCATCGCCAGGGCGCGGGCTATGGCCACGCGCTGCTGCTGGCCGCCCGATAGCTGGTTGGGATAGCGGCCGGCTTTGTCGCTCAGGCCAACTTTGGCAAGCAATTCCTCAGCGATCTGCACGGCCTCGGCCCGGGGCAGCTTCTTGACGTGCACGGGAGCCTCTATGATGTTCTCCAGGGCGGTCATGTGGGGGAAGAGGTTGAAGCGCTGGAAGACCATGCCTATGCGGGCGCGCTGGGCGGCGATATTGCGCTCGCTGTCCTCCACCATGCGCTCGCCATCCGTGCGGTAGCCGATCAGTTGCCCGCCCACGTAGATGCGCCCCTTCTGGATCTTTTCCAGGTGGTTGATGCACCGCAGGAAGGTGGTCTTGCCCGAGCCGCTTGGCCCAATCAAGACCACCGTTTCCCTGGGCATGACGGTCAGATCGATGCCGCGCAGCACCTCGGTGTGCCCGAAGCTCTTATACACATCTTCGGCCCGGACGATAGGACCCGAAGTGCGGATTTCAGCGTTCATTCAAGGCTCCTGTCCCGACCTAACCATGCCCGACCTGGCTGCGGGTGCTCAAGACATTGCTGCGTACACGGCTCCAGAAGCCTGGCGCCACGTCGCTCGATTTACGCTCACCCAGTCGACTTTCGATCCGGCCCTGTATCCACGTCCAAACCGTCGTCATGACCAGGTAATAGCACGAAACGATCATAAAGGTTTCCAGGGTCTTGAAGTAGAGGTGGTTGAGGTTGCCTGCCTGCGCCAGCAGTTCCACGATGCCAATTGTATAAGCGAGTGATGAGCTCTTGAGCATGTTATTGAATTCATTGCCGGTGGGTGGTATTATCACCCTCGCCGCCTGCGGCAATATGATACGCCTCATGCTCAGGCCATAGGTCATCCCCAGCGATTTGGCCGCTTCCGCCTGGCCCGGGTCGACGCTCTGGATACCCGCGCGGACAATCTCCGACATGTAGGCCCCTTCGTTCAGGCTCAGGGCCAGCAGCGCCGCTTCCACCAGGCCAAGGTGTATACCTACCTCATAAAGACCCGTGGCGAAAATGATCAGTTGCACCAGCAACGGCGTGCCCCTGAACAGCCATACGTAGAAGCCGGCGACCCCTCTAAGGATGATATTGATGAGTGGAATGGGGCTATTGCTCATCTTCATCAGCGCGGCTATCAGGCCCAGGAGGATACCGACAGCCTGTGCGGTGACCGACAAGAGGATGGTCGTCTTCGCACCCTCCAGCAGCGGCTGGTCCAGGAAATGCGCAATTACATACGCCCAATCGAGCTTGCTCGCGAATTGAAAGGCGTAATAGATAATTACGAGGGCAATGAAGAGACCTCCCGCGATAAGCAGCCAGGTCCCCCACCGCCGGTTTGAGCTATCGGTTTGCAACGTTATAGCCCCCGCAACGTGGGCCATGAAGGAAGAATCAGCAGTCCCAAGCAGCGTGCTGCCCGGTAACTCCTGATTCTTCCTTCATGATTTCTATACTACTTCACCCCCCACTTTGCCTTGATGGCATCGAGGGTGCCGTCGGACTTCATGGCGGTAACGGCAGCATTGACCGCGTCGAGCATCGGCTTGTTGGTCTTGGCGATGGCTATACCCTCGGGAGCCGCGTCATAGTTGGGGATGGCTACCTCGAAGTTAGGGTTGAGTTTAGCATAATAAGCGGCCACCGGGGAGTCGTGCAGCGTGGCGTCGGCCCGGCCTATGCGCAGTTGGTCCACCGCGTCCGTGTCGGCCGGATAGGTCAGCACATTGACCTTCGGCTTGCCTGCCTTGGTCAGCTTGTCGTTCAGATCATTGAGGGTCGTCTCTTCGGTAGTGCCTTGTTCAGCGGCCGCGGTCTTGCCTGAGAGGTCGTCCAGGGTCTTGATACCCTTGGGGTTGCCCTTGGCGACCAGCACTGCCTGTCCCGCGTCGAAGTAAGGCACGAAATCCACGACCTTGCTCCGGTCGTCGGTGACAGTCATGGCAGAAACCACGATATCGAACTGACCCGCGTTAAGAGCCGGGATGATGTCGTCGAATTTGAAGTTGACTACTTTCGTAGTGAGACCGAGCCGGCTGGCTATCTCATTGGCTATATCGATGTCAAAGCCCACGGCGTTACCGGCCGCGTCCGCATATTCTTGCGGCGGGTAGCCCACATCGCTACCTACGGTAAGAGCGCCCGCCGACACCAGTTTGGTGGGGGCTGTGATCGAGTTGGCGTGGGTGCCGGGCTTCCAATCGGAGACCGGAGTGGCTCCAGGTACCGGTGCGCCCGCCGACGTGCCCTCGGTGGCAGTCATCACCGCCGATTCCGTAGGCGTCATAGCCGCCTCGGTAGGAGTTTCAGCAGCCGCCACGGTGTCGGTTGGGGC
>JBJMMB010000300.1:0-19494 GCA_045805005.1 Chloroflexia bacterium
GAGCGGGATAATCTGGCGCCGTTGCATCGCGAGTTGACGCAAGTTCTGCGGGGCCTCCAAAAATCCTACGAAATTCTCTTCATTGACGATGGCAGCCTCGACGGGAGTATTGAGGTTCTGCGCGAGATCCGGCTGCACGATGAGCACGTTCGCACTATTCGGCTCGCTCGCAACACCGGGCAGACCGCCGCGCTTGCCTGTGGATTGCACAACGCGAAGGGCGCGATCGTGACCGCAATCGATGCTGACGGCGAAAATGACCCGGCAGATATCCCGCGATTGATTGACAAACTGGACGAGGGCTTCGAGCTCGTGAGCGGATGGCGCACCGGAAGATGGATGAATTCCCGGTTCACACGCCGAATTCCGTCGGTCGCAGCAAACTCTCTGATTTCATGGATGACGGGCGTGAAAATGCACGACTATGGCTGCACGCTCAAGGCATATCGCCGCGAGGTGATCGACCACATCCACCTCTACGGCGAGATGCACAGGTTCATCCCTGCCCACGCCGCCTGGGTGGGAGCCACCATCACCGAGATCCCGGTCCAGCACCACCCGCGGCTGCACGGCAAGTCCAAGTACGGCCTGGCCCGCACCATTAAGGTAGTGCTCGACCTCCTGACCGTGAAGTTCCTCGGCAGCTACTCGACCAAGCCCATATACGTCTTCGGCGGCCTGGGCCTCAGCTCCATATCCCTGAGCTTGGTGTCTCTTACCCTGGCCTTGCTCGACAAGTTCGTCAATGGCGTGTCGCTGATCCAGTCACCACTCTTGCTGCTGGCGGCCATGCTCTTCATCATCGGCGTAGAGCTTATCCTCATGGGCTTCCTGGCCGAGATTTCGGTGCGCACCTACCACGAGTCCCAGGCCAAACCCACCTACGTCGTCCGCCGCGTCGTGCGCAAGGAAAGCACCGAAGACTGAAACTATCGCGTATTGCGTAGAAGGGCAAAGGGAGCACGTTCCACCACCCAAATCTTGTAGTCACGCAACACGCAATACGCAATACGAGGAGTATCACATGTGTGGTATATGCGGCCTGGTAACGCTCCGGGCTGACAGGGAGATTAGCGAAGAGACGCTGCGCAAGATGTGCGGCTCTATACGGCACCGGGGACCGGATGACGAGGGCTACCTGGTCGAGCCGGGCGTGGGCCTCGGCATGCGCAGGCTCTCCATCATAGACCTCAGCACCGGCCACCAGCCGATCCACAACGAAGACAACACGGTCTGGACCGTATTCAACGGGGAGATATATAACTACCCGGCCCTGCGAGAAGAACTGCTCGCCCTGGGCCACCGGTTCTACACCCACTCGGATACCGAGGTGCTGGTGCACGCCTACGAGCAATACGGCGAGAGCTTCGTAGAGCGCCTCAACGGCATGTTCGCCTTCGCTCTCTGGGACAAGCGCAAACGCCTGCTGATGCTGGCTCGCGATCGCATGGGCATCAAACCCCTATACTATTCCTACCAGGACGGCGTGCTGGCCTTCGGGTCGGAACTCAAAGTGCTCATGGCCCGACCCGAGCAATCGCGGGATATCGACCTCATTTCGCTCCAGCAATACCTTGCTCTGGAGCACATACCCCCGCCGCGTTCCATCATTAGCGGCGTGCAGAAACTGCCCGCCGGCTGCTCCCTCACGCTCACCGAGGGAGGCACATCCGTCCGGCGCTACTACGACGTCGATCTGTCTCCCGGCGAGGGAGTGCGTCCCAGGCTAGCGAAATGCAAGGAAGAATTGATCGAGCACCTGCGGGAGGCAGTGCGGCTGGAATTGATCAGCGACGTACCCCTGGGCGTCTTCCTGAGTGGCGGGGTCGACTCCAGCGCGGTGGCCGCCATGATGAGCGAGCTCGTGCCTGGGCAGGTCAAGTCGTTCTCGATCGGCTTCGAGGATCCCTCCTTTGATGAGTCCCACCACGCCGAACTTGTGGCCCGTCACCTCGGCACCGACCACAAAATGATGCGCCTGGAGCCCCGCACCCTCCTGGAGCTGGTCCCTCACCTGCCCTATATTCTCGATGAGCCCATGGCCGACTCCTCGATCATGCCCACCTACGCGTTGTGCCGCTTCGCCCGCCAACACGTGAAAGTGGCCCTGGGCGGCGATGGGGCCGACGAGCTGCTCGCCGGCTATTCCACTCTGCAAGCCCACCGCCTCACGCAATACTACTTGCGCGTGCCAAAAACCATGCGCCGCAACCTGATCGAGCCTGCCGTGGGCCGGCTGCCGGTTTCGATGGATAACCTGTCGTTCGACTTCAAAGCCAAGCGGTTCGTGCGCGACGCCGCCCGCCCCGCCGAGATCAGGCACCACATGTGGCTGGGCAACTTCCGCGCGGAAGAGCTGAGCAAACTGCTCCGGCCCGATGTGCAGGCCGACCTGCGGGGCATCGACCCGCTCGTGCCCGTGCGCAACTATATCGGCAGCAGCAAGGCCCGCGAAGAGTTAAACCGCATACTCTACCTGGACATGAAACTCTACATGGAGAGCGACATCCTGGTCAAGGTGGACCGCGCCAGCATGGCCAACTCGCTCGAGGTGCGTGTGCCGATACTCAACCGCGTGTTCGTGGACTACGTCAATTCGCTCCCGCTGGACATGAAGCTCAAGAACTTCACTCGCAAGTACATCTTCCGCGAGGCCCTCAAAGGCAAGCTGCCCAAAGAGACCCTGGCCCGCGAGAAGCATGGCTTCGGTATGCCCATCTCCAAGTGGCTGCGCACCGACCTCAAAGAGCTGGCTCAGGACCTCTTCTCTCAGGAGCGCATCAAGCGCGACGGCCTGTTCGAGTACGACTACATCCACACCCTGCTAAACGACCACTTGGCGGGCACCCGAGACAACCGCAAACCCCTCTGGACCCTCCTGGTCTTCCAGATGTGGCACGACCGCTACATAACAGGCGCTACCAACACCCTGGAGCCCCTGCTAGATGAGGCCCTACCCGTGTGAATTATGAATTACGAATTAGGCGTAAACCAATTCGTAATTCATAATTCGTAATTGATATGAGAATTCTCCTCCTGAACTACGAATTTCCTCCACTTGGCGGCGGGGCTGCGACAGCGTCTGCGCAGATAGCCGCGCACCTGGCGAAACGTGGGGTCGAGGTGGTCGTGCTCACCTCTCACTTCAAAGGGCTGGCGCACAAGGAGCGCCGGGACGGGTACACCATCTACCGCGTCAACGCCATGCGCCGGCATATTGATCGCTGCTCGGTGCCCGAGATGGGCGGCTATGTCCTGGGTAGCGTAGTCCCTGCCCTGCGTATCGCCTCCCGGTTCCGGCCCGACCTGATGCACATCTTTTTCGGGGTGCCTACAGGGCCGGTGGGCCTACTTGTCAGCAAATTGAAGGGCATCCCTTACCTCCTATCTCTCCGCGGGGGCGATGTGCCAGGGTTTATGCCCGAAGAGCTGGCACGGGTGCATGCGCTCGCGATGCCCGTCATCAAGCAGGTCTGGTCGAAGGCGAGCGTGATCGTAGTCAACAGCGAAGGCCTGCACCGGCTTGCGCAGCGAACGCTGCCCCATAGGAAGATCGAGATAGTGCCCAACGGCGTTGAATTAGACGCATTTTACCCGGTGAGCCGCGACACCCAGGCGCAAAAGGTAAGATTGCTCTTTGTGGGCCGGTTGGCTAATCAGAAGGGGCTGTCTTACTTGCTGCAAGCCCTCGCCAGGCTGGACGAGCCTGTGTTGGAGAGAGTCGAGGTGGAACTGGTGGGCAGCGGTCCCGAAGAAGAGCGCCTGCGCTCCATGGCAGCCGATCTGGGTCTGAACCACATCGTCCGCTTCGCCGGCTGGGTACCCAGGACCGAGATCGTCGAGCATTACCAGCGCGCCGATGTATTTGTGCTGCCCTCGCTCGATGAAGGGATGCCCAACGTGGTGTTGGAGGCCATGGCCTGCGGCATGCCGGTGTTGGCGACCGACATACGCGGCAATTGCGAGCTTGTGCAAGATGGAGTGAACGGTTTGCTGGTGCCCCCGGCCGAGGTGGCTCCCCTTGCCGAGGCCCTCCACACATTGGTGACCGCCGGAGGCCAGCTCGCCTCTATGGGTAAGAAGAGCCGCGAGTTGGTTGGGCGGTTCAGTTGGGCCGCCACGGCAGATAACTACTTGCAGCTATCCGAGCAGATCCTGGAGGCGAGACACCAGGGATCAAAAGTGAGCGCCTTCAAGCGCACCCTGATCAACAATTCAGAAGGGAGTGACCCTAGTTGAAGACGAAGACCTATGTCTCAACAAGGACCGCCCGTACCACGGGTCTTCACGACCCAAGAGGCGCACGAGCGTGAGGACCCTTATAGCACAGGCATGGCAGCGATTGAATAGTCGCACGATCGGCACGGATCTGTACTGGTCTATCGCCCTGCAGAACGCCAGCCTTTATGCCAACACCGAGCCGCTCATCGCCCGGTATGTATCGGGCCGCACCCTGGATATAGGAGCCGGTAAGCTGGCCTGGCGTAGCACTTTGAAGCGGCACTGTGAAAGGTATCTGAGCGGCGACCTCACCCGCGAACACCGGAACATAGACGTGCTCTTCGATGCCACGAAGCCTTTCCCCTTCGCCGACGAAAGCTTCGACACGCTCTTTTGCCATTCCGTGCTGGAGCACTGCCAGGAACCGTGGAACGCGCTTCCTGAAATGTGGCGCACCCTTACTCCAGGAGGTGTGGCAATCGTTTCCGTGCCCTTCGTCTTCTACTTGCATGGTCAGCCTCACGACTATTACAGATTTTCGCGTTATGGACTATCCTACCTGGCCCGGCGGGCGGGCTTCGAGGTAACCGAAGTCGTGATCGACGGTGGTATCGTTCATCTCATCCTGAACGTGCCATCGGTGCTGCTTTCGAGCCTGTTATCCGCTCTGGGGCTCACCCGGTTGGTCCGCCCGGTTACCCGCTTCTGGCTCTCCGTTGCCCGGGGGTTGAGTGGCCGCCTGGACCAGGACGGTTTGTTCGCGATGAACCACATAGCGGTGCTCCGCAAGCCCGCTACTTAATCACGGAGATCTAAGGAATGCAGCTACGGCTAAACCTTGAGCATGGCAGAGAAAGGTCCGGTGGACATTAGTGCCGGTCGCGGAAGAACAGATGGGTGAAGTGATAGAAAGTTACGAGCACGCCGCTCAACCTGGCCGCGTTCGCGCCATGCCCGCGCTGCTCGCTCGAGTTGATCGCACGTGGCTGGCCCTCGCGGTTCTACTTGTTTGCGTATGCGCGGTCCACGTCGGCACGCTGCTCCGCGTACCTCCCGCTTCAACCGACGAAGGTTGGAATGCCGCACGGGGGTTGGCGCTCCTTCAAACGGGCCAGGCGTACGGCACTCTGGACGCCGGGGTCTTTGACAGATATGTGGGCTATTGGACCTACTTCCCACTGCTAGGGACAGCGATCCACGCAGCTTTCATTGGCGTGTTTGGCGTGAGCCTCTTCGCCCTGCGCCTTGCCTCCGTGGCTTTTGGGCTGCTTCTCGTGGCCGAGGTCTACGTAATAGCAAGAACCCTTTACAACCCGCGCGCCGGTCTCCTGGCGGGATTCCTGGTAGCGAGTTCATTCCCCTTCCTCTTTTCCTCCCACCTGGGCAGGCACGATATCATAGCGGCCGCGATGGGCTTCGGCGCGATCGCCCTCTGCGTGACCGGGGATCGCGGGCGCTTTCCGGCGAAGAGCCTCCTGGCGGGGCTGCTGGCTGGTTTGACCCTCGATGTCCACCCTAATGGCCTGATCTACGGCCCCGCGGTGGCGGCTTTATATGTGTGCGACTTCCGGTGGGCGTTCTTCAGGTCGCGCCGGTTTTGGGCTTTCGTCGCCGGAGGCTGCATCGCGGTACTCTACTTTGTGGCGATACATATCCTTCCCTATCCGCAAACCTACTTCGAGCTGTACAGGATCGGCAATGGCTCCGGCCGCACGCCTCCCCTTCTCGACCTCGGTGGGCAGGCGTTGTCGTCCTTCGTTGATTTCGCTTCCGACCTCTTGAGCTGGCAGTTACTGCCGTTCGTGGCCGCGCTTGCATTGCTCTTGTTCCGGCGCTCGGCCTCGGACGTGAAATTGCTGGTGCTGCTGGGCACCCTTACGGTTGGGTTCGCCGCATTGATCCGCAATAAGGAACCGCACTATGGGATCCTCATCTACCCGGCTATCAGCCTCGTCATAGCGGTTCTGCTGTTGAGCCTGTTTGACGGGGCTCGCCGAGCCTCACCCCTGGATTTTGCGCGCCCTTTGGTAGCCTGGGCCATCCTCGCTATTTCGATTGCTCCCGTGCTGATCCCGGTGGTCACCTATGATTTTGATCGCGACTTGCGGACGGTGCAAGACAATATGCGCGGTTCTGTGGCGGCGGGCAGTCCCGTCATAGGGGCTCCCGCGTTCTGGTTCGGCCTTACTGACCACCCGTATTATTCATGGGCGCAGCTTGCTTACTACCGGCGGGCGGTACCCAACAGCACCCTGGAAGATGCGTTCCGTGCGCTTCACCCCGATTACCTGATAACGGACCCGCATATAGACTCCTGGATTACAACTGATCCCTCGCTCGTAAGCCAACAGAGCTTCGGCTTGTATGTCTACAAACCCCAGTACGACACATTCCTTGCCAAACGGGCCACCCTGCTCAGTAAAACCACCACCAACACGTTCGGCAACGTCCGCATTTACAGGATCGACTGGACCAAACCATGAATCGATTATCGATTTTGCACCAGCCCTGGGCGCTAATCCATAATCGGGGTGCCCTCTGGGCCACCAAAATCAGATGAGAATTCTACTCCTAAATTACGAATTCCCCCCGGTCGGGGGTGGGGCTGCCACGGCTTCCTCGGAGATCGCCAGACACCTGGCGGCGAGTGGGGTGGAGGTGGCTGTGCTCACATCTCACGTCAAAGGGCTGGTCCCGCGCGAGATGCGGGATGGGTTCGAAATCCATCGCGTGCCGGTTATGCGCCACAGGCTTGACTACTGCTCGTTCCCGGAGATGGGGGCGTTTGTGGTAGGCGCCGCGCTGCCCGCGTTGCAACTGGCCTCGAAATTCCGGCCCGATGTGATGCATGTCTTCTTCGGCCTGCCCACCGGCCCGGTGGGTCTGCTGGTGAACAGGTTAAAGGGCGTACCCTATCTCCTATCGCTGCGCGGCGACGATGTGCCGGGACGGCAGGAAGGGGCCCTCGCTCTCGGCCACATGCTGGTCCGCCCCCTGATCCGGCGCGTATGGTCCAGGGCCGGGATGCTCGTGGTGAACGGCGAGGGCCTCCGCCTTCGTGCCCAGCGGGTGCTTCCCGGCCGGAATGTGGAGGTCGTGCCCAACGGCATCGATCTGGAGATGTTCTCACCGGCCGGGCGGGCTCCCGATCGGCGGAAAGTGCGGGTCCTCTACGTCGGGCGTCTGCACAAGCAGAAAGGCTTGCAATACCTGCTTCAAGGAATCTCTATGCTCGATCCGGAAGTCCGCGAGCGAGTAGAGTTAGAGTTAGTAGGCAGCGGGCCGGAGGAGGCGTCGCTACGCTCCATGGCCGCCGGTCTCGGTCTGGCCGCTGCCGTGAGCTTCGCTGGCTGGGTGCCGCGCGCGGAGATCGTGGACCACTACCGGCGCGCCGATATATTCGCATTTCCCTCGTTTGAGGAGGGGATGCCCAACGTCGTGCTCGAGGCGATGGCCTGCGGCAACGCGGTCGTGGCCACCGACATCCACGGGGTCCGGGGGCTGGTGGAGGACGGCGCGAACGGTATGCTGGTGCCCACCGCCGACGCCCCCGCTCTATCCCGCGCCCTGAGCAGCCTCGTATCGGATGGAGATCTACGCCGGCGGATGGGGCAGGAAGGCGCGGTGATGGCAAAAGGGTACGACTGGTCGCAGGCGGCAGCCCGCTACCTGGCCCTATCCGAACAGATCGTCAAGTCACTCGCAACCAGGGGTTCGGGGCATGAGCGCAGGAGAGGGGTGGTAGATCCCGGCACCCAGCCCTCAGGCCCCAGTACTCAGGTCGGTATCGAAAGGAGAAATACAGGTGAACGCTTTGGCCGAGAATGAAACACAGCAGCGCACGAAGAGCTTCTACGACGTTTACTGGCCCAAAAACGTGCCCGACTATCGCAAGACCAGGGAGCACGTCCTTGAGGTGGTGCCCCCTGGACACTACCACCGCGCCCTCGACGGCGGCTGCGGCACCGGCGTATGCTCGCTCGCGCTGTCCGAGATGGCCGACGAGGTCGTGGGTTTCGACCTCAGCTCGGGCAGCCTGGGCACCGCCCGAGACCTGGCAAAGAGGCTCGGCAAGACCAATATCCAGTTCGAGCAGGGCTCTCTGCTGAACATCCCCCTCGCCTCCGAAAGTTTCGACCTGGTGTGGAGTTGGGGCGTTATCCACCATACTGTAGACCCGATCAAGGCGCTTGATGAGTTGGTGCGCGTTTTGCAGCCGGGTGGCACCCTGGTGCTGGCCGTCTACCTCAAAACGCCTCTGACCTTCGTCCACGAGGCCATTAGGCATGTATGTCTGCGCATACCCCGCTCGCGTCGCAAGCCCATCCTGCGCGCTTTCGCCCGCCTCACCCGGCTCGCCGAGCGCGTGGGCTTCAAACCCAGGGCCCGCAACGACAACCCAACCATCGAGTCGCTCATCGAGGACTGGTACTTCGTCCCGGAGAAGCATTTCTTCACCATCAAGGAGATGCGCGCCCTGTTCCTGCAGCGGGGGCTCACTTGCGAGGTTGTCTATCCCCAGACCGGGCGTTTCAAGAGCACGTCCAACTTCATTGTCCGCGGTGTTAAGGCTCGGGTTGGGGACTAGGCTTGGTGGGCTGGGGGCCACGGGTATGAACGCTGGCGATGGGCGGCAGACCCCCACGCCCGACGCCGAACATTCAACAGCCGGGAAAGCCCAAAACGGGGCCACCTCCCTGATACCTCGTATCAAGATACCCCTGCCGGTTAAGATCGCCGCCAGCGTGTTGCTGTTGGCGTTTGTCCTTCTTAAGGTAGATCTAACCGCGTTCTTGCGTGTGGTTGCTGGTGCGAACCTTGCTCTCATTCTCCTGGCCGCTGCCGTCGCTTTTGGCGCATACCTGATCAACACCTTCAAGTGGCAGGTTCTGCTCTCAGGCTCGGGGGCACACGTGCCTTATTGGGACCTCCTGTGGCTGAACTTCATTGGTATATTTTACAACGTGGTGCTCCCCGGCCAAGTCGGGGGTGAAGTAATCAAAGGCGTCAGACTTTCGCGGGCGGGCGTGGCAGGAGGCATCGCCGCCATATCGGTAGTTGCCGATCGGGTCACCGGCCTGTTGGCGCTGCTGGTCCTGGGGGTGGGCGGCGCCATCCTTTCCCCTTCGGTAACTAGTGGGCGTACTGATCTGGTGCTCTGGGTTGTTGGCTTAACCCTGGTGCTGGGGGCGGCCACCGTCGTGTTAGTCACGGGGCGCGGGGTCGCACCGGTGGTTGCCGCCGGCAAAGCGCTGCGCCTGCCCGGAGGCAATGTTCTGTCGCGGATTGGCGCGCCATTCGAGCAACTCCCGAGGGGATCGCGGGGTCTTTCGTCGCTCTGGCTGCCGATGCTCCTTGCGCTGGCTTTCCAGCTTTGCATTGTGTACTCCAACCTGCTGATCTGCATGGCCCTGGGGATACCTGTGACTTACCTTTCGCTTCTCTGGGTCGTCGCTGTCGTGTCGTTTCTGCAATCGCTGCCCATATCGTTAGCGGGCATCGGCGTCCGCGAGGGGGCTTTCGTCTATTTGCTCGGCCTTCAGGGCATCGCCGCCCCCAGCGCGCTCGCTCTGTCCCTTATTGTGTTCGCCATCCAGATCGCGATGGCCATTGTAGGGGGGCTCCTGCAGTTGCTCGATCTCAGGGGGAGGAAAGCGTAAAGCACCTGGACACCAGGTCAAAATCCACAATGCGAGTGCTTGGTACATTTGTCGTTTTCTATCCATCTACTAAGGCTATAGCTGACAATGCGATTTTAGTGATAGACTAACAAGAGTCCTAATCACCTATGGGGTGAGGTCCGTGATTATCTGGCTGCTCTTACTTCTGGCCAACATTTCCATATTCGGCTACCTGGTGGCCTGCTTCTTCCTCAAGCAGGAGGACCGGCTCATCGTGACCCTTCCGTTCGGGCTCTTGGTCAGCACGTGCCTCTACGGCTATGCGCTCGTAATCTTCCGCTACATCTTCGACTGGCCGGGCGCGGTTCTGGCGAGCAACCTGTTACTCCTCGCCATTAGCCTGACGCTGCTCTGGTTGCAATGGACCGATTTGCTCATGCTGCGGCCTCGGCTCGGGGTAAGCGCCAGCACAGCCTGCGTCCTGGCCTTGCTGCTGGTTACGGTAGGCCTGGTCACATGGATGGAGTGGATCAATGACGTGCTCCCCAATGCCTCGGAGACTACGGCCGAGGTTAGGTTCTGGCATGGTGGCTTCTCGTCCAGCATAGCTAGGGGCAATTTCCCCTTGCACGACACTATGGAGCCCGAGTACCAATTGTTCTACAGATGGACCTATCACAGTAACACTGCGGCCCTCAGCCGCATTTCGGGCCTCGATACTCCGTTCACGATGGGCTTGCTCAACGTCTGGAGTATGCTGCTAGTATTTGCCGGATTCATGGCGCTTCTGTACCGGCAGCAGTACAAGGGCAGACAGGCCCTCGTGGGCGCCATGGTATTCGTGTTCGCCGGCACCGCTTCCTGGATTTCCTTTTTGGGCACGGGCGTTGACCTTCACTACATGGGGAAGCGCAACGAGCTAAACGGCGCTACCGTCTTCGACATGCTACAGGTGAATCCTCCTGTGATATTTGGTTACGTTGCCTTCCTGGCCACCCTCTGGTTCTGGCTCGAATGGCAAAAGGCCGGCTCCCCCAGAATCTGGTTCCCCGTCCTCTGCTTCTTGTTGGCCTATCTGAATGCTACCAATGAAACCCTAGTTGTTGCCTTTGGGGTGGGGTTGGTCCTCTACTGGTTGCTGAACTCGCTAATTAATCGCACCCTCTATATCAAGGAACTGGCAACCACCGCGCTGCTGGGTGCGATAGGGCTGGTCCTGAGCATGCCCTTCAGCGATATGATCACGAGCACCCTCACCCGCCCGGACGATACCGGCTCCCTGCGCTTAGCCCTCAATGTCGATCACTTCGGCTGGATGAGCACTCCCGCCCTCGCAGGCAGTTTCTGGGTGCCCATATTCGACCTCTCATTCCTGTTGCGGACCGGCTTCGTCCCGTTGCTGCTGGTTATCCTCGCCTTCGGTTTCTGGCAGAAACGGCGCCTCCTACAATCGGATAGCGTACTGCGCTTGCTTCTGCTTATGGGCTTATTCGCATTCGGCTTTGCGATGACTGTCTACCCGGCGGCCCACCCGAGCGACATCTATCACTTCACGCAGGTAGGGTACGTATTTTTGACCGTTGGTTGCGTCCTCGGTTTTCTCCGTCTGGGCGAGCTACTGTCCCTGCGCACGCGCCGGCTTATGTTTGGGCTACTGGCTGTCGTCGCAGTCCTATGGGTCGCGCCCACCGGGTATGCAATGTCCAAGTACACCGTTTCTACGGCTCGGTGGTGTGAGAGCCCACCCGACATGCGGGCCGCGACCTATTTCCAAAGCCTTCCCTGGTCGCAGGCATCCCGCGCCCTGGTGCTCAATGGAGCCACCCGGTCATTCTTCCCTGGCCCCGACGGGAAAGATGAGGAACTCTACAATTGCACACCCGGCGCTCTAATGAGCGAGGCCGTCATGCAGTACGGGGGGATGGCCATCCCGCTCGGCCACGACCAGTACGGCCATACCGAACTTTACGCCCCGCTCTATGCAAGAGCTAACGCAAATCTGGATCTCAACGCGATCAACAAGCTCAAGATAGACCACATCTACACCAACCCGCGGAATCAGACCGACACCCAGCGACAAGCCCTGGCGAGCCTGGAGCAGAGTGGCGCAATCCAGGAAGTCTACAATCAAAACGACCGGACTATCTACAGGATACTAACACCGGGGGCTGCGTCCACCTCTCCAGGTGTGGCTCGCTGATATGGGCCGTGTTGTTAGTTGCATTCTAAATCCGAGTTATCGAGAGCCTATCAGGCATAGAGAACGCAGTCACGAGTAAGGCATATGGTTTATGACTAGCAATTTTGAAGTTTCCCTTGAAGTGTCCATTGTAATACCCGTCTACAATAGCGAGCAGTCCCTCGGCCTGCTGTTGGGTCGCCTCACGCCCGTACTTGAGCCGTTCAAGCGGTACGAGATCATCCTGGTGAACGATGGCAGTAAGGACGCAAGCTGGCATACTATCTTGAGGCTGGGTCGCGAATATCCCCAGATTCGCGGCATAAACCTCATGCGCAATTACGGGCAGCATAATGCGCTGTTATGCGGGATACGCGCCGCCAGGTACGAGACCATCGTTACCATGGACGACGATCTGCAGAACCCCCCAGAGGAGATCCCCAAACTGCTCGACAAGTTCAGCGAGGGGTACGATGTCGTGTACGGAACCCCTGAGAAAGAGCAGCACGGATTCTGGCGAGATCTGGCGTCCCAGGTAACCAAAATAGCCTTGCAAAGCGCCCTCGGTGCGCAAACAGCCAGGAAGGTCAGCACCTTTCGAGTCTTCCGAACCCAGCTCCGCAACGCCTTCACGAATTACCAGAGCCCTTACGTCAGCATCGACGTGCTCCTCACCTGGGGGACCACCAATTTCGCGGCGATCCCGGTGGCGCACGAGCCACGGGCCCTGGGCGCGTCTAATTACACGTTCCGCAAGCTGATGACCCATGCGCTCAATATGATAACCGGCTTCAGCACCTGGCCGTTGCAGGCAGCCAGCCTGATAGGCTTTGCCTTTACATTCCTCGGCTTTGTAGCGCTGCTTTATGTGCTTGGACGCTTCCTGGTCCAGGGCGTCGTGGTGCCGGGCTTTGTTTTCCTGGCATCGGCGATCGCCATCTTCTCCGGCGCCCAGTTGTTCGCCCTCGGCATCATGGGCGAATACCTGGCGCGTATGCACTTGCGCATGATGGAGCGACCCTCCTACTCGGTCCGCGAGGAGGCATCGGTGGCAGCTCCGCCTGCTGCGGAGGATGCCGGCTACTACATCGAACACGAGATAGGAGTGAAGTAAACCCTGAACCCGCCGATGCGAATCGCAATCTTCTGCGCAACCCGCCGTGGGTACCTGATGCTCCGGACGCTGGGCGCGCTGGTGCCCCAGGCTGAAGTGGTCGTGTTCAGCTTCCGCGAAGAGCCCTCGGAGCCTCCATTCTTCGAGGATATACGCAAGCTGGCCCTCGAGCATAATGCCCGTTTCTTTGAGGGCAAGCAGGTTGGCGGTTCTCGCTGGAGCCAATTCTGGGCCTCCAACGAATTCGATCTCATGTTCGCGGTCAGTTGGCGCTATATGATCCCCCATGACGTCTACAGGAGGGCGCGCCTCGGCTCTTTCGTGTTCCACGATTCCCTCCTGCCTGCCTACCGGGGATTCTCCCCGACCGTCTGGGCGATTCTCAACGGCGAAGATCATACCGGCGTGACGTTGTTTGAGATGGCGGAGGAAGTCGATGCCGGAGACATCCTCGACCAGACTCCAGTGCCCATCGGGCCGCACGACACTATAGGAGAGGTCATCGAGCGCGTAACAGAAACTTACTTGGTCCTGCTGGAGCGGAATATTGCCGCCTTGATGGCCGGCATGGCTGTATCTCGCCCACAGGACCCCCGGCTTGCCACATATACGTGCAAGCGTATGCCCGAGGACAACTTGATCGACTGGTCAAGACCATCCCAGGCCATTTACGACCTGATACGTGCGGTGAGCAGGCCCTACTCAGGAGCGTACACGCTGCTTGATGGCCGAAAGATGTTGGTTTGGTCGGCCGGGCCGGTCAATCCTGGCCGCTACGTGGGTAGCGTTCCCGGCAGGGTAGCGGAGGTCCGACCTGGTGTTGGGTCTCTTATCCTTACGGGAGACGGTTCAATATTGCTTACGCAGGTCGAGCTTGAGAGTGGGCACACAGTCTGCGCGGCGGACGTGCTGAAGAGTCTCTCCCAAACGGTAGGACGTTGAGTTTCGTTCAGGGGCGGGTCTCAAAGCCCCCTTGTCAAATGGTAGAAGAGTAGGAGGTTACATGAGCCGCACAGGAGAACTGCCCCAAAATATGGCCGCAGAGACTTCAGCTACGCCGGCCCCGATTCCTTTCAACCGGCCCTGCTTCGTAGGCAACGAGCGCATCTACATGGCCCGGGCCGTATCGAACGGCCATATCTCGGGAGACGGCCGGTTCACAAAAAGCTGCCATGCCTTCCTCGAGCGAGAACTTGGCGTGCCCCAGGTGTTGCTGACAACCTCCTGCACCGACGCCCTGGAAATGTCTGCTCTCCTCCTGGACATCCAACCAGGTGACGAAGTAATCGTACCGTCGTTCACTTTCATGTCCACCGTCAATGCGTTCGTATTGCGCGGGGCCCGGCCCGTCTTTGTTGATATCCGGCCCGATACTTTGAACCTGGACGAGCAACTGCTGGAGGAGGCGATCACCTCGCGCACCCGTGTGGTCATGCCCGTGCATTACGCGGGTGTGGGCTGCGAGATGGACACCATCATGGGAATCGCCGCTCGCCACGACCTGTCGGTGGTGGAGGATAACGCCCACGGGCTGTTCGGGAAGTACAAGGGAAAGTACCTGGGCACTTTTGGCTGCCTAGCCGCGCAGAGTTTCCACGAGACCAAGAACTTCACCTGTGGCGAGGGCGGCGCACTCCTCATCAACGAACCGAGATACAGCGAGCGTGCCGAGATCATCCGGGAGAAGGGCACCAATCGCAGTCGTTTCTTCCGCGGGCAAGTAGACAAGTACACCTGGGTTGACGTTGGCTCAAGCTATCTGCCGTCGGACATTCTGGCCGCGTTCTTGCTCGCCCAACTTGAGCGGCGCGTGCAAATACAAAGCGACCGAGAAGCCACCTGGAACTTCTACTATGCAAACCTGCAATCCTGGGCAGCCAACCACGGCGTGCGCCTGCCCTTCGTCTCCGAGCACTGCGAGCAGGCGTATCACATGTTCTATCTGTTGATGCCAGACCAGCAGAGTCGCATGCGCTTCATCTCACATCTCAAGAGCCGCAATATACTCTCCGTTTTCCATTACTTGCCGCTTCACAAATCGCCCATGGCCGAGCAGTGGAATAGCCAGGATTGCCATTGCCCGGTCACAGAAGACGCCAGCGACAGGTTGGTAAGGCTACCCTTTTACAACCGCATGACCGAAGAAGAACTGCTCCGCGTCCTCGATGCCGTTCATGAATTCACTGCTTTCGCTTGAATCCTGCGCTGTCTGCTGCTATCTTGGATTAACGACAAATCCAAAGGTCAAAACCGGGAAGGATTGGCGGATACCTGCTAAATGATAGAATCCGAAGTCGCACCCCCAGTCATAGAGGCGGCCAAACCGGCCTCGAGCGACCTCGCACCCGGCGGTCTCCGAGCGCCCGAGCCTATCGCCCGGAAGGGCGCAGCTCGTGCCTGGCTGCCGTTCGTGGCCCTGCTTGCCGCCGTGATGGGCCTGCACCTCGCCACCCTGTTGCGCTTCCCCGCGCCTTTCGTCGACGAGGGCTGGAACGCCAGCCGCGCCTGGGGCTTGCTCCACACCGGGCAAGCCTTCGGCACCCTCGACGCCGGCCTGTTCGACAAATACCCCGGCTACTGGACTTACTTCCCCTGGCTGGCGACCGCCGTTCATACGCTTTTCATGGCAGTGCTCGGCCCTACCCTCCTTTCTCTGCGGCTCGCCTCTCTCCTCTTCGGGGCTCTGCTCTTGCTGGCAGTCTATGGCATCGTAGCTCGGCTGTACGGGCTGCGGGCGGGGTTGATCGCAGCGGCTTTGCTTGCGGTGTCCTCCTCGTTCTTCTTCTCCGCCCACATGGCCCGGCACGACATAGTGGTGGCCGCGATGGGCTATGGGGCCGTGGCACTCTACCTGGCCGGTAACCGAAAAGGGCCCGCCCGCTTCCCCGCCAGGGACCTGCTGTGCGGGCTGCTCGTGGCCCTGACGCTCGACGTGCATTTCAACGGGGCCATCTTCGGACCCGCCCTGCTGGCTCTCTATTTGCTCGATCACGGCCGGCGGGTCCTTCTCAGCAGGCGCTTCTGGGGTTTCGCGGCAGGCGCGGCTGTGGGCGTGGCCTACTTTGTGGTCATGCACATCGTCCCTTTCCCTCAAACCTACTTCGCCCTCGCTTCCCTGGGCAACGGCTCGCGCGTGACCCCGCCCCTGTTCACTCCCGACCCGGTGCTGTGGTTCCAATCGCTGCAGGGCACTTTGCTACTCACCGGCCTGGCGGCCTCCATCCTGCTGCTTGCCGCCCTGGCTCTCCTCGGGCGCAGGCGCACTGAGGCTGATAAGCGGGTGCTGGTACTCTTCGCCGTCTTGTTCCTGGGTTTCGCCGCGCTCACCCGCAACAAGATGCCCTGGTACGGCATCGTCTTCGTGCCCGCCACCTGCCTGGTGATAGCTCCCTTTCTCGACACCCTCCTCCGATTGCCATCCCGAGGCTCGCTCGCCGCGATGCTCCGTACCGCGCTGGCCGCCGGCGCGGTCGGAGCCTATTTGCTCTCCGGCTTGCTGCCGCTCCGCGAAAACGGGCAGGGCGATTACGAGGCCGCCATTGCCCTCGTGCAGCGCACCGTTCCCGCCGGCGCGGTGGTTATGGGCACGCAGACTTACTGGTTCGCTCTGCCCGGCCAGACCTACTACTCCTGGGACCAACTGGCATACTACCGCCGCTATGCACCCAACAGCACCCTGCCGGACGCTTTTCGCGCCTTGCGTCCCGATTACTTCGTAGCCGACGGCTGGCTGGACCTCTTCGTCACCGACGACCCCGCCAGGCTCGCCAACTTGCGTAGCGACACCCTTCTGTCCAAAGCCGAGCTGGAGGCCTTTCTCACCGGTCGGGCCAAGAGAGTTGCCTACCTCGGCACCAATACCTTCGGCGGCATCCGCATCTATAAGATAGACTGGAGTCGATAGAACGCTCATGCCGGAAGTGAGCACACAAGGAACTATGGTCAGCGGTGGAGACGTAGCCGGGCAGCAGGCGGTGACCGGTGCGGTCGAGCAGCACGCCGGGGCGCGGCGGCCTAGCCTCTTGAAGAAACTAGCCCCGCTCATACCCCTGGCGCTGCTCCTTATATATTTCGTCAAGGGCGCTCAGGAGGTTAAGTCCATAGGGGGCCTCGAGGCCATGGTGCGCCGCGCCGACTTCGTCTCCACACTGACCGGGGCTCTCCTCATCCGCGAGGGGCACGGCCCTTCGCTCTACAACCTGGAGACCCAACGTGATGCCCAAAACGAAGTGTTAGCCGGGTACAACCACGTCGACCTGGGCAACATGCTCCCCTACAACCACCTCCCCTTCGAGGCGCTCTTCATTACGCCGCTGGTTGCCCTGCCCTACCCACTAGTCTTCGGCCTGTGGACCCTCCTTATGGCGCTCGCGGTGTGGCTCTCGCTGCGGACCATGCAGCGAGCCCTCCCTATGCCCGGAGCGGTCCTGCCCATCGCGGTGCTAGTCGCCATCAGCTACCAACCCCTCTTCCGCTCCTTCATGCTCGGCCAGAACTCGCCGCTCGTGCTGCTGGGCCTATGCGGCACCTACGCCGCGATTCGGCGCGGTCAGGATGGCCTTGCCGGTGCCGCCCTCTTGTTGGTAGCCCTCAAGCCGCAAATACTCCCCATCGTGCTACTGGCCCTGCTGCTTCAGCGTCACTGGCGGGCGCTCGCCACCTTCCTGGGCTTGCTGGCCGCCCTCTGTATCGCCGTCATGCTCGTGCTAAGCCCCGCCTGGCCCCTCGATTACGCCCGGCTGCTGCTCGGCGTCTCCAACTGGAGCGACACCGGCGCCATAGACCCCGCCATCATGCACAACTGGCGAGGCTTTGCCACCAACCTCTTCGCCTCCTGGGCCCCCAGCGCGGTAACCCCCGTCTTCCTGGCCCTCACCCTCGCCTCAGCAGCGCTCTTGGTCTATTTTGCACTAATGATTGGCGGAAAGACACTCGGTACTCGATACTCGGTACTCGGTACTCAGCACAACGATTTGTTCTGGGCGCTCACAGGCATCCTGGCCGTCCTGACTTCCCTGCACCTCAACCCGCACGACCTCACGCTGCTGATATTCCCCGCGTGGATACTGGGCGCCTATGTCGTCTCAGCGTGGTTCGGCAAGGGCCAATCTCGCAATTTCACCTACATCATCTGGGCGGCCTACGCCCTCATTCCGCTGGCCTTTTACACAGGCCTCGGCGCTAGCTATCCCGGCCTGGTGGTCGTGCCCGACGTGCTCCTCATGTCCCTCGCCGCCCTGCTCCTTGCCCGCCAACTACGCACAGGCGAGCCCCACCCCGCCTGAGCTCCTACGCACTTTCGGCCAGGCTCCAACCCTTCAACTGCCGGTAGCTCAGCGTCTCCCACCACGTCCCCTCCCAATCCTCCGAGTGAAACTCCACCAACTGGATGTCCCGCGCCAGAAACCGGTGCGCGGGCAGGTTGTCGTAGATGTGCCCCACCAGCGCCGTCCCCTGTGCCAACAATCCCGGCTCGTCGGGCAAGTCCGATTGCGCCAGGGTCAAATGCGGCGGAAAGTTCGGGCCTGACGGCTCCCTGGGCGTGAACGGGCAGTCATCCGCCACGAACGGAATGACAATTGACCACACCTCCTCGTGCAATCTCTGGAACGCCTCTCCCTTCTCCAGCCACAGCAGGGCGCTCACCCCGCCCGTCGGGTCGCGCTCCACCCACGGCGGCTTTATCTCGGTCGTGAAGGCCGGAGTGCGTGCGAACAACGCGTCCAGCGCCGGCACGAATTCGTCGGGCGAAGCCCCTGGCCTCAGCTTAGTGAACCCCTTTATCGTGCTGTGTGCCATAAACTTCGACCCCGTGACCGTCCCGAACTCCGCACTCAGCACCGCATGGGCCAGGCTGATAGGGTAGACCAGGCTGGGAGGCGGTATCAGGTATACGCCGTAGAATGGATTGCTCATAAGCATAGATTATAAGCAAGAAAAGCGCCTCTATGGGCAATTTCCTGCAAGTGTTCAGCAGTTGTGTGCTTGTTACTCGCGCGGAGGCTGGGACTTGTTCTGAATCCCTGGTTCGTTCATCGCGAAACAGCATAGCGGACGACTCATGGTCGGGCAATATGCTGGAAGTAATATTACTTCCGGCATATTCCGGTTCCAGAGATGGCAACTTTTCCATCCGGAAGATAGCTCTCATGGCACATTTCCCAGCGAGCCGCCGGCTATATGCTGTAGCCACCACGACGTACCCACACGACTACCCTTCGCAATGATACACAGCTTCCAAAGGAGGAAAATATGCGCCGCTTCTTAGCACTTGCCAATATCGGCTTACTCTTGATGGTTTTGTTAGCAAGCACAGCCTGCGCCTCGGCAACCGGTTATGGTACTACATCCTCGCCACC
>JBJMMB010000301.1:0-10493 GCA_045805005.1 Chloroflexia bacterium
CCGCACTCCTCGTGCGCCTCCCCGTCCAGCATCACCACGCCCGCCTCGCATAGGATATCCCGCACCTCGTCCTGCCGCCCGCTCTCGAAATCGTGGTTACCCAGCACCCCGATAAGTGGCACCCGCGCCGCCTTCAACTCCCCGGCCAGCACGTGCGCCTCCTCCGGCAACCCGTAATCGGTCAGGTCGCCGCACAGCAGCAGCACGTCCGCCGCCCGGCTAATCTCCTCGAACAGAGGCTGCAAGACCCCCTGCGAGGTCCGCGTGCAATGCACGTCCGCTATCGCCGCCACCCGCACCTTCTGCTTCCCTCTCGCCATCCCTTTCCTCCACAAAGCCAGGGTTCCGTATCGACCTCAGCCGCACACCCAAGCAATATATATACCCCTATGCGTAATGCGTAATGCGTGATGCGTGATGGTGGTGCGCCAGACATGGGAAGTAGAACCCACCGCCCTTCCTCTGTTACGCATTACGCATTACGCATTACGCATTGCACATTCCCCTTGGCATACCTCCTGCTCTCGCTACCCCGAACTACTTGTCAGGAGGCGAACCATCAAAGACCAGGAAGCAAACCACCGGCCAGGTGAGCACACTGCCGACTGCCGAATCGGCGACGTGGAGTTGGAGCCGGAGGCATGCGCCTTCTATCGCCGGTCGCTGTCTGTGATATCGGAGGCGGGGGTGCCCTTTCTAGTCGGCGGTGCCTACGCTTTCGAGCGCTACACGGGGGTCGCCAGGTATACCAAGGATTTCGACCTCTTCGTCAGGCCCCGAGACGCCCAACCGGCACTCGACGCCTTCGCACGGGCTGGATATCACACTGAGATGACCTCCGACGTTTGGCTCGGCAAGGCATATCAGGGCGACCTGTTCGTGGACTTCATCTTCAGGTCCGGCAACGGTGTCTCCGAAGTGGGCGATACCTGGTTCGAGCACGCCGTTGAAGGCCAGGTGCTTGGCATGTCGGTGAAGCTCTGCCCGCCGGAGGAGCTTATCTGGATGAAAGCCTTCATCATGGACCGGGAGCGCTACGATGGAGCCGACGTTGCTCACCTCATCCGGGCCTGCGCCGCCGACCTCGATTGGCCTCGCCTGCTCCGCGAATTCGGATCACACTGGCGCGTGTTACTCAGCCACCTGGTCCTCTTTGGCTTCATATACCCCGACGAGACATCGCCGGTGCCGGGCGATATCATGCACCAACTGCTCGCCCGCCTGCGCACAGAGGTAGAAGCCCCGAATAACCCTGCATCGCCAAATGCCGCTCAACCCACTTGCCGCGGCACCCTGCTTTCCAGGACTCAATACCTCATCGACGTGGACCGCTGGGGCTACAAAGACGGCCGCCTCACTCCCGACGGCAACCTGACCAGGGACGAAGTTGCGAGCCTAAATAAAGACGTAGGGACCCCTAAAACGTAAAACGTAAAACGTAAGGGTGGTAGGCATACTTGGCTAGGGATTACGGACCCACTGCGCCTACCACCCTTACGTTTTACGTTTTACGTTTTACGTTTTACGAGTCTATCTCTGCAAGAACATCTGCCTGTCTATCTTCTGGCCCGCGTCTTCGATGCGCGTCACAAAGTTGGGCACCAGGCCCGTGGGCTGAAGCATCCCCTGCACCTTGCCGTGGGCGTCGGTACCCGTTTCTTTGAACCTGAATATGTCTTGCAGCACAATCGTGTCACCTTCCATGCCCTGCACTTCTGTAATGTAGGTCACCTTGCGCGAGCCGTCGCGGAGGCGGGCCTGTTGCACTATCAGGTCTATGGCCGAGGCCACCTGCTCGCGGATGACCCGTACCGGGATGTCCATCCCGGCCATCAGGACCATCGTCTCGATGCGGGAGAGGGCGTCGCGGGGCGTATTGGAGTGGAGGGTGGTGAGCGACCCGTCGTGCCCCGTATTCATGGCCTGGAGCATGTCGAGCGTTTCCCCCGAGCGGCATTCGCCCACCACGATGCGCTCGGGGCGCATGCGCAGGGCGTTGGTCACGAGATGACGTATCGTAACGGCCCCACTGCTGTCCGCGTCTGGCGGTTTCGACTCGAGGGACACCACGTGGCGCTGGTTTAGCCGCAGTTCGGCCGAGTCTTCAATGGTAACGATGCGCTCGCCATCAGGTATGAACGAGGAGAGGACGTTGAGCAGTGTGGTCTTGCCCGAGCCTGTGCCCCCGGCCACCACCATGTTGAGCCTGCCCACCACGCACATCCTCAAGAAGTCGGCCATCTGGCGGCTCAGGGTGCCGAACTCTATCAGGTTTTCCACCTTCAGCGGCGTCTTGAAGAACTTGCGGATGGTTATCGTGGTGCCTTGCAAGGCACAGGGCGGGGCGATAATATTTACCCTGGATCCGTCGGGCAGGCGGGCATCGACCATAGGCCACTTGCTGTCCAGACGGCGGCCCAAGGGCGCGATGATGCGCTGTGCTATCCGCATGACGTGCTCGTCGTCCATGAACGTCACTCCGCTCTCGGTCAGGTGCCCTTTGCGCTCGACCCACACCTGGTCGGGCCCGTTGATCATAACTTCGGTTATCGAGTCGTCGTTGAGCAGCGGCTCGATGGGGCCGAAGCCGAGGATCTCGTCCGTCACGGCCCGGTAGAGGACTTCCTGCCCGCCCGGCGGAAGAGTGCCCTGCAACTGCGACAAGGCCGCCATGAAGCGCCCGGCCAGCATCTGCTCTACTTCGGGCGTACGGGTGAGAATTGTGTCGGTGTGCAATCCCGACAGGATGCGCTGCACCATCGATTGCACGAGTTGGTGCGGCACCCTGGCCACACTACGTGGAGGCGGGGCCCCTCCTCTCAGCGGATCGGTGCCACCGGGCAGAGGCGCGGTGCTCTTCATCGGCATGGTCGAGCCGCCGGCCTGGGGAAGACGCACTCCCGCCATAACTGCTGCCTGCCCCTGCGCTTGCGAGAAACTGCCGTCTATCAACGGCCCCAGAACCGAGGCCACGTCCACGTCCGGCCCGACGGGCATCACCGAGGACGATTGCTGCGCCGGTTGAGGCATGAAGTGTGGGGCCTGCCCGGGTGGCGTTTCCTCCTCCATCACGCCGCTCGCCGCAGAGCCATCTCCCAATGTCCGAATTGTCATTGTCGCTTTGCTCCAGTCCTTCTATTAATTACCATTCCTTCCCTATAGGAACCACACTTACGATGTGGTCTTTATTCACGGCCATGAGATCCGCTTCCATTACGTCTGAGCCGTTGTTAGAGCTTGCCGTGGCTTCGCTAACCGCAATGAAGCGCTCGTTACCCGTGTTGAGCATATCCTTGACCCGCTGCCCATGAGACAAGTAGATAAACCCTCGCACGTGCCCGTTGATCGTCGTGATCAGCACATCAATCTGCCCCTTGCTGATCCGCTCAGTAAAGAACTTCCCTCTCTCATCGATCCTTTGCATATAACCTCCAGGTAAGGTGCTGGGTGCTGGAGCTCTGCCTGCGGCGCCCAACACCCAGCACCCAGCACCCAGCACCTTGTCCCTGATCCCTGATCCCTACTTCTTCTTGGTGTTCACGAAATATGTGGCGCAGGCGGCGTCCAGCAGGTGGGGGGTTAGTTCCGGCGCGACGTTGAGGTAGCGGGCCAGGCCCACAAGCTGGCGGAGCAGGTCGCGTGGGTGGGACGCCCGGAATGGTCTCCCCGTCTCCCTGTAATGCTTCGTGACGAGGTGCATGAATCCATTCTGATCGAAAGGCACGTTCATCGCCTTGCACTGCCCTACGAATATCTCGTAGAAGTGCTGCGGGGTGGGATCAGGCACGAAGAGCTTGTTCTGTATGCGCCGCAGGAAAGCATCGTCCACCAGGTCTTCCGGCTGCAGGTTGGTGGACAAGACGAGAAATAGCTCGAACGGAATTTGCAGCTTCTTGCCAGTCTTGAGGGTCAGATAATCTATGGCCTTCTCTAACGGCACGATCCACCGGTTCAGCAAGGCCTGAGGGCTTACCTGCTGGCGTCCGAAGTCGTCTATCAGGAAGAGCCCACCGTTGGCCTTCAACTGGAATGGGGCCTCGTAGAACCCGGCGTTCTCGTTGAACACCAGGTCGAGAGAGGACATGCTCAACTCACCGCCCACAGTTACCACAGGCCTGTGGATGCGCACCCATCGCCGGTCGTGCAACTCGGCCTTCGTGGAGTCGGACTCGTGGACCCCCTTGGGCACGACGGGCCGGTGGCTGTTCAGGTCGAACAACTGGACGATCTGCCCGTCGGTCTCCAGGGCGTACGGTATGGCGATGTGCCCGCCGAGCATCGTGGCGATCCTCTCGGCCAGGAGAGTCTTGCCGTTACCAGGAGCCCCGAAGAGGAAGAGCGATTTGCCGGCGTTGACCGCGGCCCCCACCTGGTTGGTCAATTCCTCGTTCATGATCATGCCGCGCAGGGCCCGCTCGACAGACTCCCGGTTGACCGGAGGCTTGTTGGCCGTCTCCAGCCTGATCGCCTCGATATATTTCGCAAGCGGTACGGGGGCTGCCCCCACGTAGCTGGAGCGAGTGAGCACCTGGTGGGCTCGCTCCATGCCCTTGACGGTCAGGATATACTGGTAGCCCGCTTCGCCCAGGCCAGATGCCCCGCTTACATCGCACAATTGTTCCTTCTTCATCAGCGCGATGATCTGGTCGATGACGCCATAAAACGGGAGGCGGAGCATCCCTGAAATCTCCTGGCCGCTCATGTACGAGGTATAGTACATCGTCTTGAGGACCAGGTCCATAATCAGGCCCTGGTTGAGGCCCGTGTCGGCTATCGACCTTGGCTCGGGGAACCAGGCTATATACGGGTCGAGGTAGCCGGTGGAAAGCTGGTCCGTGGAGACGTTGCCGAGCAGTCCCAGGTTGAGCCTGCCCGTGTTGCTGGTCGGGGGCTGTCCTGCCAACTGCGTGGCAGCCTGGGCCTGCAAGTTCTGACCGGATAACGGTTGGATCACGGGGTTGCGCTGCTGCGGTTGGATAGGCTGGATAGGTTGTGTGTTGTGGTCCGGCCCCATCGGCTGCGCGCCGGGGGGCATCGGGAAGCCCGGAATGTCCTGGGGGGTGGGCGACGTGGGAATCGAGAAAATGCTCCCTCCGCCCATGGGCGCAGGCGTCTGCTGCCCGCGCTGCTGTGGGTGCGGCCCGTTAGGCAAGGGTCCGTGGCCCTGCGAGTTGCCCTGATTGCCCCAGGCAGCCTCCTGGCTGCCGGGTTGGCCCTCTCCATCAGCCTGTTGAGAGAGCGGATTTACTCGTTGCAATGCACACATAGCGCTTCTCTAATCATAAATTTGTGTCTTGGATCTTGAACTCGGCTTCAGCGGGCGGTCCAAAATCCAAATGCGGAGATGCCACCCAAAGGACACGCAGACCTATCCAACGCTAGTAGGTGACAAGAGAATTATATCCGGCCCCCAACGTCCCCGCTAAGGGTAGATAGTCCTGTTCCCCGTAGGATAATGGTCCAGTCAGTACCTCATAGCGGTTTCACGGGCGTTCATCACCAGGCGGTCGCGGCCTATGGCTTTGGCGTGGGCGAGCTGAGAGTCTATTATCTCCAGCAACTCGGCCAACTGCAGGTCCGATGGGCGCCGGACGCATGTGCCGCCTATGCTCACCGTCAGCTTTTGCTCGCGAGGGAGGGAGGGCCAGTTGGCTACTCTCACGGTGTTGACTATCCGCTCGGCCACCAGCACAGTGCCGCTGGCGTCGGTGTTCGGCAGCACCAGCAAGAACTCATCGTCGCTGTAGCGCGCGACGTAGTCCTCGGCTCGACACGACTGGGCGAGCAACTGGCCCATCTTCTGCAGGACCACGTCTCCCGCCTCGCGGCCGTAGGTGTCATTGACCCTTCCAAACTCGTCGAGGTCAAGTATGAGGCAACCAAAGGGATAGTTGGAGGACCTGGGGCTGGCCAGCTTGAAGTTGAGCAATTCCTCAATGGCCCGGCGGTTGAGGAGGCTGGTGAGGTCGTCTCGGAGGGAGGGGGTCTCTGCTCCGTTCAGCGACTCGACGTGCCTGGGGGCGAGCCTGATCTGCTCGTGCATGGAGGCTTGCATGTTGCGCCTCGCGCGCAGCTTATGCGATACCGATAGTATCTCTATGTCGCCTACGTGCAGCCCGACAACGGCGCTGGCATGCGTTTCGACCCAGATGTACTCTGCGCTCTTGCGCCTGAGCCGGTACTTGAGGCTGCAGCCGGTGCCGGTGGCGGACAATTTCCTGTAGGAGTCCCTAACCAGGGGCACATCCTCGGGGTGGATGTGCCCGAAGACATTAGTCTTTGTGAGTTCGTCGGGTGCGTAGCCGAGCAACTCTGTGCACGATGCCCCCGCGAAAATAAAGGTGCCCTTGGGGTCGTGGACGGAAACCATTTCGGTGGTGTTATTGCAGATGCCAAAGAACCGCTCCTGCGCCTGCATCAGCTCTTCGCGGGCGGCTCGCTGCCCGGTCAAATCGGTGATGGCACTGATAACGGCATAAGGCTGGGGATCGCCGGGTTGGAAGATGGGCTGCGAATTGATGGATACCCACTTCAGGGAGCCGTTGGGCATGTGGAACCCCATGGTCACTCCCAGTTGGGCTTCGCCGGTGCGCAAGGCAGCCATAGGTGGGTGGGCCGAAACAGGGAACACCTGGCCGTCCTCGTGCACGGTGCGCCACCGGGCAGTCGGCTGTTCCTGTCCGACCAACCGGCCTGCGGGAAGCTCCAGTATGCGCTCGATGCCGGCGTTGGCAGCCAGGATCGTACCGGAGGCATCCTGCAATACCACTCCCTCCTCCACCGTGGCGAGCAGCGACTGGAATAGCGTCTCGTTCTTGCGCAGCGCTTCCTCCGCGACCATGTAGCGGGTGGTGTCGCGCAGGATGGCCATGCATAAGGCCCCGCTGGGGGTCAGCACCTGGCTAACCGATATCTCAAGAGGGATTAGCGCGCCATCCTTGTGGCGGCCCGACCAGGACTGCGGGCTAAAGACCGGGGATTGGGTGATCGCGGGATAGTCGCCCGCCACCACTTGCGCGAACGGCCTTGTTGACACCTGATAGCCGGGCAGCAGCAGCTGGATGTTTCGCCCGGCAAGCTCCAGGGCCTTGTATCCGAACATGCGCTCGGCTTCCCTATTGAAGGACTCGATGTTATCGCGCTCATCGAAAATAACCACCCCTTCGGCCAGGTTGTCAAGCAGCGCCCGAAGCAAGGGCTCGGTGCTCGGAGCGTCGGTGTCTACGGTCGGTCCGGATTCCGACCCCCGACCCCCGGCCATAAGCTCATGCCCTGCCCAGGCGGCCAGGTCGCCCAGGGCGACCAGGTCGGCAGCGCCCAACTGCCGGGGTGCACGGTCCATGACGCAGAGGACCCCGAGCCGGGTGCCATCCGGGGCCGACAGCGGGCAGCCCGCATAGTAGCGAGCGTGGGGCTCGCCCACCACCGGCGAGATGGCGGCGAAGCGGGGATCGTCCTGCGCATCCCTAATAAAGAAGATTTCGTCGCACCGGAGCGTGTAGTCCCAGAAAGAGTGGTCACGCGCCACCTCCGGGAGGTCAAGCCCCACGCTCGATTTGAACCAGTGGCGGTCGGCGTCGGCCAGGCTTATGAGGGCGATGGGCATATTGAGGAGGCGCGCGGCGGTTCGGGTGATGCGGTCGAAGCGCTCCTCCGATGGGGTATCAAGGAGGTGCAGAGCGCGCACCAAGGCGATGCGCCTGGCCTCTTCAGGGGCTATCTCTGTCTCAATCATCAGCCTTGTCTCCAGGGACTAGGAATCAGGACTTAGGGATTAGGGTTTGCCTGCGGTCCCTGTTCGCTAACCCCCAATCCCTAAGTCCTATCCTAACAATACACCATGCCCCTCAATTATAATGAGTGACCTTGGTCCTGTTCTGATTTGTACATTCTTCCTAGCCAGGGACTAGGGGGTTAGACATCAGCGGTTAGGCACCAGGGCCGCTGGCGATAGCTGATCCCCCGACCCCCGACCCCCGACATCGTAGCATTGCGGAAAATCGTTGGAGGACCCCCAGGTGTGGATAACCAGAACGCTTACGCCAGGTCGGAGTATTTTGTGCTCGGAGTAACATTTGACCGGTTTGACCCCGTCTATAGTTGAGCCCGGATTGGCTCCAGCAACCTCGCCCGTAGGAACCCGCGTCGAAGGGATGCGCTGGGACCGGGTCTATTTGGGCCTGTATTTGGCCTATATCGTGTTGGGTTTCGCCGCCCGGTGCTCGGGGTGGCTGCACGCTGACGCCACCTGGTTCGTGAACGCCGCGCGCCGGGTGCTGGACGGGTCTTTTGACGTTTATGGCTTTAAATCCGTGAGCAGCAGCGTTCCCCCTCTGGGAGCGAGTTATGCCTACTCGCCGCTCATGGCTATGCTGATCGCGCCGTTTGTGGCGGTGGCAGATGGGCTCGGATGGGGCCAGGCGTGGGCCGAGCGGCTGATGGCGATACCCTTGCTGATCGCCGACGTGCTGGCGATGCACCAGTTGAGGAGGCTGGTGCGCGAGTGGCGGCCGGGGGCGGACGAGCGGTTGGTATTCCTGGGTGTGCTCCTTTCGCTCTGTCTCACCGGTTTCTGGGTCGTGTCGGCGTACGGCGGGCATGACGAGGGGCTGGTGCTGCTCTTCCTGCTGCTTGCGTTGAGAGCGACGCCGCGCAATCTACTGCTGGGTGGCGCGTGGGCGGGGCTGGCGTTGGCGGCGAAGCAAACCGCTGCTTTCCAACTGCTGCCGGTTGGGTTGGTGCTGTTGGCGGGCGGCGCGAGGCTGGCTGGATCAGGTGTCCGTGGTCCTACCGGAGGAGGCCGCTGGCGCGAGAACCTGGCGAACGTGGCGAAGTGGGGAGGAGTGGCCCTGGCGGTGTTCGGGGCGTTCTTGCTGCCGGCAGTGTTGAGGAACCCCGACGGTGCCTGGTACGCATTGGTCACCCAGATGTCTCGTCTGACCACTTTCGGTCCGGGGCTGCCCTCGTGGATTGACCGTGCGATGCAGGCAAACCTCGATGCGGTCACATACGCCGCCTGGCGTCCCGCCCTGTTAGAGTACTCGAACACCGTGCTCGTAGGGGTAGTGGTTCTTGCTCCGGGTCTCTCGATCTGGCAAGCCCAGCGGCACCGCCTACCCATCGGACTCGTGGACCCACGACTGCTTGCGTTGGTGGCGTTTGGGGCTATCGCGCAGGTGGTATTAGGTAAGTGGGTGAGCGGGCACTACTATCAACTGCCGCTGGCTCTGGTCTTCGTGTGGGACATGGTGCGCACCTCCTCACCAGCGTATCCTTCTCGCCGGGTCGGGGCGGCCTTCCCCTGGGTGGGACTGGGCTCGGCCATCGCTTTCCGCTCGATTACGCAATTTGGGACCTGGTGGGTCAAGGAGGGGCTGGTCCTGGCCCTGTTCGTGGCCCTGGGGGTGTTGGCGCTGCTGGGGGCTGCCACCCGCCGGTGGTCAGGGATCACGAAAGAGACGATAGACGATGGACGATGTGGGTCTTGCAACCGGTATCCCGCCCCTTATGGTCCATCGTCCCTCGTCCGCCGCAGCTAGCCTAGTCAACCGTCTCCCCCGGTTTCATCTCAATCACCTCGCAGCCGTAGCCTCGCTTGGAGAGTTCCTCCCGCAGTTGCGCGGGCGTACCCGTGAGGATGGGGAAGGTAGAGAAGTGGCTGGGGATGACCATTCGCACCCCCAGCATCTCGCAGGCGTAGGCGGCCTGGCGGGGGTCCATGGTGTAATGGTCACCTATGGGCAGGATTGCCAGTTCAGGGCGATACAGTTCCCCGATGAGACGCATGTCGCTGAACAGCGCCGTGTCGCCCGAGTGGTAGATGCGGAAGCCATTCTCCATCTCCAGCAGGTAGCCGACCGGCTCGCCTGCGTAGACAACCGTGCCGTCCTCCTCCTGGATGCCGCAGGAGTGGTCCGCGTGGAGCATCGTGGCCTTGATCCCCGCGACCTCCACCGTGCCGCCCTTGTTCATATCTATGCGGCCCTCCACCCCCTTCGACGCCAGCCAATAGCATATCTCCAGTATGCCCACGACCTGGGCCGGTTTAGCTTCCTTGTACACCTGCACGGCATCCCATATATGGTCGAAGTGGCCGTGGGTGATGATCATGGCGTCAAGACTATCTATGCGCTTGAGCGAGTCCGGGCAGGCGGGGTTGTTATGCACCCAGGCGTCCATCAGGATGCGCTTGCCGCTGGGGGTATCGAAACGAAATGTGCCGTGGCCGTACCAGGTGATTCTCGTGTCTCGACCAATATTAGCCATGGGGTTACTCCTCTCCTGCGAATTAGTTTAGTTCAGGGGATGGTAGTATACCACAGAGGTCTTTTGCGGGCCTGTCACGGCCAAATAGACGATCTTGCTGATCTGCCCCCTCGTAGCATTGTTCCCCGACCTGAACTCCAGGCAGCCCGTCCCGCACTCATACCCCGAGATGATCCCGTGCCGGTATGCCGTCTCTATGTACTGGTAAAATGCATCTGTGGCAGCCA
>JBJMMB010000302.1:0-3230 GCA_045805005.1 Chloroflexia bacterium
ATTACGCCCCCCTGGCACGCGAATTGCCCGTCTTGCTACAATCGCTAGGCTGCTGATATGGCAACACCGGGAGGTAATTGGGGATGGGCAAGGCAAAGGGCTTGAGGGACATAGCCAGGTACGCCGGGCTGGCGCAGGCTGTGTACTATGTCGTAACAGGTGTATGGTCGCTGGTGAGCATCGGCACGTTTGAGAAGGTGACGGGCCCGAAGGTGGATAAGTGGCTGGTGAAAACTGTAGGGGTGCTTGTGATAGTGATCGGCGTCGTAATTGGCATGGGAGCGCGGCGAGGTGAGGACCGCCCGGAGATTAGCGTGCTGGCAGTGGGCAGCGCCCTTGGACTGGCCGGGATAGACGTAGTCTACGTGGCGCGGGGCAGAATCCGGCCGGTATACCTGCTCGATGCGCTAGCCGAGGTCGGGCTAGCAGGCGGCTGGCTCGCCGGTCTAAGGCGTAAAACGTAAAACGTAAAACGTAAAACGTAAAACGTAAAACGTAAAACGTAAAACGTAATGGTGGTAGGCGTAGCTGGTTCGTGTTCCTTCGACCAGGTTTGCCTACCACCATTACGTTTTACGTTTTACGCACTCTCCCCGCCCGTCATGAGGAGGCCAAGTTTCTCCCTCGTGGCCTGGGCGCGGGGCAGGGTGGCGACCAGTTTGCCGCGGTAGATGACGCCTATGGTATCGGCCAGGGCCAGCACCTCGTCTAGTTCGGCGGAGACCAGGAGGACGGCCACGCCTTCATCGCGCTGCGCTACGATCTGGTTGTGTATGAACTCGATGGAGCCGACGTCGAGGCCGCGAGTGGGCTGGGAGGCGATCAGCAGGCGTATCTCCCTGGACAGCTCCCGCGCGAGGATGGTCTTCTGCTGGTTGCCGCCGGAGAGGTTGCGCACGAGCGTCTGGATGCGAGGGGCGCGGATGTCGAACTTCTTGACCAGTTTGCGGGCGAACTCGAATATGGGGCCCTCGTTGCGAAAACCGCCCTTCGCGAACGGCTCCTCGTTGTAGGTGTTGAGCGTGAGGTTGTCGGTTATGGGGTAAGTGAGGACAAGGCCGAACTTATGTCTATCCTCGGGCACGTGGGCGACGCCCAGGTGGATCAGGGACTTGGTAGGGATGGCGGTGACGTCGCGCCCGTCTAGAGACATGGTACCGCCCACCGGCTTGCGCAGGCCGGTAAGGGCCTCCACAAGTTCGGTCTGGCCGTTGCCTTCTATGCCGGCAATGCCGAATATCTCGCCCTGGCGGACTTCTAGGTCGAGGCCGTCGACCGCCATCTGGCCGCGATTGTCCCTGACCTGGAGGTTGCTAAGTTGGAGGACGGGCTTGCCGGGCTGCGCGGGGCGCTTGGGCACCTCCAGGAGGACGGTGCGGCCCACCATGAGCGAGGCGAGCTCAGCCTCGGTGGCCGTGCGCGGGTCGGCCTCCCCCACCACACGCCCCAGGCGGAGGACCGTGATGCGGTCCGCGATGGCCAGTACCTCTGTGAGTTTGTGGGTGATGAAGACGATGGCCTTTGGGGCTTCGCCGCCGCCGCCCTCGGCCAGGGCGCGCATGATCTTGAAGAGGTCCTGGGCCTCCTGCGGCGTCAGCACGGCGGTGGGCTCGTCGAGGATGAGTATGTCGGCGTTGCGGTAGAAGGCTTTGAGTATCTCCACTCGCTGCTGGAGGCCCACCGTCAGGTCCTCAATGCGGGCATCGGGGTTTACCTGGAGGCCGTACGAGGCCGATAGCTCGCGGATGCGCCGGGCGGCGGAGGCCCGGTCGAGCAGCACCCCGACCTTGACCGTCTCGCCGCCGAGCATGATATTCTCGGTTACGGTGAGAGGGGGCACGAGCATGAAGTGCTGGTGGACCATGCCGATGCCCGCGGCGATGGCGTCGTGGGGGCCAGAGAAGTGAACCTCTTTGCCCTTGATGTACAACTGCCCCTCATCGGGCCTGTAGAGGCCGTAAAGGGAGTTCATGAGGGTGGACTTGCCCGCGCCATTCTCGCCCAGGAGGGCATGAATCTGGCCGGGGGCCAGGTCGAGGTCGATGTGGTCGTTGGCCAGGACGCCGGGGAAGCGCTTGGTGATGCCTCTTGCTTGCAGGGCGTAAGCCGGGTCGGGCGCGGGGGCGAGGCGTTGGGCGTGGTCTTTGGGGACTGGAGTCTGCATAAGATCTATTCCAATCGCGTATTACTTATTGCTTATTTCTTCTACGCAACACGTAATACGCAATACGAGCCTATTTCTCGTAGGGCACGCCGACGGCCGCGGGGGGCGTGGAGCGGCCGACAGCGCCGGCCAGGACGATGATGGTGAGAACGTAGGGTATCGTGCCGATGATCTGGTTGGGGAAGGGCTCACCGGGCCGGATTTCGAGGCCGCACTGCTGGATGTTGATCTGCAGGGCCTGGGCGAAGCCGAACAGCAGGGCGGCGCCCCAGACGCCAAACGGGGTCCACTTACCGAAGATAAGGGCGGCGAGGGCGATAAAGCCGCGGCCCGCGGTCATGCCGGGGCTGAAAATAGTCACCTCGGCAATGAAGTAGGCCCCGCCCAACCCCGCGATGGCGCCGCTCAGCAGCACGTTGACGTAGCGCATGAAGAAGACGTTGACGCCCACGGTATCGGCAGCGCGGGGGTGCTCGCCCACGGCCCGCGTGCGCAGTCCCCACCTGGTAAAGTACATCACAAAGTGGGTGAGGATAACCAGCATGAGGGAGATCCAGACGAGCGGCTGCTGGATGACGAGCCTGCCCCAGACAGGGATGTCGCTCAGGAAGGGGATGGCCCACTGGCCTAAACTGCTGGTGGCGGTAGCGTTTCTGGAGAAATATGTATCGGCGAAGAAGGTGGTTATGCCAACAGCCAGGATATTGACGACTGTGCCACTGATGATCTGGTCTACTTTGTAGGTGATGGCGAGCCAGGCATGGAGGAGGGCCAGGAGCGCCGCTCCGAGCATACCGGCGACCAGGCCATACCAGAGCGAGCCGGAGATCACTCCCGCAACGTAAGCGAAGAATGCGCCCATGAGCATCATGCCCTCGATGGCGATGTTCACCACGCCTGAGCGCTCGGAGTAGAGGCCGCTGATCCCGCCCAGGACGAGGGGAGTGGCTACCCGCAGAGTGGTTGCCAGTACCGAGACTATTAGGAAATCTATCGGGACGCCGCAAAGCTTCATGATAATTACGAATTACGAATTACGAAGTCATATCTTGCCGATGCCTTCCTC
>JBJMMB010000303.1:0-4776 GCA_045805005.1 Chloroflexia bacterium
CGCCGGCTCTCTTGCTTGTCTGCTAACATAGCGCTGCCTCCTTAGATTTCCTAACGACACCGCCTATGGTAGGGGCGAATCTTGTATTCGCCCTCTGGCCTTAGTACTTTGTCAAGAGGGCGAACACAAGGTTCGCCCCTACCCACCATGATTCGCGTTAGAGTTTTGTCAGGCACTCTTAGCAACTTGTCTACAAAGAACGACGAAGCTAGCTCCGGGCTCATAGGGCCGAGCGAGTGGACTCACCCTACGATACCACCACCGCCTGCGCGGATGCAAGCGTTACAAGGACGACTATTCGTTCGCGGGCAAACAATCTGTAGGGGCAGGCCCCCGTTGCCTGCCCTGTTCGCTAACCGAAACGTCGGGGTATACGACCAGGGCAGGCAACGGGGGCCTGCCCCTACAGATTGCTGCTCTTGCCCTTGGCGTCGAATGATTAGCTTCCCTACCCCCGTAGGATATTGGCGAGGTCGGGCGGCAGGGGGTGGCGGGCCTGGGGTTGGAGGCGGAGGACGGGCGGCGCGCCCGGCGTGACCAGGCGGATGGCGCTGAGCCGCCCGTAGTGCCGGAAGAAGTCGCGACCGTTGAGGAAGCCGCGCCTTGTGAAGAACTCATCGTCCTTGCGCTCGGCCCGCTCTTGTAGCAGCCGAAGGGCCCCGGCCAGGTCGTCCTCGCTGTAGGGTGCGTCGTCCGCGGCCAGCACGAGCACGTTCATCATGCTCGGTGGGAGCTGTTGTAGCTTTACGGTGAGCGCGTTGACCAGCTTGCCGGTACCCGGCTCCGTGGCTGCTCCGGCCGCCTGGCCCGCACGCATGCGCGTGACCTCCACATCGAAGCGGATATGTGACTTATAGGTCACGGAAAAGTCGGGCCCTCGCTGCTTGCCCACACCGTACTTCTCATACTCGACCAGGAACTTGCGCTCCTGCGCCAGGAAGTAGGCCGTCGCCAGCTCGGCTTGCAGGTCGCGATAGCCCTCGGCGTCGTTGATCTGGCGCACCTTCTTGCGGATTTTGTCTCGGTAGGTTTCGGCGAACACCCGGAAGCGGGGCGACGCCTGGACCCAGTCGGCGAATTGCAGCGCGAGGGGGAGGCGCGTGTTGGTGAAGATATAGGGGAGCAAATCGCTGGCGGGCATGATCGGCATAATCAATCAGGCATGAAGCTCGGCGGTTTGTAGCACGCTGTACCTAGTGTAACGCACTTTCCCTGCGGGGTGCATCGGGCGGGAGGCGGAATGCTGCTGTTGCTGGCCTTGACTCGATACTGGGATTGTAATGTATCGGCGGTTACATTTCCGTAAAAACTGTGATATACTGCATTCAATGTCGGTGGTCTGCCCCCAAGCCCCGAACGATCTCCCCGCGACAGACTTGCTCGGCTGCGCTACTGGCACAGCGTCAATAATACCGGAAGGCAACTGTGCGATGCACATCTGGATACTTCTGCACTATAAGATTCCGACCGAGCCAACTGCTCGTCGTGTCTACATCTGGCGGAAACTGAAGCGGCTAGGAGCCATTCTCCTCTATGACGCCGTCTGGGTGCTCCCTTCCAACCCCCGTACCCAGGAGCATTTCCAGTGGCTGGCTGCCGAAATCGTCGAGCTGGGGGGTAATGCCCTGCTGTGGGAAGCTCGTCTGATGTCTGAGCCGCAGGAGGAACAGCTTGTCAAGCAATTTCTGGCAGAGGTTGATAGCGAGTACGCCGGGATCCTCGCCGCACTTCGTGAGCCTGATGTACAGCCGGAACTGAGGGGGGAAATGGCGGGAGAGCAGGAACGTCGCGCAGAGCCGGACCTGGCTGCGCTCTCCCGTCGCTACCAGCAGGTCAAGCTTGAGGACTACTTCCAATCGGCTCTGGGCAGGCAGGTCCGCGATGCGCTCATGTCGGCCCGGGAGAACGCGAGCTATGTAGCGAGTAGAGCGCGAGCTATACCGGGGGCAGGAGATGCCGAAGGAGCAGGAGATGCGAAGGAGGCGCTGGAATCATGAAGTGGGTGACCTGGGAGAACGTCGCAGTTGACCGCATGGCTTGTGCCTGGCTGATCAAGCGGTTCATCGATCCAGAGGCAGAGTTTGTGTTCGTGGTAGCAGGATACAAGCCCCTACCGGAGAATGCTGAACCGTTCGACATACCTGGAGTGCGCCTGTCTCATCATAGGGGCCATTGCACGTTCTATACAATGCTCCGAGAGTACAACCTCAAAGACCCGCTATTGGAGCGTATCGGCCAGATTGTAGACGAAGCTGATGTCGTGCAGGAGGCAGCAGTCGAGCCGGCAGCCCCCGGTCTCGACCTGATCTGTCGTGGCATACGCCTTATCAGCCCCGATGACCTGACGGCACTGGAGCGTGGTGCGCTCATCTACGAGGCGCTATACGCGCAGTTGGCCCTGGAGCCTGCGTAGGCAGCACCATCTATACATACATCAATCCAGGAGGACAAATCGATGAAATGGATTACCAGAGAACACGTCAAGGTGGACAGGGTGGCCTGTCCCTGGCTCATCAAGAAGTTTGTCGACCCGCAGGCGGAGTTCCTGTTCGTGCCCGGCGACCAGGTCATGGAGGTAGCCGAGCGCGAAGGAGCCACCCCGTACGACGTAAAAGGGGTGGAGTTAGGCCATCATGGCAAGGAATGCTCGTTCGAGGCTATTCTGAAGAAGTATCGGCTGACTGAGGACCCGGCATTAGTGCTGCTGGGCAAAATCGTCAACGGCGCCGACACCGACAACACATTGTGGAATCAGCCGGAGGGCGCGGGGCTGGAAGCTATCGCCGAGGGTTTCCGGCACCTGGACTACAAGGACGACCACGAGCAAAACGCCGCCGAGTGGGTCGTGTACGACGCCCTCTACGCCTACTGTAAAGAGATGGTGCGGCAGGGCAAACCGGAAGGGGCGTTCAAGTCCTGAAGCAGCCTGTTTCATCCACCTCGCCTGAAACGTCCACGTCTCAAACCCCCCGTAAGGGTACGCAGGGCCTGCTCACGTTGCCCGAAACGCACGCCCTGCGTACCCTCGATTGCGACGGCCGCTTGCTCTTCACGACGCGGGCCGTGCGCATGTTTGCCTACGGTGCCCTCTCTGTGGTGCTGGCGCTGTATCTGGCGCAGCTTGGATTGAGCAGTGAGCAGATAGGCCTTCTTATCACGGCCACACTAGTGGGCGATGCCGTGATCTCGCTGCTCATAGCGGGCACTGCCGACCGCGTGGGGCGGAAGAAAATGCTGCTGTTGGGTGCAGGGCTCATGATCTTCGCCGGGGCTGTGTTCGCACTCACCAACAACATCGTGTTCCTCGCGGCGGCGGCTATCATCGGCACCATCAGCCCGAGCGACAAGGAGGTCGGCCCCTTCCTGTCGATTGAGCAGGCCATCCTTCCGCAAACTGCCCCTGACCGGAGCCGCACTGCCATCTTCGCCTGGTACAACCTGGCGGGCTCTTTCGCTACAGCGCTGGGCGCTCTGTGCAGCGGGGCGTTAGTTGGCCTGCTACAAGCCAAGGGTGTTGTGCCCCTCGAAAGCTACAGGGTGGTGCTCATAGGGTACACGCTGCTCGGTGTGGTGCTCGCGCTGCGGTTCCTGAACCTCTCACCCCAGGCCGAAGTCCGGTTGGCAACACAGGCGGCAACGCCTCCAACCTCCGGGCAGAGATTAGCCGGTGGAGTTGCCGAACCTGCCAGGCCCGGTGCGCCTGCCGCTCGCTCAGGTTTCTTCGGGCTGCATCGCTCGCGGGGCGTAGTGTTGCACCTATCCAGCCTGTTCATGCTCGACGCCTTTGCCGGTGGGCTGGTGGTTCAGAGCCTGATAGCCTACTGGTTCCACCTGCAATATGGAGTAGAACCGGCGCTTCTTGGGGTCATTTTCTTCGGGGCCAATATCCTGGCCGGATTCTCGGCCCTGGCGGCTGCTCGCATAGCTGCGCGCTTTGGCCTTATCAATACGATGGTTTGGACCCACATTCCATCTAACATCCTGCTGATACTGGTGCCCTTTATGCCCAGTTTACCCCTCGCCATTGCTGTGCTACTGGCCCGCTTCAGCATCTCCCAGATGGACGTGCCCACCCGGCAGTCCTATACGATGGCGGTGGTGGACCCGGACGAACGCTCGGCGGCCGCGGGCATCACCACGGTTGCGCGCACAGCCGCCAGTTCCATCTCCCCGGTCTTATCCGGAGCGTTGATTGGCATGTCGTTTCTCGCGGCTCCCTTCGTCCTCGCCGGCGGCCTCAAAATAGTGTACGACCTGGCCCTGTACCGGAGCTTCCGGGCTGTAAGACCGCCCGAAGAAAAAGAGGACTCTCCCCATCGTGAGGTGACATGTCATGAATCTGAAGGCTAATCCGGCAAGCCCCCTGTTCCCCCTGTTCCCCCTGTTCCCCGGCGTCTCCTTCCTGGCCCCCGCACAGCCCAGGCAGCCGCCTGACCTCCACATCGAAGCGGATAACAATCCTCTCTCGCGCCAGGCATGCTATATAATAGGGTACTCAGAATGGTCTATCGGAACTGCTCGTGCCATACCGTAGCTTCACACTAGAGGTCGGCCATGTCGCAGCCGCCACTCGTTGCTCTGCCCAGGCAGCCGTCTGAACCTGTCGAGCCTCGCTCGTTCAGCCACAATCTACCTATCCAGCCTACTCCTCTCATCGGTAGAAGGCACGAAGTTGAGGCTGCTGTCGAGTTGCTTCGTCGTCCTGAGGTCCGGCTGCTCACTCTCACAGGACCACCCGGCATCGGCAAGACCCGCCTGAGCATTGAGATAAGCTCC
>JBJMMB010000304.1:0-2684 GCA_045805005.1 Chloroflexia bacterium
GGCGACGACGATGAGCACCGCGAACCAACTGAGGGACCGCGCCGCGAACTTGCGCCGGAGCATCCCGCCGCCCAGGCCGCGGGCCGAGCCGCCGCGCGAGAACGGCGAGCGGATCGGCACCATCGACCGGTCGCCGGACGAGCAGATCCCCCGGTAGCCGCCCGCCTCTCCCTCATGGTCGATGTTGGCTTAGGTTATTTACAACTTGGCCAACCGGCCAACACTCTTTCCGGCGGCGAAGCCCAGCGTATCAAGCTGGCCAAAGAGCTCCCCCGCCACGGCACGGGCCGCACCCTTTACCTGCTGGACGAGCCCACCACCGGCCTGCACCCCGCCGATGTGGCCCGCCTCCTCGAGGTATTGCAGCGTCTAGTCGATGGCGGCAACACCGTCGTCGTCATCGAGCACAACATCGATGTAATCCGCGCCGCCGATTGGATCATCGACCTGGGTCCGGAAGGCGGTGAGGCCGGAGGCTATCTGGTTGCCGAGGGCACACCGGAGGCCATCGCCCTTATGGCCGAATCCTTCACCGGCAAATACCTCCGTTCCGGCATTACGGCTTACAAATTACCAATTACAAGTTAGGCCGACCACAATCAGCAACTCGTAATTCGTAATTCGTAATTACCCCAGGAAATACAACCCCAGCGTGCAAAACTCGCGAAAGCCCAGCCGCCGGTACACCGGCGCGCCCATCTCGGTGGCCTGCAGCACCGCGATCCTGTACCCCAACCGCCGCGCCGAATGCAGCGCCACCGCCGTCACCGCCGCCCCGATCCCCTGCCCCCGCGCCACCGGCATCGTCACCACATGGTACAGCCCCGCCACCCCACCGCCCAGGAACAACGACGAGGTAGCCACCGGCTCTCCCTCCCTGATAGCCACGAAGTGCTGCCAGGGCAACTCCGGCCCCAGGCCCACTTCCGCGTACGCTTCGTGCCACGCCCGCACCTCCACTTCCCCCATACCAAACCCCCGCGAGCACACAAAGCTCCACTGCGCGAGCCTCGCCTGGTCCTCCACATGCTCGATGTCCACTCCCGGTGGCTCTTCAACCTCCTCCCCCATCCCCGCCAGGTCGAGCCCCATACCAGGTGCATCAAGCCGAGGCCCGAAGCCGTGCTCCTCCAGCCGGCTACCCAGGTCAGCCGGCGTCGTCAACGGGCCGGTCCACCATCGCCCCGCCACTCCCCGCGCCCTGAAACGCCCCACCGCCTCCTCGACACGGGCATCTACGGGCCCCGCCGCCAACCGCGCTCGGGCCACGCAGTTGAAAAAGCTCCCCGGTCGCCCCGTAACCACATACACCATCTCCGGGTCGTCATAAAGCGTGGCGCCCTCCAACCCGCCCAGGCTGCGGCAGCACTCGCACAGGTTATCCTCGATAGCCCTCACCATCCCCTCGTCGCTCGTATCGACCGCGATCTCCCTCTCCATTCAACACCTCCCGTTCCCCTGCGGTGTCCGAAGCCCTCGCCTCTTGTAGGCCTCATGGCTGTGCCAAAGTCACACACTAAGGACGAATCGTAGGGGCGATCCTGCATGTATGCCACCCAAACCCGTAGGGGCGCCGCTTGCTGCGCCCCGTTCGTCTACCACCCAAACCCGTAGGGGCGCCCCTTGCTGCGCCCTGGTCGTTGGCGAACCCACAGAGGGCGACCACACAGGGTCGCCCCTACACCTTGCGACTTTGACTACCTGGCCCCAGTCTTCCCTTCCCCCCAAATTGCACGCCCCACTTCACTTCGCGTACAATAGCTTACCAACCACAACGCCCTACCGCCACGTCCACATCAGGCAATCCCCCGCGCACCGCATGTATCTTTCTACCCCACCAACCCCAGCATGGCCCACCCGGCTGACCCTTCAAGACACGGGTGGGTTCCAGTGGCAGCTACCCGAGTTCCCTCCCTGGATCGGCCTCGTCGCGGTGCTGTTGCTCGTCCTCATTAACGGCTTCTTCGTCGCCACCGAGTTCGCCCTCGTGGCCGTGCGCCGCAGCCGCATCGAGCAACTCGTCGCCGAGGGCCACCGCACCGCCCTTGTAGTGAAGCACGCCCTAGAACACCTCGACACCTATATAGCCGCCACCCAGCTTGGCATCACCATGGCCTCCCTGGCCCTCGGCTGGATAGGCGAACCCGCACTCGCCCATATCGTAGACCCCGTCCTCGAACTCATACTCCCCACCGAGTGGGCCGTCGCAGGCTCCCACGCCATCGCCGTGGCCGTGGCCTTCACCCTCATCACCGGCCTCCACATCGTCCTCGGTGAGCTTGCCCCCAAAGGCCTCGCCCTCCAAAAGCCCGAGACCACTGCCCTCATCGTCACCCTCCCCACTTCCATATTTCTCCGCATCTTCCGGCCCTTTATTTTCGTGCTCAACGGCACGGGCAACCTGGTCCTCCGCATCTTCGGCCTCCAACCCGGCGGGGGAGAGGAGAGCGTCCATTCCGTCGAGGAGTTGCGCTACCTGGTCCGCGCCTCCACCAAGGCCGGCCTTGTCGAGCCCGCCGAAGCCGACATTGTCAGCCGCGCCCTGGCCCTCGGCGACCAGACCGCCCATGCCCTCATGGTCCCCCGCACCGAGATGGCCGCCGTCCCCGAAGACGCCACCCGCGAAGACCTCCTCGACCTCGCGGGCCGCGAACACCACGTCCGCTTCCCCGTCTACCGCGACC